>NZ_CP107939.1:7517377-7819308 GCF_036046055.1 Nocardia sp. NBC_00403
TCATCGGCGACCTGCTTTCGGGCACAGCCGGTTTCGACGCATTGCAGGCCATCGCACCCACCGTCCTGGCCGGCACCACCAGCGGCTGGCAGGCCGAATTCACCGGGCTCGCAGCGGGTCTCGGCCGTAGCAACGCCGCGAACATCGCGTTGGAGAACTACCGCACCGAGGCCGTCGACACCGGTAAAGCGGTCATCGCCAACCAGACTCAGGCCTCGGTCGTCCGGTTCACCGCCGACCAGGACCAGGTCCAAGGCGCCAACAGCTTCGCGGGCGGAGTCCTCGCCGACGCGGGTGTGCAGCGCCCGACCGTGCAGCGCGGCCCCTCCTTCGACATCGGCGCCGCCGATCTCGACAAGGTCGAAGGCGATCTCATCTACGTGATCTTCGCGGGCGAAGCAGGCAAGAAGCACGGGGAAACCGTGTTGCGCGGCGACGCGTGGAAAGAACTCGGGGCCGCCACCGACCACCGTGTCTTCGCCGTCGAGGACTCCGTCTGGTACGGCAGGGGCCTGAGCGCCGCCCGCGCGCTGCTCACCGACATCCGCGGCACGCTCAACGGATTCGTCACCGACTGACCGAGCCCGACTCGATCTCGCTCAGACTCGATCGCCGAACAATCGCCGTATCGCGGACACGAGCTAGTGACGGTGCCGAATCCTCGTTGCACGCAAGTCAATACGCTAACCGAGTAACTCAATCCATCTCCGCCCGGTGAATATCGAACTCGATCCGATGCTCACCGGGGGCCACACACCGCGCCGAATGAATATCCCCAACCTCGAGAAGTTTTGCGGGAATCGGCTCCGGCACACTGGATGCCTGGCGTGGGTCGCCACCGAAAAGAGTCCCCAGACATGAAAAAGGGGGCATCGGCATGGGTAATATCTCTCCGGCCACCGACGAGCTCCTGGAGGTAGTGGCCCGACTCGGAAAGGCCACGGAGTCTGCGGCACATGGCGTCAGCGACCGCTTGAGACGAACCGGCGACCATGCACAATCGGCTGCCGTGAATACGGTGTGGGGGGATGCGGCCGGCATAGGGCCGATAGGTTCGCATCACTTCGACGGCGACCGTGCAGATTCCGGTTCGCACGGTCAGTTGTTCGGCCTGGACTTGACCGGCCAGTGGCGGCGATTCGAAGCCGATGATGTGCACTCGGTGCAGCTGAACGATGCCGAGGGCAATCCAATCGGCGTGAGTTTTCCGTTGGAGGCCGACGATGCCGTGAAGATTACCGACTGGGCAAAAGCCGAGCACCGGGACGACTGGCGGGTCTATGCCGCGGAAAGATCGGGTACGGATTGGCGACATTCACGCGAACAGGAGGCGCCGTGGGCGAAGGACGTCGAAGCCGGCAGGCCGCCCATTTACGTCAATGCCCACTCCAGTGAGGAATATTTCGTGGTCCAGGCCACGATCGGGCCACCAGGGTCGAAGAAGACAATCCTCGTATTGAACGGCGAGACCTACGGCAAGCTCGTCGCAGCCAATAGAAATTTCAGGAGGGCGGCCGACCTACAACCGGAGAGCCCGCTTGTCATGATCTCGTGCAATGCGGCCGCCCACGGAGCTGACGCGGCACGCACCGCCGCGCGCTCGCTGCATGAGGCCGGCCACGCGAACCGAGACATCCATGCGCCGACCGCAGGCTTCAATACCAATACATCAGCGGATGGTCGCTCATCCAAAATAGGGATACTCCCCACCTACGACGCGGCGGGAAACGAGCAACCACGATTCAAGACCTTTCCGGCGCCATCCCGATCAACTACCGCGCCCGATTCGGCAGCGCCGCCCTGATCCCCCCGGCCAGGAAGCCGATTCGCGCGTCACTCCGTGCGGGCGGGCAGGCGAACCGACGAAGTACGGACCCCGCGCTCCCTCAATCGGTGCCGCGCAGCGCGGCACCGACCAGACGGAACTGTGCTCGACCTCCGGGGTTGATCAGGATGTCAGTACCCTCCGGCACGATCTCCGACAGCTTGCTGCCGACCACCGGCCACGAACGATCGGTGGTCAATCGAGACCGGTGCACCTCGGCAGTCACTATTTGCACACATGGAACCCCGTCGGGCGACAACACGATCACTGGGTCGTCGTTCTCGTCGCATCCGATCTGCACAACGGTGTCGCGGATGGTGGGAACGATCTGATCGCCGACATCTTCTCCCCGAGCCGCCAGCCGCAACAGCGCGTCGAGCGGATCAGTAGGGGTCGACTGGTTGCGTGGCACATAATTCGGATTCGGCTCGAAAGGCCCGACTGCACCGTCGGCATCGAGCATCCAACCGCCGACGATGACCTCTGGTGGCGGCACGCTGTCCGGAGTGCCTGCCGTCCAGCCAGGATCGAGTAGTACGAACCAGTTGCCCTGTCGGACCGCACCCGGCATCGGCTCCGGCATCAGCACTCCCTCTCTTCGGGTTTCGATTATCGCACCGGCTCGCAGATCTCGAGATCCACCGACCTGCTGATCGCACTTGCGGCCGAAACCCGGGACATTCCGCAAGCCGACGGTCCGCTCCTTTTCGTCCGGGGTCAGGTGCTGAACAAGTCTTGAATAGCGGCAGGAGATTCCCCCGACTTCGTAGTTGGTCATATCCCCCGCATCACACCCGAAACGGGCGAGTAGACCGTCTCACAGCGGACTCCCAGCAGGAACCCAGACACTCCCGAGCACCCCTCCATAACCTCGCACTGGACAACATGTTGTGACGATGGAAGGACACTCAGTGAGCGCACACCATCCGCGCCGCGGCGACGGCGTCGAAGTGCACGAGCACGATCTCGGGCTTGGGCACGATATGAAGGTGATGTCGCGCCGCAAAGCACTGACGTTCTTCGGTGTCGCAGGAGCGGCGACGGTCGCGGCGGGGTGCGCGTCGACAACCACTCACACGACCGCTGTCGGCACTGCGTCCACGACCGTCGCGGCAACCGGGACCGCGTCCGCGATTCCGCAGGAGACGGCGGGCCCATATCCGGGCGACGGATCCAACGGGCCCAATGTGCTCGTTGAGTCCGGTGTTGTGCGCCGCGATATCACCGGCAGCTTCGGATCGTATTCTGGTGTCGCCCATGGTGTTCCGATGACGCTCGAGTTGACGTTTCAAGACCTGGCAAAGAACGGCGCGGCGGGCGACGGCATGGCCGTGTATCTGTGGCACTGCGACCGGGACGGCAAGTACTCGTTGTACAGCGACGGCGTCACCACGCAGAACTATCTACGCGGTGTCCAAGTGGCGGACGCTACCGGCAAGGTTACCTTCGAATCCGTCTTCCCCGGTTGCTATTCCGGTCGGTGGACCCATATCCATTTCGAAGTCTACGACTCGCTCGCGGTGGCCGTCGCTGGCGATAATGCCCGCCTCACCTCGCAGATCGCTCTCCCCCAGGACGCCTGCGCCGCAGTGTACGCCTACGACTCCGGCTATGCGAAGAGCATTCCCAACCTCGCCAACACCTCGCTGGCCTCGGATAACGTCTTCGGTGACGGCTGGGACGCCGAACTTGCCACCGTGTCCGGTACACCCTCGTCCGGGATGTCGGTCGCGCTCACCGTGGGTGTCGCCGAGAAGTCGCAGAGCACTCGGTCCGACAACGGCCCGGGTCGGCCACCGGGCGGCCCTGGTGGCCCACCGCCAGGAGGTAGGTGAGAGACGACTCGGCCCCTGGGTCCCGTACTGGATAGGACTCAGGGGCCGAGGCCGCGAAACCGGGCGGCGTCTGTATCAGTCGGCGCCGAGCTGGCGGGCCAGCGCCCAGATCACCAGGATGTCGATGGCGATGATCACCAATGCCCAGAACGGGTAGATAGGGGCGAACAGGAAGTTGTCCAGAATGCTGACCGACGCCATCCCGATGCCTGCGAGGTAACCCCAGGTCTTACCGGTGACGACGCCGACGCCCGCGACGATGATCAGCGCCGCGATCACCAGGTGGACCCATCCCCATGTGGAGACGTCGACCAGGAACACTTGGTCTTCGGTCACCACGAAGATGCCGCGCCCAGCGATGGCAGCGATCGCTGTCAGCAGGTGCAGCAGGCCGGTGATCAGGATCAGGGTGCCAGCGAAAATCGTCATGTCATTGAGCACCGGACGTATCGGGGTCGAGGTGGGACTGGTCATAACACACACTCCTTCCGAAACGCGTGGCAATCGCCTATCCGCCACAACGTATCCGGTGCGCGGCCGAAATCTGCGCAGGCCATGAGGCGAGTTCGGCGCGAGCGACCCAGCTGTGCGGCTACTTGCCGACGCTGACCACCGATTCGGCCACCGTTTCTGTTCGCGGACGTGCCAGGGCGCTCGGCCACCAGATGCGGTCGCCGATATCCAGGGTCAGCGCGGTCACCAGGATCGAGCGGACGATCACCGTGTCGAGCAGAACACCGACGGCGATGACGATGCCCATCTCGGCGAACGTCACCACCGGCATGGTCGCGAAGACCGCGAACGTGCCGGCCAGCACGAGCCCGGCCGAGGTGATCACCCCGCCGGTCGCCGACAAACCGATCAGCGCACCGTGGCGCGTGCCGTGCTTCTTCGCCTCTTCGTGGACCCGCGACATCAGAAATATGTTGTAGTCGATGCCGAGGGCCACCAGGAACACGAACGCGAGCAATGGCAGCCCGGCATCGGTGCCCACGAACCCGACCAGGTCGAAGATCCAGCGGCTCGACCCGAGTGCCGCGAAGTACGACAGCACCACGGTCGCGGTCAGCACGATCGGTGCCAGGACCGCGCGCAGCAGCACCATCAAGATCACCATCACGATGGCGAGCACCACCGGCACGATGACCCGATTATCATGGGCCACTGCACGTTTGATATCCAGCACCACTGCGGTGCCACCGCCGATCTTGGCCTGGTCGTCCACCGTGTGCACGGCGGCGCGCACGCGGTCGACAGTCGCGTCGGCGGCCTTGGTGTCCGGCGGGTCGGACAGCGTGCCTTCCAGATAGACCAGATCGTCCTTGACCATCGGCGGCGTCGGCGCGGCGATGCCCGGTGTAGCGCGCACCGCGGCGGCGACGGCGTCGGCCCGCGCGGATTGCGCGATGACGATGACCGGCTGACCGGTGCCCGCGTCGAAATGGCGTTCCAAGACTTCGGTTCCGGTGACCGCATTGGACGAGCCGACGAACGAATCCTTGTTCGCGATGCCGTTGGACTGCAGGCCTACGACACCGAATGCGAGCCCGACGAGCGCCAGCGCGGTGACAATCCAGACCGGACGCGGTCGATCCGTGATGAACAGCCCGATACGCGCCCAGAGACCGGATTCGGTGTGGTCGGCGGTGCCGAAATCGGGGTGGCGCGGCCAGAAGATCCACCGGCCGACGATGACCAGCAGTGCGGGCAGCAGCGTCAGCATCGCCGCGAGCGCGACCGCGACGCCGATCGCGCAGACCGGACCGATGCCCTTGGTGGAGTTCATTTCCGCGACCAGCAGCGCCAGCATCGCGATGATCACGGTGGAACCGCTGGCGAGCACCGCGGGCCCGGCCCGATGAAGAGCGACGGCCATCGCCGCGTGTTTGTCCGCGTGCCTGCGCAGTTCCTCGCGATAGCGCGCGACCAGCAATAGGGCGTAGTCGGTGCCCGCGCCGAATACCAGGACGGTGAGGATGCCCTGGCTCTGCGCATTGACGGTCAGGCCGAGTTGGGTCGCGCCGTACACGGCGCTCTGCGCGATCGTCAGCGCGAACCCCGCGGCGATCAGCGGCAGCGCCCACAGCATCGGCCCGTAGGTCAGCAGCAGAATGACGATGACGACCGCCGCGGCGGAGTACAGCAGCAGGCCGTCGATGCCCTTGAACGCCGCACCGAATTCCGCCGCGTATCCGGCGGGCCCGGTGACGTAGAAGGACAATCCCTCCGGCCGATCACCCGCGCCGTCCTTGATCTCGGTGACCACGTCGGTCAGCCGGGTCCAGCCTTCGGTGCCCATGTCGATCGGCAGCAGGATCTCTACGGCCTGGCCGTCTCCGGAGGGGATCGGGCCGAGCACATTATCGACGACGACGTGCTCGAGTCGCTTGAATCGTGCCGCGTCCGCGCCGACCGCGACCCGGTCCGCATCGGTGATACCGCTGGTCCGCTCATAGACCAGCACGACTGGCACATGCTCGCTGTTGCCGAATTTTTCGGCCAGCTTGAATGCCTGTGTCGATTCGGCGCTGTCGGGCAGCCAGGTGACGCTGTCGTTCTTCTGCGCGCCGGTGAGCTTTCCCGCGAAGGAGCCCAACGCGATCAGTGCGATGATCCAGACCCCGAGGACCACCCACTTGCCGCGGCGACCGCTCGGTATTCGCGCAAGCTTCCCGACCAGGTCGGTCATATCGGGATCATTCGGTGCAGACGGTGTCGGTGCGGACATCGGGCCCCCTCGGTCACCACACGTTGGCACCGATGCTACTGCCGGGGTATTCCGGAGTCCATGGCGCCGGGCGTGATCGGCGATCGGCGAATGCGGCACCGGCGTTCGCCGATCGAAGGACAGCTAACCGCACGACCGGGGCGCAGACCATGCGATCCGTCACGACTCGGCACCGGAACACTGCGGTAGGCAAACCACCGGCGATCGATCGGAACGCGCCGGGTCCGATGCGCTCGAATCACGAGTCATGACGGACAATGGGTCGCGCATGCGGTGGTCATGGGCGTATCTGCGCCGCAGTGACATGCACCGCTGCGACACAAGGTGTTGTGCTGCATGGACTTGTCACCCACTAGGAGTAGTGTTCAATGGGTAGCAATTCTGTGACGGCAGCGTGCTCGGGAAGGGTGTGGAGGCAGGATGAAACTGATCGATCGGGTGTCGGCGATCAACTGGAATCGGGTGCCCGACGAGAAGGATGCCGAGGTCTGGGATCGACTGACCGGCAACTTCTGGCTGCCCGAAAAGGTGCCGGTGTCCAACGACATTCCGTCGTGGAACACCCTCACCGCCGATGAGAAGCAATTGACCATGCGCGTGTTCACCGGTCTCACACTGCTGGACACCATTCAGGGCACCGTCGGCGCGGTGAGCCTGATTCCGGACGCACTGACCCCGCACGAGGAGGCGGTGTACACCAATATCGCGTTCATGGAGTCGGTGCACGCCAAGAGCTACAGCTCCATCTTCTCCACGCTGTGCTCCACGCGTGAAATCGACGACGCGTTCCGCTGGTCGGAGGAGAACCGAAACCTGCAGCGCAAGGCCGAGATCGTGCTGGAGTACTACAACGGCGACGATCCGCTCAAGCGCAAGGTGGCCTCCACTCTGCTGGAGAGCTTCCTGTTCTACTCCGGCTTCTACCTGCCGATGTACTGGTCCTCGCGGGCCAAGCTCACCAACACCGCCGACCTGATCCGGCTCATCATCCGCGATGAGGCCGTGCACGGCTACTACATCGGCTACAAGTACCAGAAGGGCCTCGAGCTCGTCGGCCAGGCCGAGCGCGACGAGCTGAAGAATTACACGTTCGAGCTGCTCTTCGAGCTGTACGACAACGAGGTCGAGTACACCCAGGACCTCTACGACGAGGTGGGGCTCACCGAGGACGTCAAGAAGTTCCTGCGCTACAACGCCAACAAGGCCCTGATGAACCTGGGCTACGAAGGTCTGTTCCCCAAGGACGAGACGGACGTGAATCCCGCTATCCTGTCGGCACTTTCGCCCAATGCCGACGAGAACCACGACTTCTTCTCCGGCTCCGGTTCCAGCTACGTCATCGGCAAGGCTGTCAACACCGAAGACGCCGACTGGGAGTTCTGACCGCTACCCTGCCGCTGCGATTCCAGCAGCGGCAGGGCGCCGGCACACTCGATCCCTGAATTACGTGTCGCCGTTGGGCTTCTGCAGAATTCGCAGAATTTGAGCAACGTCGGTCTTCAACCCACCGACATCAACCTTGATAGTGCTGACATCTGCCTCTACCGATATCAGCCTGCGATCCATCGCGTCTTGGCGCAACGCCATCGCCTCCAAACCGGAAGCCATCACGTCTTGACGCGACGCCATCACTTCCAAACCGGAAGCCATCTCATCCTGACGCAACGCCATCGCCTCCAAACCGGAAGCCATCTCATCCTGACGCAACGCCATCACTTCCAAACCGGAAGCCATCTCATCCTGACGCAACGCCATCTCATCCTGACGAGATGCGATACTGCCGATGTCGACGCCCATCGAAATAAGCCGTGAGGCGACCGAGCGTCCATCCAGATCACCGATATCGGTGTGGATGTCGGCGATGCCGGTGTGGATCGCGGCTAGCTGCTCGTGAATTTGCGTCACCGTCACAGTATCCCGGGTGATCTGGTGATCACGCCATAGTTCTAGTTCGTACACACGCTGTTCAAGTGGTTTCCCGCTGCTACTCATGGGTCGAGCCCTCCCCTTCTTCGCTACGGCATCGAAAACGTGTTCGACACTAGCCGACAACACTGGCATATGCCAGTGTTTTGCCGTTGCGAACCAGAACAGCTGCCGCCGGGTGCACCATGACGAGACCCTCAGGGCCCCTTCACAATTCGGTCAGATGCCCAGAACGATTTTGGCCGTCGTGAAGTAGATGATCAGGCCGGTGGCATCGACCAGAGTGGTCACCATGGGGGCGGAGACCACGGCCGGGTCGATGCGCAGGCGCTTGGCCAGCAGCGGCATGGTGCCGCCGATGGTGGCGGCCCAGCCGCAGATCAGGATCAGGGTGATGCCGACGACGAGCGCGACCTTCGCGCCGACGAACAATGCCCCGATGATCACGCCGGCGCCGGCGAGCATGCCGCCGAGCACCAGGCCGACCCGGCATTCCCGCCAGATCACCTCGAGCAAGTCCGAACCGCGTACCTCACCGACGGCGAGCGCGCGCACACACGAGGTGGCCGCTTGCGCGCCGGCATTCCCGCCCGCACCGATGAGCAGCGGAATGAACAGCGCCAGGTGCGCGGCCTGCTCCAGAGTTCCGGAGAAGAAGTCGGTGACGCTGACAGTCAACGTCGCCGCGAGCAACAACAACAGCAGCCATAGCGCGCGGTAGCGAGCGAGCTGGAATACCCCCGCCGCCATGTAGTGACCTTCCCACGGCGCGGATCCGGCCTGCTTGGCCACGTCCTCGCTGTCGGCGGCCTCGATGACCTCGACCGCGTCGTCGATGGTGAGCAGGCCGACGAGCCGGTCCTCGCTGTCGACGACCGGCAGGTTGATGTCGTTGGTCTCGCGCATCAGCCGCGCCGCCTTCTCGGCGGAGTCGGTGGCCCGCACGAAGGCGGGCTCGGTGACGACGAGTTCGGAGACCATCGTGTCCGGCCGGCTCAGCACCAGCTCGCGCAGCTCCACGATGCCGGTGAGGCGGCGGCCGGAGTCCACCACCGGCAGCGTGTACACCGTCTCGGCGTTGATGCCCTTGATCCGCACCGTCTGCAGCGCATCGGCGACGCTCAGATTGCGCGGCAGCGCAACAACTTCCGGCGTCATGTACAGCCCGACCGAGCCCTCGGGGTAGCCCAGCAGCGCCGCGGTCATCCGGCGCTCGCGCTGGCTCAGCCCCGCGAGCACCTTCTTGGCGACCTTGGCCGGCGCCTCACGCAACATCCTGGCCCGGTCGTCGGGGTCCATGCCCTCGACGAGCTCGCGGAAGGTCTGGTCGCGCAGGCCCTGCAGGATCTGCTGCTGGTCCACCGGTTCGAGTTCCTCGAACACCGCGAGCGCCAGATCCTTGTCCAGCAGTCGGAAGGCCATGCCCGCCTGGACGGCGTCCATACGGGCGAGCTGGTCGGCGATGACGTGCGGTGGGTGGTTGTCGAGCCATTCGAGCGCGGCGTCGACGCGGTGGGTGTCGACGGCATCCTGCAACGAAACGTCGGGCAACGCGACGTCGGGCAGCGATTCGGACAGCGTCGAGCGTGCATCGATGAGTTCGGTCTGCGACATGGGGAAGTCCTCAGCAGAGCGGAAGGTGAATGAGACGCGTGTGATTCACACCGCGGGCGCCGGTCCCTGCTGTCGCGTACGAGCTATGAGTGCGAAAGGGCGGCGCCGCGCGGCCTTCGACTCGGAGGTTCGCTGCGCATGGCAACCCCACCTCCTTCTAGTCGTTGCCGCGGATCTCTGCGTCCACGCCATCTACCGAAAACACCGAAAGGACACGATTACGTCCTTGTGCAGGATACATGCCGGGGTAGAACAACTCACCACGAGTGATCGCCGCCACCGCAGCCGCCATTAGACGCACCCGGCGTCGAACTATTGCTCGACCACATCCGGCCGAGGACAGTGTGTGCCAGGTCCGCACCCGCCGCCGGACCGGCATCCGGACCGCGAGGAATCACCATGGGCACCACCTATCAGCCGCGTTCGGGATCTCAGGCCGTCGAGCGGGCCATCCATCTGCTGAACTGCTTCGAAGGTGACGATCCCGAGCTCTCGATCAGCGAATTGGCGCATCTGGCCGGTGTTCCGGTCAGCACCGCGCACCGCCTCGCCCAGGCTCTGGTGCGCGGCAGGCTGCTGGAGCAGGACCCGGCCACCGACCGCTACCGGGTCGGGCAAGGCCTTGCGACGTTGGCGCGGCCGGCGCTGACTCGGCTCGGCATCGATTCGGCCGCACCACATATGTACGCCCTCGCCGCCGGGATCAAGATCACCGCGAGTCTCAGCGTCGCCGATTCGAGCGACGCCGTCACCGTCTTCCACGCGCGTCCGCCGGTGCTCTTCTGTTCCCATCAGCTGCCGCGCCTGCGGCAACCGCTGCGATCCAGCGCGGCCGGGCGCGCCCTACTCGCCTACACGCCTGCGGACCGACGTCTCACCGAAGACTTGAATCTGGTGCGGCGCAAGGGTTTCGCGCTCGAGGAGCTCGAGAGCGATGATCCGGTGCGCTCGATCGCGGTGCCGGTGTTCGGGGCCGACAAGCAGGTCTGGGGCGCGCTGAGCGTGCAGGCGCGCTCGGCGCGACTCAACGACGAACTGGTCCGCGAAATCCTGCCCGCCATGCGTCAGATCGCCGTGCGCATCGGCGGGGTCGTGCAGAACGGCGCCGGCTCGACGAGCTGAGCAGCGGACACCCGAGCAGCGGAAGTACCACTGTGCCGAAAATAAACTCACGCCGATTTTCACAATGTGGAATGGCCGTTGTTTCCCCGTCCGCAGGGCCACACCATTGAAAGTCACAGCCACCGCCCGACCCGCACCAGAACTCGAGAAAGTCTCGACGTGTTGATACCCACAGCGCTGATCCGCCGCCGCGCGATCGACCTCATGCGGGTTCCGCACGGGATCTGTCGCCCCTGACGCAGCGACGAGCCCGGCGGAACATGTTCCGCACCGGTCCGGTTCGCGCTTTCGGAGATTCCGACACATCCTCGAGTCGCGATATCAGCGACTCCACTGTCGCTGCCGCATGCCTATTTCGTTCCGCGCAGCGCATTTTCATCGAAGGAAAACACCATGCCGTCCTCCGCACCCCCGCGCCGCCGAACCCGAGCGTTCGCCGCCGCCCTCACCCTGCTCACCGGTATTTCCGTTCTCACTGGGTGCAGCAAGTCCGAACCGGGCACAACTGCAGACGGCAAGGCCGTCATCCGTTATCAGGGCACCACCGGTCAGGTCACCGCGTACGAGCTGGCGGAGGACCTCGGCTACTTCAGCAAGATCGCACTGCACTGGGAGGGCGACACCACCAGCGGGCCCGCCAATATTCAGGCGGCGGCGACCAACCAGGTCGAGGTGGGCAGCGCGTTCAACGGCGCCGTCGTGAAGCTGATCTCCGGTGGCGCCAAGGTCACCTCGGTGCTCAGTTCCTATGGCGCGGACGAGAAGTCGTTCAGTGGATATTTCGTCCGCGACGATTCCGGTATCACATCGGCACGCGACCTCATCGGCAAGAAGGTCGGCGTCAATACCCTCGGCGCGCACCACGAGTTCATCACGCGGGAGTGGCTGCATCAGCAGGGCCTCACCGACAGCGAGGTCAAGCAGGTCCAACTGGTTGTGCTGCCGCCCGCCAACACCGAGGACGCACTGCGCAAGGGCCAGGTAGAGGTCGGCACCCTGGGTGGCGTTTTCCGGGAAACCGCCGTCGAACGCGGCGGCATCCACCCGCTCTACACCGACAAAGCGCTTTTCGGACAGTTCGACTACGGCACCTACGTTTTCCGAAACGACTACATCGCCAAAAACACCGAGGCGGTAGCGGACTTCGTCCAGGGGACCGCGCGGGCAACCCGCTGGCTGCAGGTCACTCCGCGCGACGAGGTGGTCGCGCGATTCAGGACGATCATCGAGAAGCGCGGCCGCAATGAGAATACCGACCTGCTGAAGTACTGGAAGAGCTCGGGAATTCCCGTGCCCGGTGGCGTGATCGCCGAAAAGGAACTGCAGATCTGGATCGACTGGCTGGCGCGCAATGGCGAGCTCAAAGAAGGACAGCTGAAGGTCACCGATCTGTTCACCAATAAGTACAACCCGTACTCCAACGGCGCCTTCCCGGCGGAGAGCGGACCGACCGGTGAAGCGGTGGCAGCGAAATGACAACAACCACAGCGAAACTCTCGCTCACTCACGTCAACAAGCAATTTCCGATCCGTGGTTCACACGAGAAATTCACCGCCATCGAGGACATCTCGCTGGACCTGCGCGAGGGCGAGTTCCTCGTCCTGGTCGGGCCGAGCGGCTCCGGTAAATCGACGCTGCTGGATCTGCTCGGTGGATTGAGCAAGCCCACCTCCGGTGAAATCCTGTTGGACGGCAAACCGATCGACGGCCCAGGACTCGACCGGGGCATCGTATTCCAGCAATACGCGCTGTTTCCCTGGCGCACGGCGCGCGCGAATATCGAATTCGGCCTCGAGGCAAAGGGTTTGCGGCGCAGCGCCCGGCGCGAACGCGCCGAGGAGTATCTGGAGTTGGTCGGACTCGGCGGGTTCGGTGACCGCTTCCCGCACGAACTGTCCGGTGGCATGAAGCAACGCGTCGCCATCGCCCGCAGTCTCGCCTTCGACCCGGAGGTACTGCTGATGGACGAGCCATTTGCCGCGCTCGACGCGCAGACCCGGGAGTCGTTGCAGGACGAGCTTTTACGTATCTGGCAAGCAACCGGCAAGACCATCCTGTTCATCACCCACGGCATCGATGAGGCGGTGTACCTCGGCCAGCGGGTCGCGGTGCTGACCGCGCGACCGGGCCGCATCAAAGCGGTGCTCGATGTCGACATCGACAGGAACGCCGCAGCAGACATTCGGTCGACCGAGCTCTTCCGCGGGTATCGGCACCAGATCTGGTCGCTGCTGCAGAGCGAGATCGCGCCCGAGCACACCCCCGTCGTATCCGACACCGAGAGGCTGACCCATGTCTAGCGCAGTGGAACTCATCGCTCCCCCGGCTCGACTCCAGGTGGCCGTGCCACCCCAACTCGCCCCGGCCGACGCGGCCGCGGCCGGGCCCTCGATCGGCTGGCGGGCGCTCGCCGCAACGGGCAAGCTCGGCTGGCGCGTGCTGAAGCCGACCACCGCGTTTGCCGCATTGCTGCTGATATGGCAGTTCGCACCGGCTTGGGGGCTGGTCGACGAAATATTCCTGCCACCGTTCACCACGGTCGCGCAGGCATTCATCGACCTGGTGCAGAGCGGCGAGATGTGGACACACGTGTCGACCAGCCTCGGTCGCTCGCTGACGGGCTACTCGATCGCGCTGACCTTCGCGGTGCCGCTCGGGGTCGCGATCGCCTGGTACAAGCCGGTTTCCGACTTCCTGAACCCGATACTGGAGCTGTTCCGCAACACCGCCGCGCTGGCGTTGCTTCCGGTGTTCGTGCTGATCCTCGGTATCGGGGAAACCTCGAAGGTAGCGCTCGTAGTATATGCGAGCTCCTTCCCGATCCTGCTCAACACCATCACCGGTGTGCGCACCGTGGACCCGCTGCTCATCAAATCCGCAGTATCGCTGGGGCTGTCGCCGCTGCGGCTGTTCCAGAAGGTGATCCTGCCCGCCGCGCTCCCCTCCGTCTTCACCGGCCTGCGCATGGCCGCGGCAGGCTCGATCCTTGTGCTGCTCGCCGCCGAAATGGTCGGCGCCAGAGCTGGACTCGGCTATCTGATCACCGCGGCGCAGCAGAACTTCCAGATCCCCGACATGTACGCGGGAATCCTCGCCATTTCCTTGTTAGGCCTCGTCTTCAACGGTGTCCTCGTCGCCCTCGAACGCCATTTCTCGCGCTGGCGTATCGAATCGAACGCCTGACCCGGCCATCCGAACCCGTACCAAAGGAACAATCACCGATGTCGGCATCTCGTAAACAATTCCACCTCAACGCCTTTCTGATGGGAGTCGGGCACCACGAGGCGGCGTGGCGACACCCGCGCACCGAAGAGCACCGGGTGCTCGACGTGGAGCACTTCCAAGAGCTGGGGCGGATCGCCGAGCGCGGCAAGCTCGACTCGGTGTTCTTCGCCGACAGCCTCGCGGTCGGCCCGCGCATCAAGCGCAATACGCTGGCGGTCTTCGAGCCGGTGACGCTGCTGGCCGCCATCGCCGCGGCCACCTCGCGGGTCGGGCTGATCGCCACGGCTTCCACCACCTACAACGAACCGTTCAATCTGGCCCGCAAGTTCGCCTCGCTCGACCACATCAGCAGCGGAAGGGCGGGCTGGAACATTGTCACCTCGGGCAGCGAGGAGGAGGCGTTCAACTTCGGCTTCGAAGCCATCCCCGAACATGCCCGCCGCTATGAACGGGCGCAGGAATTCGTCGACGTCACGATCCAACTGTGGGACAGCTGGGAATCCTCGGCGATCGTCCTCGACCCGAAGGAAGGGGTCTTCGCCGATCCCGACAAGGTACACACCGTCGACTACGACGGTCCCCGCTTCAAGGTCCGCGGGCCGCTGAACTCGCCGCGCAGCCCACAGGGGCGGCCCCTGCTCGTGCAGGCCGGATCATCGGAGAGCGGTAAGGAATTCGCCGCGCAATACGCCGAAGCGGTGTTCACCGCGCAGCGGACACTGGCCGAGGGACAGGCCTTCTACCGCGATCTCAAGTCTCGGCTGCCGAAATACGGACGCTCCGCCGACGAGTTGAAGGTGCTGCCGGGACTAGTGCCCTACATTGCCGACACCACGGCGGAGGCCGAGGCACTGGAGCGGGAATTCACCGACCTGATCTCACCCGACTATGCGCTCGGTCAGCTGTCACGGCTGCTCGGCATCGATCTCACCGAGCACGCACTCGACGCACCGCTGCCACCGCTGCCGTCGGTGACCGAAATCGAGGGCGGCAAGAGCCGGTTCACCCTGGTGAAGGAATTGGCCGAGAACGAGAACCTCACGGTGCGCCAGCTGATCGGCAAATTGGGCGGTGGTCGTGGCCACCGCTCGTTCGCGGGCACGCCGACGCAGATCGCCGACGAGCTGCAGACCTGGTTCGAGAACGGCGCGGCGGACGGCTTCAACATCATGCCGCCGTATCTGCCAGGTGGACTCGAGGTCTTCGTCGAGCGGGTCGTGCCGATCCTGCAGGAGCGCGGCCTCTTCCGCTCCGACTACGAGGCGGATACGTTGCGTGGGCACTACGGACTCGAATCGGTGGAAAGCCAGTTCGCCGAGGTGCAGACCGAAGCGAGCGCATGACCTCCGATCTGGAATCGGGGCCGGCTGCCACGGACTCTCTTCGGCCCCTGATGTTCTCGGTCTACCTGCCGACCTTGGCGCGCGGCATCGGCATGGGGGCGGGCGCACCGGTCATGACGCTGACCGCGCTCGACCTCGGCGCCTCCACAGCCGTCGCGGGACTGGCGGTGGCGCTGGTCGGGCTCGGTCAGGTGCTCGGCGATCTTCCCGCAGGTCAGTTGGTGGCCAAGGTCGGCGAGCGGACCTCGATCATCGGCGGCACCGCGGTCGGGATCGTCGGCGTGCTGGTGTGCCTGCTCGCGCAGAACATTCCGATGTTGTGCGCGGGGTTGCTCATCGTCGGACTCTCCAATGCCATCTGGGGTCTGGCGCGGATGACCTACCTGGCCGAGGCCATTCCGTTCGAGCGCCGCGCGCGCGTGATGTCGCTGTTCGGCGGCTCGATGCGGCTCGGGTTTTTCGTCGGACCATTCCTCGGCGCGTGGGCCATCCTCGGCCTCGGCACCAGGGGCGGGTTCGTGGTCGAGCTGGTCGCCTTCGCCGTCGCGGGTGCGCTGATGGTGCGGACCGTGCCGGGAACCGTTGTGCAGGAGCAGGAGCCGCCGCTGTCGCTCGTCGGAGTCGCACGCCTGCACCGGCGAGTGCTGTCGACCTTGGGCGCGGGTGTGCTGCTGCTCGGGGTGGCGCGGACATCCCGCGATGCGATCTTGCCGCTGTGGGCCGATCACATCGGGATGAGCGCGGCGACAGCCAGTTTGATCTTCGGTATCGGCGCGGCACTGGAGGTGGTCTTCGCCTATCCCGCCGGGCATGTGATGGACCGCTTCGGCCGCGGCTTCATCGCGGTTCCCTCGCTCGCGATCCTGGCAATCGCATATTTCACCGTGCCACTGACACATTCGGCACCGTCACTGGGGATTGTCGCGGTGGTGATGGGAATCGGCAACGGGATCAGCAACGGGCTGATCATGGTCCTCGGCGCGGACGTCGCGCCCCCCGCGATCCGCGCCGAGTTCCTCGCAGCATGGCGTCTCAACCACGATGCGGGTGCCTTCGCGGGGCCGCTGCTGATCGCCACACTGGCGACCGCTGCCCCACTGGCGGTCTCGGTCCTCACGATCGGCGGGATTTCCGCGCTCGGCGCGACGGTAATGGGCCGGTATATCCCGCAGTATGTCCCGTGGCCGCGTCCCGCCGGGGACCGGGACCTGCACCGCAGCCACGACTCTTCGGAACAACCTGGGCTCCGGCAATCGGATCTCCTGCAGCAGAAGGTGACATCATGACCGAACTCGATGTTCTCGTCCTCGGCGGCGGACCGGCAGGCACCTGGGCCGCACTGAAGGCCGCGGCCACAGGTGCCTCGGTCACACTGGCGGACAAGGGATTCTGTGGTAGCAGCGGCGCGACGGCTGCCGCGGGGACCGGAATCTGGTATGTCCGGCCGGAGCCGGAGCTGCGCGAGCAGGCGATGGCCGGCCGCGAGGCTCTCGGCGGTTATCTCGCCGACCGGGGCTGGATGGCGCGGGTGCTCGACGAAACATACTCTCGAGTGAACGAACTCGCCGAGATCGGCCGCTATCCGTTCCCCGTCGGCCGCGATGGACAGCCGCTGCGGACGGGCGTGCAGGGCCCGGAATACATGAAGCGCCAACGGCTTCGGGTGCGGCGCGCCGGGGTGAGGATCCTCGACCACACGCCCGCAATCGAACTGCTGATCGACGCCGACGGCGCCGTGGCCGGAGCCCGCCTGCAGCGGCTGTCGGACGGCGCGCACATCGATATCGCCGCCCGCGCCGTCGTGCTGGCGACCGGCGGGTGCGCCTTCCTGTCGAAAACGCTGGGCTGCAACGTCAATACCGGCGACGGCACCTTGATGGCCGTCGAGACGGGCGCCGAGCTCTCCGGCATGGAATTCTCCAATGCCTACGCCATCGCCCCGGAATTCACCTCGGTGACCAAGACCGCGTACTACTCCTTCGCGACCTTCTATCTGGGCAACGGAGAGCCGCTGACGGGTGCGTCGAGCAAGGGCGGTCGCTCCGCGATCGCGCGAGCACTGTTGAGCGAGCCGGTGTACTGCACATTGGACCAGGCCGACCAAGCTCAACGCCGGGCGATGCGACTCGGGCAGCCGAACTTCTTCCTCACCTTCGACCGGCTCGGCATCGATCCGTTCACCGAGCGCTTCCCGATCACACTGCTACTCGAGGGCACGGTGCGCGGCACCGGCGGCGTGCGCGTCGCCGACCACGATTGCTCGAGCAGCGTTCCCGGTCTCTACGTGGCAGGCGATGTCGCGACCCGCGAGCTGATCTGCGGCGGGTTCACCGGAGGCGGCAGCCACAACGCCGCATGGGCGATGTCCTCGGGCAGTTGGGCTGGTGCCGCAGCGGCGAACTACGCACTACACCAGGGTAATTCGGTCGACGATCGGCGACGGTTCGGCGCCGGCGGTGTCGGGCTGCGGCCCACCGGCCGACCCGATGCCGGACTCCGACCGGCCGAGGTCGTCACCGCGGTGCAGCGGGAGGTGCTGCCCTACGACAAGAACTACCTGCGCCACGGCGACCGGCTGCGGCCCGCGCTCGCGACGCTGCACGAGCTGTGGCAGCAGGCGCGTACGGGCCTGTCCGGCGCCGACACCGCCAAGGTCCGCTCGGCAGCGGCGATGACCGCGCACGCGCGGTGGATGTACACCGCGGCGCTCGCACGCACCGAATCCCGGGGCATGGCGCGCCGCCAGGAGTTCCCCGACCTCGATCCGGCCCAGCACCGTCGACTGATCACCGGCGGGCTCGACGAGGTGTGGACCGCGCCCGAGCCCGCCTTCCTCGCCAGGTCCCGAGCACAGTTGGTATCGGCATGATCGAGGTGGTTTCGGTCGACCGGTGCATCGGATGCGACAAGTGCATCGAGGTGTGCCCCACCCACGTCTTCGACCGAGGTGCGGACGGGATCCCGTTGCTCGCACGGCAATCCGATTGCCAGACGTGCTTCATGTGCGAGGCCTACTGCCCCGTGGACGCGTTGTTCGTCGCGGCGCGCACCGAGCCACTGCCGCCCGACGATATCCAGCGCGACGAGACGTATCTGATCGAACGCCAGCTCTTGGGCAGCTACCGCAAGGCGCTCGGCTGGGGTGGTGGACGCCTCGGCGCCCGCTATGCGATCGGACCGGAATTGCCGTGACGCCCTTGACGAAACGGCGCGTCATCGACTTCATGCGTGTGTGCCGCAGCGCCTGTCGCGTGGGAGATCGACCCGAGCCATCCCATCCCGACTCACAGAGCGAGTTCCCATGACTGCCGTGCACGACACCACAACCACCACCACCGACACCGTGCAGATCGCGCCGGTCGCCGGACACATCGGCGCCGAAATCTCCGGCGTCGACTTGCGCGAGACCCTCACCGACCAGCAGGTCGAGGACATCACCGCCGCGCTGCACAAGTACAAGGTGCTGTTCTTCCGTGACCAGCACATCGGCCACGCCGAGCAGATCGCCTTCTCCCGGCGATTCGGCGCGGTCACCCCCTCACATCCCTACGACGACGACGCGCCGACCGAGTACCCGGAGATCCTCGCGGTCGACAGCCGACTGTACGAAAAGCGTTTCGGCGTACGGAAATTCAGCTACACCAACTTCTGGCACACCGATGTGTCCCCGCTGATCAACCCGCCCGCGGCATCGATCCTGCGCGCCGACATCGCCCCCGTGCACGGTGGTGACACCCAGTGGACGAACCTCGTCGCCGCTTACGAGAACCTGCCGGAATCGCTGCGGCGTTTCGTCGAGGGCCTGCGCGCCGAGCACCGGTTCGGTGGTAGCAGGCCGGCGTGGAACACCGACAGCGACTACGCGAAGAAGGTGGCCGCCGCGCCGCTGGTCACCGAACATCCCGTGGTTCGAGTGCATCCGGTGACCGGGGAACGGGCGCTGTTCGTCAACCCGGGCTTCACCACCCGCGTCATCGGGCTGAGCCCCAACCAGAGCGACGCGCTGTTGAAGCTGCTCTTCGACGAGATAGCGCAGCCGGCCTACACCGTGCGATTCCGCTGGGAGCAGGGCAGCATCGCGTTCTGGGACAACCGGGCCACCGCGCATCTCGCGCCGAGCGACCTGGATCATCTCGATGTCACCCGGGTGCTGTACCGCACCACGCTCGAGGGTGATATCCCGGTCGGCGTCGACGGGGTGGCCTCGACGTCCATCTCGGGCGCACAGTTCACCGGCGCCTGAGCCGACGCCGGTCAGTGGAGCCGGTCGAGTGCTGCAGGGGCACTCGGCCGGCTCCGCGCTGTGACCGCACCGACATTGGACGCATGTGGCGTCGAACTCTTGATCGGCCGCCGGTAACCCGGGACAGTGGGCCGGGTCCGGCGCGCGTTGCGTTGGCGTCGGCGGACTTGCGCGGCCGCCACACCGTCGGCCGGTGTCCGACGGTGGGTGACCGATCGCGGCTAGATTTTCGGGTAAACACATGAAGGAGATATCTGTGCGCTTCGGCATCTTCATCCCGCAGGGTTGGCGACTGGACCTGGTCGGTATCGACCCTGCGGCGCAGTGGGGGGTGATGCGCGATCTCGCCCAACGAGTCGACGCCGGTGACGTCTGGGAGTCGCTGTGGGTGTATGACCATTTCCACACCGTGCCGACGCCGACCGACGAAGCCACCCATGAGGCGTGGACGTTGATGGCGGCGTTCGCGGCCTCGACGTCGCGGATTCGGCTGGGGCAGATGTGTACCGCGATCAGCTACCGCAATCCGGCCTATCTGGCGAAGGTCGCCGCTACGACAGATCTGATCTCCGGCGGCCGGGTGGAGATGGGCATCGGCGGCGGCTGGTACGAACACGAATGGCGCGCTTACGGCTACGGATTCCCGTCGGCGGGTGAGCGTCTCGGACGCCTCGATGAGGGGGTGCGGATCTTCCGGCAGGCGTGGACCGAGGGCACGGCCACCCTCGACGGCAAGCACTACCAGGTCGACGGCGCCATCGTGCGTCCGCTGCCGTTGCAGGAGGGCGGGATTCCGCTCTGGATCGCAGGCGGTGGCGAGAAGAAAACGCTGCGGATCGCGGCGAAGTACGCCGACTACACCAATTTCAGCGGCAATCCCGAGGAGTTCACCCACAAGTCGGAAATCCTGCGCGCCCATTGCGCCGACGTCGGCACCGATTTCGACGCCATCGTGCGGAGCTCCAACTTCAATGTCGCCATCGGGTCCACCGAGGCCGAGGTCGAAGCACGCCTCGCCACCTTGCAGGCCCGCCTGAGCCCGTTCGTCGGCGCGGATCAGGCCGCCGCTCATGTCGACGACCTCTACCGGGGCACCGCCGCGGTCGGCACGCCTGAGCAGATCATCGAGAACCTCACCAAGGTCCGCGACCTCGGGCTCGGGTACGCCATCTTCAACTTCCCCGAAGCCGCCTACGACACCTCGGGCATCGAACTGTTCGAGCGCGAGGTCGTGCCCGCGCTGGCGTGAGCGCTCGGAGGGATGGTCTCCAACGCGGAGACCATCCCTTCTCTTGCCGTCACTCTCGGGGCGGTTCGCAGATCTGGACCAGCTCCGGCTCACGGGTCCGAGTGATGAACGTGCCGCGGCCGGGCGGCATCGGGGAGGGGCGAACGTCACCGATCAATTTGCCCTCGTCTCTGGACCCGCTCATGAGCAACGCGTCCGCGCCGAGCTCGCGCATTCGGCTGAGCACCGGGTCATACATTGCCCGGCTGGCGCCTGCCGTGCGCCGAGCCACGATCACACGGACACCACAGTCGCCGGCCTGCGCGAGCACATCGACCAGCGGCGTCAGCGGATTCGCGGAACTGGTCACCACGATGTCGTAGTCGTCGACGACAACGAATATTTCGGGACCGGTCCACCAGCTGCGCTCACGAAGTTGCTGTGCCGTCACCCCCGGCCCCGGCAGCCGGCGATCAATGACATCGGCGAGCTGAGCCGCCGTGTCGGCCACTTCCAGAGACGAATTCGAGTACCCGGACCGGAATTCGGTGTCGACGGCATCCAGCATCGTTCGCCGCGGGTCGATGAGGACAATGCGCACCTGTCCTGCGGTGGCCCGTTCGGTTATCCCGGCGACGATGTTCCGCAGGAGTGTCGTCTTGCCCGCTCCGGCGTCGGCGAAGATCAACAACAGCGGTTGGTTCTGGAAGTCCAGCACCAGCGGCTGGAGGTCGGACTCCCGCACGCCGACGACGACGCGGCTCCCACTCTGTTCGATCCCCAGTGCGTCGGCAGCCGCCAGCACCTCGGATCGATCGATTCGCGCCGGAAGCATCCGAATTTCCGGTGCGCGTCGGCCGGGATAGGCGTCGCTGAGTTTCCGGCCTGCCGAACCGATACCGAGAGACAATGTCTGGACGTCCGTACTCGAGCCGAGGCGTGGCAGCGCCATCAGAATGTGCTGAGCTCCAGCGGGCCCTCGAATCAGCGCGCGCCCGGGCACGTGCGGCACGAGCGCGGCCGCGCGCCTGCTGATACCGGAATCGTTCGAGTCGCTGAGCCGTAACTCCACCTCCATACCGATTCGCTCCTTGACAGCCGGGCGGATGTCCACCCACCTGGCGGCCGACAGGATCACGTGAATGCCGTATTGGAGGCCACGAACAGCAAGGAGATTCAACTCGGGTTCTAATGCCTCGAACTGCTGGAGCAGTTCTCGCCAGCCATCGATCACCAGGAACACGTCCCCGAACGGTTCCCGCAGAATCGGGTAGGCGGCCTGATGTCCGAGCGGCAGCGCGTCGACATCGGCTCTGCGACTACGGAACTCGACCATCGACTCGATGTTGTGTGCGGCGAAGAACTCCTCACGCCGATGCAGCAATGCGGTCAGCTCCGCTATCGTGCGCCGTACTCGATCCGCGTCCGTCCGGCTCGCGACGGATCCCACATGTGGTATGCCCGCGAGACCGGCGAACAACCCACCACCGAAATCGAGCACATAGAACTGGACCTGCTCGGGGGTATGCGTCGCGGCCGTCGCGATGACAACGGCCGCCAGCGCGGTCGACTTGCCGGCCCCCTGGCCGCCGAACACCGCGACATTGCCGTGCTCGCCGTCCAAGGACAACGTCAGCACGTCCTGTCGCTGGGCGAACGGATCGTCGATGACGGCGACCGGCACGCGAAGTCGGCCGTGCGGAACGCCGGAGTTCCGCACCAACGTGCCGATCGTCGCCGGTACTGTCAACGGCGGCAGCCATACCTGGTGCGCACGTGGCGCTCTCGTGCGCAAGTATTCGACCAGAGCATCGAGCAACGTACGCTGTACGTTCGCACCGATGCTTGCACCGTGTACATCACGTTCCGGCCGCGCCACATACGGCGCCTTGAAGCGGACGGGGTCGGAAGAATCGTATTTCAGATAGCCGAGCCCCGGCGTGCTCGGCAATTGGTACGCATCCAGTGTGCCCAGCACGGAACGGGATTCATTGGCCGAGAAGGTGCGCAAGGCGATCCGATAGGACAGCTGGTTCTCGATCGCACCGAGCCGATACCCGTCCAGACGTTGGGTCGCCAGCAGCAGATGCATCCCCAACATCCGGCCCAGTCGGGCAACCATACCGAGGGCATCGCCGAATCCCGACTTCTGCAAAAGGAGTTCGGCGACCTCGTCGACAATGATGACCAGAGCGGGCAACGGATCCTGCGGCACCGGGTCAGACGGTGAGCCCGTCGCCCGTGCTCGTTCGTACTCGTCGATATTGTTGGAGTTTCCCGCCGACCGGATCAGCTGCTGTCGGCGTTGTACCTCGCCGGTGATCGCTTCGCCGAGCCGATCGACCAGCGAGAGATCTGCTTCGAGATCGTCGACCAACGCCGAAACATGTGGCAGGTCTGCCAAGCCATCGAACGTCTCCGCGCCCTTGAATGAAATCAGCAGGAAGTTGACGACATCCGGTGAGTGGCGCACCGCGAGTCCGGCGACGATATTCTTCAGCAGCGTCGACTTGCCCGATCCGACGGCGCCGACCACCAAACCGTGTGGTCCCATGCCGTTTTCAGCGGACTGCTTGAGATCCAGCTGCACGGTTTCACCGGTGTGCGTGACCCCGATGGGAATTCTGAGCCGGTCGCGACCGGTCCGGGACCCCCACGCCTCATCGAGAACGATCCGGTCGTCCTGGCCGATGCCGAAGAGTGCGGCGAAGTCGACCTCACCGTCCAGCGGCGAACGCTGCGGACCGGACGCACCGGCCGGAGTCGGCCACGCGCCGACCACTCGACTCACCAACTCGGCCGCGCCATCGGTCATATCCGACATGCCTACCGAATCGGGTTGCAGTTCACGCAGATCCGGCATGGCAATGCGAAATGGCCGCTGGCCGTAGAGCGCCCAGCCGGGACCGTCGGGCAGCCGCGCGGCACGCTCGGGGTTGATCCGCGACTGGGCCGGGCGGTGCAACCGCAGTTCGACATGTGCGGGCAGCAGATCGCCCAGCCAGTCCGGGGCTTCACTCCAATCGCGGACCGTCGCGACCACGTGCACGCCGTACTCCGGGCCAGCGCTGGCCACCTGCCGGATCGTGGTGTCGAATTCCGGTATGTGCTGGCGGAAGTCGCCCCACCGATCGATCAGCAGGAACACATCGGCGACCGGCCCCTCGGTCAGCAGCGACCGCGCGGCGCGCAAGCTGGCCGGGGAATCGATGCTGTTGTCCCGGTATAGCTTCTTGCGACTGCGGATGGCGCCGGTGATCGTTTCCAGCAGCATCCGCACCTGCTCGGGTTCATCGTCGCCCGCCACACCCGCGACGTGCGGCAGCGCGCTCATCGAGCCAAGGCGGTTACTCGACTCCAGCACGTAGATCTGCGCCTCGTTCGAGGTGTGGGTCAGGGCAAGCGATCCGGCAAGCGTGCGCAGCAGCGTGCTCTTTCCCGAGCCCGCGCGGCCGACGACGAGAAGGTTGCCGTCTGCGCCGGCCAGGTCCAGCCACACCGTCTCGCCTGGAGCGCCGTCCGCACGCCGCTCCTGACCGATCGGCACCTTGAGTCTTCCTGTCCCCCACCAGTTCTCCGCGCGCAGGCCGGTGGCCGGATCGCGTTCGAGCCGACCGAGCAGAGCACCGAGCTGCACTCGGTCGCCTACCTCGAGAACGGCGGAGTACTTCCGCCGGACCCGGGCGACGTAGACCTCGTCCTTGAAGACGCCGTAGTGGTTCGGGGTCTGTCTACTCGTCCGGCTGCGCACATCGGCGCTGACATAGGTCCACAAGTCGTGCGTGCCGATCAGCCCGCTACCGTTGTCGGCAAGTCCGGTGCCGATACCCTTCACCAGGGCCGAAGTGAACACCGAAAGCGGCGCGGACTTATCCGAGCCGGTGTGCCCGTCCTCGGCCGTCTCGACGGCGCTGGAGGCGGTCAGCACGCAGATACCGTCGCCCGCGGCGAGTTCCCGGCCGACGTCGTCGATATTGGGTGCGGACTTGACCACGTCCGCGCCGAGGAACGCGCCGCTGTAGCAGCAGTCCAGCAGAATGATCTTCGCCGCGGCGGCAGACTCCCTGATCAGTTCTCGAATGAATGTCGAGGACACCGCGGTGCTGCTCAACAACTGCGGGTCGGTGTTGCTGGTCGCCAGATACAGGTTCTGTCTGGTCCGCAGACCGTGGCCGGAGAAGTAGAGCAGGACAACATCCTCCGGCTCCGCACCGCGGAACAGTCGCTCGATACTGCGTTCGATCTCGGCCTTGGATTCGTTGGTCAGTATTTCGGTCGGCCGGAAGCCGCCGATTTCGGGGTCCCGCAGCAACTCTCGCAGCTGTTCGGCATCGGAGACCGGCGCGTACAGCCGAGGCAGACCCTCGAAATGGTAGGTGTCGTTGGCGATGAACAGCGCCAACCTCCGACCGGTCGGACTATTCATCGTCGAGCACGGCGCGGATCCGATCGACGATCTCGTCGACCTGGCCGTCCTTCGGTCGAAGGATAGTGACCTCCCGGTCACCGCGTTTGACGGTGACCGACGTCGCCCTGGTCCGATCGAGGAACTTGATGACTATGTCCCGGACTGCCCACGCCGTGGTTCCGATCGCCCCGCCGGAGGCAACGAGCTGGCCGATCTGCTCCAGCGCACCGGACTTCGCGCCCGTTGCGGCGGACGTGGTCGCCTTTCGAACGGCCAGTCCCCTGATCTGGCGCAGATCCTCCTGTAGCTCGTCGGCCAGTTGGTCCAGCCACTCAGGATCTCGACGCCGCTCGGAATTGATCACCAGCACAACGTCACTCATCACTGCCCCTCCAGTCGCCCCGCACTCACCGTAGTGCGACCACTCTAACCACGAGACAGGGGATTCGAACGCGAAGCGACGGCCGACCCGAAGAACGCAAAAGGGCGGTCTCCCATGGAGACCACCCTTTCGGCAGCGCGACTACAGCATGCAGGAAACGCAGCCCTCTACTTCGGTTCCCTCCAGGGCCATTTGGCGCAGGCGGATGTAGTAGAGGGTTTTGATGCCCTTGCGCCAGGCATAGATCTGGGCGCGGTTGAGGTCACGGGTGGTTGCGGTGTCCTTGAAGAAGAGCGTCAGCGACAGGCCCTGGTCCACGTGCTGGGTGGCCGCGGCGTAGGTGTCGATGATCTTCTCGTAGCCGATCTCGTAAGCGTCGTCGTAATATTCGAGGTTGTCGTTGTCGAGATAGGGCGCCGGGTAGTAGACGCGGCCGATCTTGCCTTCCTTGCGGATCTCGATCTTCGAAGCCACCGGGTGGATGGAGCTGGTCGAGTGGTTGATGTAGGAAATCGAGCCGGTCGGCGGGACCGCCTGCAGATTCTGGTTGTAGATGCCGTGCTCCATGACCGAGGACTTCAGCTCACGCCAATCGTCCTGGGTCGGGATGTGCACGCCCGCGTCGGCGAAGATCTGTGCCACGCGTTCGGTTTTCGGCCCCCACACCTGATCGGTGTACTTGTCGAAGTACTCGCCCGACGCGTACTTGGATTCGGGGAACCCGCCGAAGTAGGTCCCGCGCTCCTTGGCGATCAGGTTCGACGCCCGAATCGCGTGGTAGACCACGGTGTAGAAGTAGATGTTGGTGAAGTCGATGCCCTCGTCGGAACCGTAGTGAACCCGCTCGCGAGCCAGGTACCCGTGCAGGTTCATCTGGCCTAGGCCGATGGCGTGGGACTGGTTGTTGCCCTGCTCGATCGAGGGCACCGAATAGATGTGCGTCTGATCCGACACCGCGGTCAGCGCCCGGATCGAGGTCTCGATGGTCTGTGCGAAGTCGGGTGAGTCCATCGTCTTGGCGATGTTCAGCGACCCGAGGTTGCACGAAATGTCCTTGCCCACCACGGCGTAGGACAGGTCGTCGTTGAACACCGACGGCGTGGAGACCTGCAGGATCTCCGAGCACAGGTTCGAGTGGGTGATCTTGCCCGCGATCGGGTTGGCCCTGTTCACCGTGTCCTCGAACATGATGTAGGGGTAACCGGATTCGAACTGCAGCTCGGCGATGGTCTGGAAGAACTCGCGCGCCTTGATCTTCGACTTGCGGATCCGCTTGTCGTCGACCATCTCGTAATACTTCTCGGTGACATCGATATCGGCGAACGGTTTGCCGTAGATGCGCTCCACGTCGTACGGCGAGAAGAGGTACATATCCTCGTTCTTCTTCGCCAGCTCGAAGGTGATGTCCGGAATCACCACACCGAGCGAGAGGGTCTTGATGCGGATCTTCTCGTCCGCGTTCTCGCGCTTGGTGTCCAGGAACCGGTAGATGTCGGGGTGATGCGCGTGCAGGTACACCGCGCCCGCACCCTGACGCGCACCGAGTTGGTTGGCGTAGGAGAAGGAGTCCTCGAGCAGCTTCATGATCGGGATGACACCCGAACTCTGGTTCTCGATCTTCTTGATCGGCGCGCCGTGCTCGCGAATATTGCTCAGCAGCAAGGCGACACCGCCGCCACGCTTGGACAGCTGCAGCGCGGAGTTGATGGAGCGCCCGATGGACTCCATGTTGTCCTCGATGCGCAGCAGGAAGCAGGACACCGGCTCGCCGCGCTGCTTCTTGCCCGAGTTGAGAAAGGTCGGGGTGGCGGGTTGGAAGCGGCCGTCGATGATCTCGTCGACCAGCTTGCCCGCGAGCACCTCGTCACCGGCGGCGAGGGTGAGCGCGACCATACAGACGCGGTCCTCGAACCGCTCCAGGTAGCGCTTGCCGTCGAAGGTCTTCAGCGTGTACGAGGTGTAGTACTTGAACGCGCCGAGGAAGGTCGGGAACCGGAACTTCTTGGCGTAGGCCTGCTGGAACAGCGACTTGATGAACGGGCGGCTGTACTGGTCGAGAACCTCTGCCTCGTAGTAGTTCTCCTCGACCAGGTAGTCCAGCTTCTCGTCCAGGTTGTGGAAGAAGACGGTGTTCTGGTTGACATGCTGCAGGAAGTACTGGTGTGCGGCCTCGCGGTCCTTGTCGAACTGGATCTCGCCGTTCGGGCCGTACAAGTTCAGCATCGCGTTGAGGGCGTGGTAGTCCATGACCTCGCCGGCTTCAGTGCCCCGTACCGGGGGCTGCTCTAAGCGAGCTGTTTTTCCGGCCGGTGCTGTCGTTGCTGTTGCCAAAACAATCCCAATCCCTCGCGGACGCGCTCGACGTCCTCAGCGGTTCCCATGAGTTCGAAGCGATACAGGTACGGCACCCCGCACTTGCGTGAGATCACCTCTCCCGCATAGCAGTACGTATCGCCGAAGTTCGTGTTTCCCGCCGCGACGACACCGCGCAGCAGGGCGCGGTTGTGCGGATCGTTGAGGAACTTGGCGACTTGCCGAGGCACGAAATCCTTGTCGGATCTGTTTCCCCCCAGTACGTGCCGACCGCCCCCATAGGTGGGGACGATCAGCACGTAGGGTTCGTCTACGCGCAGCGAATCGGCGGTGTGCAGTGGTATACGAGTTGCCGGGATACCCAGCTTCTCGACGAAACGATGTGTGTTCTCCGAAGCGCTGGAGAAGTAGACGAGCGCTGTCCCTTCGGACATGGCCGACTCCCTTCTTCCATCATTCGGATGAACGGAAAACGATCGGTAGCGTCAGGCCGCGACAGTGGCGAGCGACTTGATGCGATCCGGCCGGAAGCCCGACCAGTGATCCTCACCGGCAACGACGACCGGCGCCTGCAGGTAGCCGAGGGCCATGACGTAGTCACGCGCCTCGTCGTTCTCGGAGATGTCGATGACCTCGTAGTCGACCCCGACCTTGTCGAGGGCCTTGTAGGTCGCGTTGCACTGGACGCAAGCGGGCTTGGTGTACACGGTGATGGTCAATGGTGTCCCTCTCTCCTATGCCTGATCCACAGCCTGTGATCCGTATGCAGTGCATGATCCGACGTACGCTGCGCAAACTCCTGGATCCGATCTCGAAAGCCCTGCTCAGCCGGTTCGCACCGATGCTTTTCGCCTCGGGCCTCGCGCCGTTCTCCAGTACGAAAGACACTACACCTAGTGGCCGACAGATTCATACAACACGACATGTTGCGAACCACATTGATGAAATTCCTACGCGGTAAGTACCAGGACACTCGATTCGCAACCCGACACGACCGTGGCGCAGATCACAATTTTGCACCGTAGCTCTCTTTCAGCAAACATTTCTTTACACACCGAAAGGCCACCCCCCACCGAGTGGAGGGTGGCCTTTCGGGAAGCTTGCGGACTTACCGCAGCTCAGGCGGAAACCAGCACACCGCGTGCGGCGACGACGAGCTCGCGCACCGTGCCGGCCAGCTGGGTCAGCGCCTCGGCATCTTCGCGCGGGTGCGCATCGCCGAACCGCTGGCCGAAGGTGCCGAAGTGCAGGTGTGCGGATTCCACGACCTTGGCGCCCGCGACGCCGAGCGCCTTGACCGCGTCACCGTGCGCCCGCTGCCCCGCGTTCGGGCTGATCGATCCGCTCACCACGGCCACCGGCCGATCCTTCAGCGCACCCGCGCCGTACGGACGGGAAGCCCAGTCGATCGCGTTCTTCAACACGGCCGACAGCGTGCCGTTGTACTCGGGCGTCACCAGCAGCAGGCCGTCGGATGCGGCGACCGCGTCACGCAACGCCTGGGCAGCGGCGGGCACCGAACCGGGAACATCGAGATCTTCGTTGTAGAAGGGGATGTCGGCGAGGCCCTCGTAGATGGCGACCTCGACACCCTCGGGCGCGGTCTGCACCGCAGCTTCGGCGAGCTGCCGATTGATGGATGCGGCACGAAGGCTGCCGACCAGAGTAAGGATCCGGGTCTGACTCATGACGACTCCTGGTGTACTGAATGTTGGTGTCCGGGCTTTCATGAGACACTAACCGGACCACGGTCCGATTTCATTCCTTTGGAGACGATGAGGGTTTTGTGAGCTACAGCACACACCCGCCGGGCGGGTCGATGCCCGAGCGTCCGCTGCTCGGCGTCGGCGCGCCCCTGCTCGGCACGCTCGAGCCGACCGAACGCGCCGATGCCGCCCGTAACCGGCGACTACTGCTGGACGCGGCACAAGAACTGGTGCGCGAACAAGGGGTGGACAGCCTCACCATGGACGCGCTCGCCAAACGGGCGGGCGTCGGAAAGGGCACCGTTTTCCGTCGGTTCGGCAACCGGGCGGGGCTCATGACGGCCCTGCTCGACCATTCCGAGGTCAAGTATCAGCAGGGATTCATGTACGGGCCCCCGCCCCTCGGGCCCGGCGCACCACCGCAGGACCGGTTGATCGCCTTCGGCCGGGCTCGACTACTCGACATCGAGGTCGAGGGCGAGCTGTATCGCGCGGCCGAGACCGGCGAACGGTTCTCCGGACCGCCCTACCTGTTGCTCAAGGCTCACGTGTCGATGCTGCTGCGGCAGGCCGAGGTCACCGGCGACATCCCATTGCTCGCCGACGCGCTGCTCGGTGCGCTCAGCGCGGCATTGGTGATGCACCAGATGCACGCCCTCGGCTACTCGCGCGAACAGATCGGCGACAACTGGGCAGCGCTCGTTCGGCGTGTTGTCGCACCGCAATCGCCAGTACAGTGAGTTGCCATGCAGTCCTTGCGTGAACAGATCATCGCTGAACTAGGCGTCCAACCGAGCATCGAACCGAAGATCGAGGTGCGCCGCCGCATCGATTTCCTCAAGGACTACTTGCGTGTCACCCCCGCAACAGGTTTCGTGCTCGGCATCAGTGGCGGCCAGGACAGCGCGCTGGCCGGGCGGCTGTGTCAGCTGGCCGCCGAGGAGCTGCGCGCCGACGGCATCGAGGCCACTTTCGTCGCGGTGCGGCTGCCCTACGGTGTACAGGCCGACGAGGCCGACGCCAGGATCTCGATGAAGTTCGTACAGCCCGACCGCTCGGTGGCGGTCAATGTCCGGCCCGGCGCGAATGCGGTCGCCGCCGAGACCGCGCGCAGTCTCGGTGTGCCCGACCTGCGCGATTTCGTCCGCGGCAACATCAAGGCGCGCGAACGCATGGTCATCCAGTACGCCATCGCGGGCCAGCAGAACCTGCTTGTCGTCGGCACCGACCACGCGGCGGAAGCGGTCACCGGCTTCTTCACCAAATACGGCGACGGCGGCGTGGACATCACCCCACTCACCGGCTTGACCAAACGCCAGGGCGCCGCTCTCCTCCAAGAGCTCGGCGCACCCGCCGGCATCTGGTCCAAGGTCCCCACGGCCGACCTGGAAGACGACCGCCCCGCCCTCCCCGACGAGGAAGCGCTCGGCCTGCGCTACACCGAGATCGACGACTACCTCGAAGGCAAAGACGTCACCCCCGAGGTCGCCGCCAAACTGGAAACGATCTTCCGCAACACCCACCACAAGCGCACCGTCCCGGTCACCCCCCTCGACACCTGGTGGCGCTGACAACGACACCGCATGCTGCGGCTCCGACACGGGCGCGGCCGCCATCGAAATCGGGGAATGGCCGATGGGATGCCGGGTCGAGAAGGTCCGAGAACGCAACCACAGCCAGTCCGCACGCCGGAAGTCTGGGCAGACAGGCAACAGCTTCCAACGTGAAGACTGGCTGTGGTTGCGTTCCAAGCATTTTCGGTGACGAGGTAGTCGAATGGCGATTGGTTCGGGGTGGACCCGCCATATCACTGCGCTCGCGTGAGCTGTGAATGTTGTGGCGGGGATGACGTGGATGGGGACGGGCTGGGGTGCGAGTGGGGGCGGGGTTTCAGCCGCCCGCGAACGGGGGGAGGACATCCACGCGAGGGGTGAGGGGGGTGGAGGGGTCGCGGGTTAGTTCGTCGCCTATCAGGTAAGCGCAGACGGCGAGCATTTTGTCCAGGTTGGGGCCGTAGGACTCGGCCAGGGTGGTGCGCAGGTCCGCGATGGTTGCGTCAGCGGGGAAGTCGAGGGTTTCTTTGTCTTTGCCGACGGCGTCGGCGATTGCGGCGAAATAGCGGATCTCAACCACCGATGGCTCCCATCGTGCGTTCCGGAGGGACGAAGTCGGCGGCGTCGATGCCGTGGCCTGCCCATTTGTTCCACATGGCGCCGCGCCAGATGGTGGCGATCTCGCTGTCGTCGGCGCCGGAGCGCAATGCCTCACGCAGATCGAATTCCTGGTCGCTGAACAGGCAGGAACGGAGCATGCCGTCGGCGGTGAGGCGGGTGCGGTCACAGGTGTCGCAGAACTTGCGGGTGACGGTGGCGATGATGCCGACCGTCGCGGGGCCGCCGTCGACCAGCCAGGTTTCGGCGGGAGCCGACGGGTCCGACCGGCCTGCCGCGGTGAGGTCGAAGCGGGCGCCGAGCACATCGAGGAGTTCGGCGGCGGTCACCATATTGGCGCGCGCCCACTCGTGGTCGGCGTCGAGCGGCATCTCCTCGATGAAGCGCAGCTCACATTCCTCGTCCAGACACCAGCGCAGCAGATCGGCCGCACCGGGCAGGGTTTCGCGCATCAGAACAGCGTTCACCTTCATCGGTGCCAGGCCCGCGTCCCGTGCCGCGCGAATGCCTGCGAAGACCGACTCGAGGCGGTCGCGGCGAGTCAGCTTGGCGAAGCCGAGCCGGTCGACGGTATCCAGCGAAACATTCACCCGACTCAGCCCGGCCGCCGCCAGACCGCGCGCGCGATGGGCGAGACCGACACCGTTGGTCGTCATGGCCAGCGGGGTCCCGGGTAAGCGTTCATGACAACCGGCGATGATCCGTTCGAGGTCGCGCCGCAACAGCGGCTCGCCGCCGGTGAAGCGCACCTCGCGCACCCCGAGTTCCCGCACGGCCAGCGCGACCAGCCGCACGATCTCCTCGACGGTCAGCAACTCCTCGTGCGGAATCGCGGGCAGCCCCTCCTCGGGCATGCAATATGTGCAGCGCAGTGAACATTTCTCGGTGATAGACACCCGCAGATCGCGGGCGGTACGACCGAATCGGTCCACCAGGAACGGCGTGTCGGGGCGTCCATCGAGCGAGGGCCGCCCAGACCGCACGGCGGGAATCCCCATCTGGACCAACGTCACCTCTCTATTATGACCGCTCTACCAGCGTCGCCTAGGGCCGGACCACACCAACTCGACCTCACAAACACCGAGATCAGCGCGTGAGCGTTCGTGCGAAGCGACAAGAGAACTCGAAGGGGTCGGCGATTAGGCTGACCGCATGACCTCTCGGCCCGCCACGTCCCAGGTCCGGTCCGTCGACGACTACCGGGACGCCATCGAACAGCTGCTGCGACCGCTGGCGGCGCGCACGGGCGAATCCGCCCCGGTGCCCGCGGCGCTGGGCAGGCAGTTGGCCGCGGATGTCCACTCGCCGGTCGACCTGCCGGTCTTCCGCAACTCCGCGATGGACGGGTACGCGGTGCGGTCGGAGTCCGTCGTGGTCGCCCCGGTGGTACTGCCGGTCGCGGGTGTCGTCGCGGCAGGCAATCCCGGTGCGACGCCGTTGCCACCCGGTGCCGCGATGAAGGTGATGACGGGTGCGCCGATTCCGCCCGGCGCGGACTGCGTGGTTCCAGTGGAGGACGTGCACGCCGACGGCGCGACGGTGACCATCGAACGCGGCCGCAGCGCAGGCGAATTCGTGCGGGAGCCCGGCACCGACGTGCGCACCGGCGAGCTGCTGGTTGCGGCCGGAACCAGGCTCGCACCCAGGCATATCGCGGCACTTGCCGCCGTCGGTCTGCCTTCGGTGCCGGTATTACGGCCCATCCGCGCGGCGGTGCTGACCACCGGCGACGAGCTCGTCCCCGCCGGGACACCACTGCAGCCGGGGCAGATCTACAACTCCAATGGCATCGCACTCGCCGCGGCGCTGACCGCGAACGGCGTGCTGGTCACCGCCGTCGAGCACAGTACCGACGACCCCGGAGCTTTCCGCCGATTGCTTACTGCCGCAATGGAATCCGCCGATATCGTGTTCACCTCCGGCGGCGTGTCCAAGGGTGATTTCGAAGTGGTCAAGGAGGTGCTGCAACCGCTCGGCGGGCAATTCGGCTCGATAGCGGTGCAGCCGGGCGGCCCACAGGGCCTGACCGTCGTCGACGGCGTTCCGGTACTGAGCTTCCCCGGCAATCCGGTCAGCACCATGGTGTCCTTCGAGGTGTTCGCCAGGCCGATCCTGCGCAGGCTTGCAGGACTACCCGAGGTCTGCACCCGTGAATTGCCGCTGCTGGAACCGGTGAAATCGCCGTCGGGGCGGCGGCAGTTCCTGCGTGGCCGGGTGACCGACGCGGGCGTCGAGGCCGTCTCCGGTCCGGGATCGCACCTCATCGCCGGAATGGCATGGGCGGAGGTACTGATCGATATCCCGGCGGAGGCGACCTCGGTCCCGGCCGGCACGACCGTGCTCGTCCGATCGCTGTGAACGCCGACGCCCGATCACGTGACGGTGGCACGGAGGTCCCTTCGCCCGCCGCGGCACCGCTGTGCCAATGTGGACATCATGAGTGAGTTGTCGCATGTCGACCGCGAGGGTCGCGCCCGCATGGTCGATGTGAGCGCGAAGGCCGACACCACCAGGATCGCCGTCGCGGCCGGTGAGCTGCAGACCACTGCCGAGGTGGTGGCGCTGGTGCGAGCCGACGACATGCCGAAGGCCGATGTGCTGTCCACGGCCAGGATCGCGGGCATCGCGGGCGCGAAGAAGACCTCGGAACTCATCCCGCTCTGCCATCAGCTCGCGCTCTCGTCGGTCAAGGTGGAGTTCGCATTCACCGACACCACCATCACGATCGAGGCCACCGCGAAGACCAAAGGCCCCACCGGCGTCGAGATGGAGGCCCTCACTGCGGTCGCCGTCGCCGGGCTCACCCTGCACGACATGGTGAAGGCAGTCGACCCCGCCGCGACCCTCAACGGCGTGCGACTGCTCACCAAAGAAGGTGGGAAGCACGGACATTGGGTACGTGCCGATGACGAAGCGGCGCAATCCCGTGCGGCAGGACCGGTTCCGCCCGCTGAAAGCGACCTGCAGCAGGTGTCCAGCAGAGCCCACGCGACAGAGATTCCGAGTGACACAGCGCAGCAAGCTATTTCGGATGCCGAGCCTCGCTCGGCCGTGGTAGTGGTCGCCTCGACCGGCGTCGCGGCGGGCAGCCGAATCGACACCACCGGGCCCGTACTCACGCAATGGCTCACCGAACTCGGCTTCGCGGTACGCGGACCGCTGGTCTACGCCGACGCCGAAATCGCCGTCGGCCTCGCCGACGCGCTGCGTCTCGCGCCGGCGCTGGTGATCACCACCGGTGGAACCGGCGCCTCCCCCACCGATGCGACGCCGGAGGCGACGCTGGCCGTCATCGATCGCGAGCTCCCCGGCGTCGCCGAGGCGATCAGGCAGCGCGGCACCGCGAAATTCCCCCTCGCCGCGCTCAGTCGCGGCGTCGCGGGATTGGCGGGCCGCTCGGTGATCGCGAACCTGCCCGGTTCGCCCGGCGGAGTGAAAGACGGTATGGCGGTGCTCGAGCCGCTATTGGATCATCTGCTCGCGCAAGTAGCAGGAGGCGGCAGCCATGACAACCAGTGAACACGCGGCCGTGCGCCTCGCGGCCATCAGCGATCAGCCGCTGAATCCCGCGGAGGTCGAGGCGGCGGTCACCGGACCCGAGCACGGGGCCGTCGTGGTGTTCACCGGCAAGGTCCGCAATCACGATGGCGGACAAGCCGTTTCCGCGCTGGAATACTCGGCCCATCCCGAAGCCGAACGGTTCCTGCGGAACTGCTGCACCGAACTGGCCGCATCCTCCGGCCTTCCGGTCGCCGCCGTGCACCGCATCGGTGCACTGACCGTCGGCGATCTCGCGATCGTCGTCGCAGTCGCGGCGCCGCACCGCGCCGAGGCGTTCGCCGCCTGTGCGGAATTAGTGGACCGGATCAAACACGAGGTACCGATCTGGAAGCGCCAGTTATTTGCCGACGGCCTATCGGAATGGGTCAACGCCTGCGGGTAAGCGGTCCCGGATTTACCTCTTCGTCATGCGATTGGCGATGCCGAATCAACATGCCGGCGATAGCGTTTCCACTGTGGGTGACGCTGCGACAGCAGGAACTAGATAACAGACGTATTCGACGCTGGATTTGTTCGGGCGAATGAGGTTGGCACCCAGCATCCCAACCTTTCCAACCCTTCGAGGGAGCCGGGGCGGCGGATGACGTTTCGTCAGCCTGGTCGACAAGTCGGCGCGGGCGTTGACGGAATTTCATCCACGATGAACATCGAGGGGTTGGGTTGACGCTGACGCCTTCCATCTCGGGCGGACCGGGGGTATGCGGGGCGGATGAGGAATACGGCCCGGCAGACATCCGCTCTGTGCAGTTCTTGCTCTCAGCGTTCCTGCGGAAGCGAAACATGGGAGTTGAGAGCAAGATCGGCGCGTGTCCGGGCGTCGGCGGACCAGTGCGCGGCGTTCCACTGGTCGGCGATGACGGCGGCCCTGGCGAAGTGGGCGGCGGCCTCGTCGCCTCGGCTCGGGCCGAGCGCCTCGTGGAGAGCGCGCACGTCGGCCAGGTGGTCGCCGAGCGTGCCGTCGTTGAGCCAGGTCGCCGCCAGCGCGAGGCGGAGGAAGCCCGCGGCGTGCACCGATCCGGCGCGTTCCATGCGTTCGGTGGCCTCGGCGTAGAGGCGCTCGGCGTCGGCGAACCGGCCCTCGATGAGCACCAGCGACGCCAGCGCGATCTCGGCGGCGCCGGTCGCCTCCGGCATCCGGTAGGCGCGGGCGAGGTCGAGCACCTCCCCGGTCAGGCGGCGCATGGTCGCCGGGTCGTTGGCCGCAGCGGCGTTCGCGGCCTGGTTGAGCAGCCCTGTCACGCGGTAGACGGGCAGGTCGTGCTCGACACCGATCTCCACCAGCTCACGGGAGTACTCCTCCCGCCCGGATTCGCGCGCGAGGACCAGCAGCGCCGCGGCCCGGAGACGGGGAGCGGTGGCGAGGTCAAGCGCTTCCCGCGCCGCCGCCACGACTGTCGGATCGCCCTCGCCCACCAGCTCGTGGGCGTACGCGATGAGGAGGTGGGACCGCACGTCGGGAGCGAGGCCGGGCCGCTCGAGCAGGCGGTTGAGGCGGTCGACGATGGGACGGTCGACCATGCCGTAGGTGCGGGCCTGCCAGGGGGTGGGTTCGGTCCAGGCGGTGAACGCGGCGATCATCAGGTCGTCGCGCCCGATCGAGTCGGCGTACTCCACGGCCTGCTCGCGCGTGTCCCTGGCCGCAGCGATGGCCCCGGCCCTGACCTGCGCGCGCAGCAGCCTGCCGAGCAGGCCGACGCGCTCGTCCGGTTCGGTGGAGTTGGTGACGGCGTCGGTGAGGAGCGCGGCCGCCACGTCGTGGGCGTAGCGTGCCTCGGCCAGCTCGGCGGCCCGCACGCAATAGCCGACGGCCTTCGGTGATCCCGCTCGCGCATAGTGGTGGGCGAGTGCCGCGACGTCGCTGGTGCCCTCCAGGGCCGCGGCGATCCGGGCGTGCATCCTGGTGGTCCGCACCCGGCTGACATCGGTGACCAGCGTGTCCCTGACCAGCGCGTGAACGAACCGGACACGCCCGGGCCCTGGCTCGTCGAGCAATCCGGCGATGACGCCCGCATCCAGCGCGTCGAGCACGCCGTCCTCGTCGGTGTCGGCGGCCTGTACGAGCACCTCCACCGAGCTTTCCCTGCCGGCCACCGCCGCCAGCCGCAGGACGGACACGCCGCTCTCGGGCAGCCGTGCGAGCCGACGCCGCAGCACGTCCCGTACGCCCTCGGGGACCTCGGAGAGCGCGATCAGCGCGCCCTCGCCGTTGAGCAGCCGCGCGCTCTCCCGCACATAGAACGGGTTGCCGCCGGTCCGCTCGGCGATCCCGGCCACGGTCGCGTCATTGGCCTCGCACTCGGCGCGTACGAGCTCCGCGACGGCGTCGCGATCGAGTCCGGGCAGGTCCAGCCGGAGGGGCGCGGTGCGGGCGAGGGACCCGAGCGTTGCGGTGAGGCGCTCGCTTTCGTCCACGCGGTACGCCGCGACGAGCAAGATTGGGGCCCGCGCGTCGACGCCGCCGCCGAGCAGTTCCAGCGTGGCGGCGTCCGCCCAGTGCAGGTCGTCCAGAACGACGGCGACCGGACGGTCGTCGGCGGCCGCCGAGAGCCAATTCCACACGGCCTGCCGCAGCCGGAACCGCCCGGCCGCCGCGTCACCGTTCACCGTCGCGGAGTCGGAGAGCAGTGGCGCCAGGTCGTCCGCGAACTCCCCCGGCGGAACGCTCACGGCCACCTTTCGCAGGGCCTCGACCCACGCCCACGCGGGCGGGGCGCTGTCCACGTCGGGACAGCGTCCGGCGGCCACGAGCCACCCGTCCTGTCCGAGTCGCGCGCCGAGGTGCTCCAGCAGCGTCGACTTACCCAGGCCCGCCTCCCCGGTGACGAGCGCGACACGTGCCCCATCAGCGACGGCCTCCCCGGCGGCTGCCATCAGCGCCGAAAGCTCGCTCTCCCGCCCCACGAACGTTGTCGCGCCGGACTGGTTGTTCGGGGGCGGCGGCACGGTGGCCAGGGACCGGGGTGTAACTGCAAGGGGCGGGGGGACGGCCGCGCGGAGGACGTCCGTGCGTTGGGTGAGGATCGCCGCTTCCAGGGCCACGAGGTCCGGGCTGGGGTCGAGGCCCAGCTCGTCGGCGAAGGTGGCGCGGGCGCGGCGGAGCGCGGTCAGGGCGTCGGCCTGGCGGCCGCTGCTCCACAGCGCGAGGGCGTGCAGGCGCCAGCCCTCCTCGCGCAGGGGATCGTCGCGAGTGAGGCTCTCCGTCTCGGGCACCACCGTCGCGGGATGGCCGAGCCGCAGGCCCGCCGCGATGTGCAGTTCGCGGGCGACCAGACGCAGCTCGTTCAGCCGGGCGGTCTCGGCGACCACCCACGGCTCGTCGGCGAATTCGGCGAACGCGGGTCCCCGCCACAGCGCCAGCGCCTCGTCCAGCCGGGCGCGGGCGTCACGGGGATCGGCGAGCGTGCGGGCCTGGTCGAGCAGCTGCTCGAAGCGCCATGCGTCCACCGCCTCCTGCGGCAGCCGCAATGCGTAGCCGGGCGACGCGCTCACCAGCAGGCGGGCCGGGGTGCGCGGCGGGCGGGCGGGTTCCAGCAGGCGGCGCAGGTTGGACACGTACGCCTGCAACGACGCCAGGGCGCGCGCGGGCGGTTCGCCGCGCCACAGGTCCTCGACCCCGCCGCCGCTGGCGAGCGCGTGTCCGCAGCGAGCCGCGTCCGCCGTGGCCGACGTGCCCGCGGACGGGAATGTATCGCCGAATGTGGTGGCGCGCAGACATGAACTCAGTGCGGCGTGTAGCGCCAGACGCCGAGCATGGTCTGTGGGTCGAGCGGCTCCGCGGCCGTGTGCACCGTCTCACGCAATCGCCGTAGCGCCGTCTCGGTGGGCAGCCCCGCGCCGATGAGCACCAACTGGGTGGTGCGCGGCTCGCCGCGACGCCAGTTGTCCGGTTCGAACACGATGTGGTTGCCCACCATGTGCAGGACGAACTTCCGGCGCTCCGCGGCGACGCCGAACGCGGCGAAGCCCTTCGCGCGGAACAGGCCGGGCGGCGGGTCCTCCAGGAAGCCGATGAGGCCGCGGGGGTCCAGTTCCCGTTCGCTGGTGAAGCTCACACTGGTGTAGTCGTCGTGCAGATGCCGGTGGTCGTCGTGCGCGTCGTGGTCGTGGTCGTGGTCGAAAAGCAACTCGTCGAAGCTCAATTGCTCGGCGACGCGCGGCGCTTCGCGCATCGGCTCGTCGAACAGCAGCCCGGGATCGATGCGGCCGTGGGTGGTCGCGTATACCGGCACCTGCCCGATCTGCTCGGCGATCTCCTGCCGCAACCGCTCCAGGTCCGCCCGTGGCACCCGATCGGCTTTGTTGACCACGACCAGATCGGCGAGCCGCAGATGTGCGGCGAGTTCGGGGTGTTGTGCCCGGCTGGCCGGAAACTGTTCGGCATCGACGACCTCGACGAGCCCGCCGTACCGGATACGCGCGTTCTCACTGCCGACCACCATCCGAATGAGGTTGCGCGGTTCGGCGAGACCGCTGGCCTCGACCACGATCACATCGATCCGGGCGCGCGGCTCCGCCAGCCGGGTGAACAGTTCGTCGAGCTCGCTGACGTCCACCGCACAGCAGACACATCCGTTGCCGAGCGACACCATCGCGTCGACCTGTCCGGCGACCAACATCGAATCGATATTGATAGCGCCGAAGTCGTTGACCACCACGCCGATCCGCGTGCCCCGATTGTTGCGTAGCAGGTGGTTGAGCAGCGTCGTCTTCCCGGATCCGAGGAATCCGGCGACGATCAGAACTGGAATCCGGTCAGCCACCCGGCTCACCTTAGTGCGCGCCCGCAACACATCACCGCACGACCGAACGCCACCCCCGGCAAGTGGCGGGGGTGGCGTTCGGCTGCGGTATGCGGACTATTTGGACGGGCCGAGCAGCGCACTGGCCAGGGTGTAGGCCAGGTTGATCAGCTCCGAGGTGACCGCCGTGTTGTCCATACCGAGCGACCTGGCCAGCGGAAGCAGCATCTGCATGACCGTGCCGACGAGCCCGCTCATCGAGGTGGTGGCACCTGGCGCTGTCTTGCCGGGCGCGGTGCCCTGCGCTTGTGGCGCGGTCGGTGACTGCGGCGATGTCTGCGACTGCAGCGAACCAGGAACGGCCTGTGGTGCGTTCGGCACAAGTGCGGGCCGTATCTTCCGTACCCTTGGGTTGGCCTGAGCCTGCGGTGCGGCTTGAGCCTGCGGTGCGGCCTGAGCCTGCGGTGCGGCTTGAGCCTGCGGTGCGGCTTGAGCCTGCGGTGCGGCCTGAGCCTGCGGTGCGGCCTGAGCCTGCGGTGCGGCCTGAGCCTGCGGTACGGCCTGAGCCTGCGGTACGGCCTGAGCCTGCGGTACGGCCTGAGCCTGCGGTACGGCCTGAGCCTGCGGTACGGCCTGAGCCTGCGGTACGGCCTGAGCCTGCGGTACGGCCTGAGCCTGCGGTACGGCCTGAGCCTGCGGTACGGCCTGAGCCTGCGGTACGGCCTGAGCCTGCGGTGCAGCCTGAGCTTCCGGCGCGGACTGCGGCACCGCTTCGACCTTCGGCGCGGATTGCACATGCGGCGTGCTCGGCGAGAGCACCGCGGCCGGACGATCGACGGCCGAGCCCGTCTGCCCCACCGGCGACGGCGCACCGAGCAGATAGCCGACCAATCCGGTGGTGATGGTGATGGCGTGCTTCAGCTGCCCGTCCGAACTCTCCAGCAGCGCAGCATCTTCGGTATTGCCGCCGTTGCCCATCTCGACGAACACATCGGGCACCGTGGTCAGCGCGGGACCCGCCACGTCCGCGCGGGTCTGCAGACCATCCTGCACACCCGCGTAGGCGGCGGAGGGGAAACCCTCCTTCAAGTACGCGTCGCGCACCGACTTCGAGGCTGCCAGACCCGGGCCCGCCTGGACTTGATCCGCCTTCGCGTCGGGAATCGGCAACTCCGGAATGATTACGTGGAAGCCACGGAACTGCGCGGGGGCGCTGTCGGCGTGGATGCTCACCGCGACATCGGCGCCGGATTGATTGGCGGCCTTCGCCCGTTCGTCGACACAGCCGCCCCAGCCGGTGTCGTCCTGACGGCTGAGCACCACCCGCGCGCCGAGACTCTCCAGCGAGGTTTTCACCAGCTGCGCCACGTTCCAGTTGATGGTGTGCTCAGGTATGCCGTTCACCGTGGTCATGCCGGTGGTCTGGCAATCCTTGGTGCTGCCGCGGCCGTTGTCCACCTGCCGCGCCAAGTTTTCCGAGTGATTCGGCCCCTGATGGCCCGGGTCGAGAAATACCGTCTTGCCTGCGAGCTTGTTGGCCATTTCCGGTGACACCGGATCGGCGTGTGCGGTGACCGGGACCAGCCCGGAGAGCGTCACTGCCACCGTCGCGGTGACGGCGCTGCAGAAACCGGCCTTGATGATGCTTGGCTTCATGTTCGGTCGGCGCTCCGGAATGGAGCGCCCCTCCCTTCCCACTAGTAACACCAAACCCAGTGGTTTACTCTTGCAACGCCAGCGCCAGCAAAGCAAGCTCCGTTACCGAAATGTGACCATAGCGGCAGGCAATCGCACCTGATCAGACCGCCGCAACCAGGCCGAGCCGCGACCGCGAGAACTCGCACAGCGCCCGCTCAGGCAACGATCGGCAACCGCCGCAGCGAGCGCAAGGCATAGTGCACCCGAGTCTTGACCGTGCCGACCGGTACGCCGATGTCGTCGGCCACGTCCTGATACGCCCGGTCGCGCAGGATCACCTCCACCACCGCCTCACGCTGCGACTCGGGCAGCCGCGAGAGCAATTGCGCAACCAGCAGCCCATCGACAATGCCCTCGGAGAAGTCGGGGTCGGCGTAGCGGATATCGCTGAGCTCCGCGACCTCGTCCCATCCGGTGTCGCCGGGACGGGCCGCGCGGGCACGGCCGATATCGATCATCACGTTGCGCTGGATCGCGAGCAGCCAGGTGCGAACAGTGCCTTTACCCGCGTCGAACTGGGCACATGAACGCCACGCCCGCAGCAGCGTCTCCTGGACGGCCTGTTCGGCAAGGCCGGAGTCGCCGAGTCCGCGCATCGCCCGCCAGTGCAGCAGCGCTCGATCCGCGGTCAATATCGTGGCAATGCCGTCATTCGTACACAGCCGCGCACAACGGTCCCCACAGACGGGGCGCCGGTCCGCGATACCGGTGACCGGGCGAATACTTCTCATACAACAGATATCGCGGCGACGACGCCGAGTGACAACGCCCGTCGCATGTGGATTCCGCGCAATTCCGCCGTCACCGGGTGATGTGCAGAGTGGTTGTCGCCGTGATGGAAATCTCCGATTCAACCGAAATCCATCACCGACTCTGGTAGATCTTGCCCAGGAGATTCGGGGATCCCCGCAGGTCAGCTGCTCACGGGCGGCGAGAGCACGATTCGAGGAGAAATCGCCATACGTGCAAGCACGCTCATGATCGCAGGAGCCATGGCCTCTGCGGTGACACTGCTGGGCTCGGGCACCGCCGCCGCCGCTCCAGCCACCACCATGCCCAGGGACGGCCTCTACCTGGTCGGCGTCGACATTCTTCCCGGCATCTGGGAGGCCCCCGGCACCCCGGACCAGGCCAACGGCTGCGATTGGCGGCGGTTGCGCAAGGTGGAGGGCGACAACACCGACCAGCACTACATCATCAACAACGACTTCACCCGGCTCACGCCGGTGCGCGCCGAGATCAAAGCTACCGACGTCGCCTTCAAGACCGTGAGCTGCGGCCCATGGCGCATGCTGCCCCAGCAGGCACGGACCGGTTCGTTCGGCGGCTGAACCGGCGCGACCTATCGACGGCCTGTCGACTGGCCTGGCTAGGGTCGGCATCCATGACGAGGAGCAAGATTCTGATCACCGGCGCGAGCGCCGGGCTCGGCGCGGCGATGGCGCGGGACTTCGCGGCCAAGGGACGCAACCTGGCACTGTGCGCGCGGCGAGTCGACGCGCTGGAGTCGTTGCGCGACGAGCTCGTCGCGGCACATCCAGGGATTACAGTCGCGGTCCGCGCGCTGGATGTCGATGATCATGCCGCGGTGCCGCGGGTGTTCGGCGAGCTGCGCGATGAACTCGGCGGCCTCGACCGGGTGATCGTGAATGCGGGCATAGGCAAGGGCGCGGTGATCGGCAGCGGGCGCGCCGACGCCAACCTCGCCACCGCGACAACGAATTTCGTCAGCGCGCTCGCCCAGTCCGAGGCGGCGCTCGAAATCTTCCGCGCGCAGAACACCGGACACCTGGTGCTGGTGTCTTCGATGAGCGCGGTGCGCGGGCTCCCGGGAAAGAAGGCCGCCTACTCGGCGAGCAAGGCGGGACTGGCGGCGCTCGGCGAGGCGCTCGTGGTGGACCTGGCGAAATCACCGATCGCCGTGACGACCCTGCTGCCCGGCTTCATCGCCACCGACATGGCCGCCAAAGCGGGCGATGCCCGGATGGTGGCGCCACTGGACAAGGGCGTTGCGGCGATGGTGAACGCGATCGAGCGAGAAAGGACCCGGGCCTGCGTGCCGGGATGGCCGTGGCGCCTGATCGATCTGGTGTTGCCACGTCTGCCGAGTTCAGTGGTCGCTCGAATCGGCTGAACTACTCCGATACGCCGATGCCCGGCGGGTGACGCCCACTTCCCCGCCGGGCATCGGCGTTGGTGTCACACACGCCTGACCTGCAAGGCACGGTGATGTCGTAATCCCGCCGGAAATCGTCGGCCGCGATCGCTGAACTGGATCGCATGTCCACCGTCCTGGTCTCCCCCGAACCCCGCGCCACGACAATCCGATCGCCGTTGCTGCGCTGGCTCGCGGTCTTCGCTGTCATGCTCGGCATCTTCTCGATCGTCACGACCGAGATCCTGCCGATCGGATTGCTGACCTCGATCGGCACCGACTTCACCATCTCCGACGGCATGGCCGGGCTGATGATGACCATGCCCGGCCTGCTCGCCGCCGTGGCCGCGCCCCTGATCACGGTGGCGGCGGCGCGCATCGACCGCAAGCTGCTGCTGTGCGCCTGCACGCTGCTGCTGGTGCTGGCCAATGCCGTCGCCGCGATCGCGCCCGACTTCTGGCTCGTGCTGGTCTCCCGGGTGCTGATCGGCATCACGATCGGCGGGTACTGGTCGATCGCGGCCGGGCTCGCCGGACGGCTGGTGCCACCGGAGTCGGCTGCCCGCGCAACGGCGGTGATCTTCTCATCGGTTCCGCTGGGTTCAGTGCTCGGCGTGCCCGCGGGCACCCTCGTCGGCAGCCTCGCCGGCTGGCGCGCGGCGTTCGTGGTGCTGGGCATCCTGTCGGCCGGAGTGCTGTTGTTGCTGCTGATCGCCTTGCCACCGCTGCCTGCCGTCCAGGCCGTTCACCTGTCGACATTGCGGGCCGGGCTCCGTGGCAGCGGTATTCGATCCACCCTGCTGGCAACATTTTTCGTGGTACTGGCGCAGTTCGGCACCTACACCTACGTGACGCCGTTTCTGGAGCAGGTCACCGGTGTCGGTGCGGGCACCATTACGATGCTGCTGCTGATCTACGGCGTCGCGGGCATCCTCGGCAACTTCCTCGGCGGCGCGCTGGTCGCCCGCCGCCCACGCACCACGCTCGGCGGTGCGGCGACGCTGATGGCCTGCGCGACGCTGGCGCTGCCGCTGCTGGGGCGATGGGAAACAGGTGCGGCGCTACTGCTGATCCTCTGGGGTATCGGGTACGGCGCGGTGCCGGTGGCCTTGCAGACGTGGTTCGCCACCGCGGTGCACAGCACAGCGGAAGTGTCCTCGGTGCTGTTCACCGCTTCTTTCCAGGCGACATTCTCCCTTGGCGCGCTGGTCGGCGGTGTGATCGTAGACCGCACCACACCGTCGACGGTGATGCTGCTCGGCGGTGCGACCGCCCTGCTCGTGCTCGTCATTACCTCAGGGGTAATCGACGCAAGACGGACCCGTCGGGCAAGCTGAGAACCATGATCGATGAGACGGGCACCAAGCTTTTCCATCAGTCCATGCCGTTCACCGAACGGCTGGGGGTCGAAGTGCTCGAGCACGGGCCGGGGCTGGTGCGCAGTCGGATCGCATGGGACGAGTCGCTGTGCACGCTGGGCGGTGTGCTGCACGGCGGTGTGCTGATGTCGCTGGCGGACTCGACCGCCGCAGTGTGCGCATTCCTCAATCTGCCCGAGGGCAAGCAGGGGACGACGACCGTCGAGTCGAAGACGAACTTCCTGCGGGCCGTGCGATCCGGGCATGCGATCGCCTCCGCCCGGCCGCTGCACGCGGGGCGTTCGTTCATCGTGGTCGAGACCGAAATCCACGATGCCGCAGACAAACTCGTCGCGAAGGTGACACAGACCCAAGCGGTTCTGTGATCGGTGCCGCGGGCCGATGCCCGCGGCCTACTTCACCAGCGTGAACTGCATGACGTCGAGATTCCCCTTACGGAAGTACACCGCACACCCGGTGAGGTACTTCATATACCGCTCGTAGACCTCCTCCGACGCGATCCGCACCGCATCGTCGTGGCGGTGTCGTAGCGCTTGCGCCCACAGGTCGAGGGTGCGCGCATAGTGCAGCCGTAGCGCATCGATCCGCTCGGTGCCGAGCCCGGCCCGGCCTGCGAACCGGGTCACCTCGGGGGCCTGCGGCAACTGCCCACCGGGGAAGATGTGTCGCTTGACGAAGATCTGGAACAGCGCATCCTCCCGCGTCACCGGAATCTTCATGCGCCGGAGGTCGGCAAGGGTGTGCCCGATGATGGTGTGCAGCAGCATCCGGCCGTCGGGCGGCAGCATTCGATGGCACACCTCGAAGAACGCCGGATACCGCTCGCGGCGGAAATGTTCGAACGCGCCGATGCTGACGATCCGGTCCGCGTTGCCCTCGAATTCCTCCCAGCCCTGCAGCCGAATCTCCACGTCCGCGAGGCCCCGCCGGTCGATCTCCGATCGGACATGCTCGAACTGGTTGCGGCTCAGCGTGAGCCCGACGACCTTCGCGCCGTACTGCTGCGCCGCACGAAACATCGTTGCGCCCCAGCCACATCCGACGTCGAGCAGCGTCATGCCGGGTTCCAGACCCAGCTTGCCGAGCGCGAGGTCGATCTTGGCGAGCTGGGCCTGCTCGAGCGTCAGGTCGTCGCGCTCGAAATACGCACAGCTGTAGGTCATCGATGGGTCGAGAAACAGCTGGTAGAACTCGTCGGATACGTCGTAGTGCGCCTGAACTTGCTGGTAGAACGGTTTGAGTTCGGTCATCGCGTATCTCCTGCCATCTCCGGTCACAGGCTAAAGCGCGACACGCCGTCGAGCCGTTCCCAGCATTCGGCGAAAGTTGTGAATCCGTGCCCGAGCAGACCACCACGGGCGCCTTCCGCAGCCGGGCTGTGACTTTGATCAATTGCGCACAGACATTCCAGAGTGTACAGTCACCGATGTCTCTGCAGTGGATGTAGGAGTACCTCCCACCGAGACATTTTGAGATTCCTTTTCTGTATCGGCCCATTCGGCCGCCTCGAAATCGTTTCCCTCGGAAGCAAGCGATCTTCCTCGCAGCGTGCATTCGACCGCTGCCTGTTACGGCTGTTCGCCGTACCCACACACCATTCAGAAAGAAACACCATGAACAACAACACTTTTGCACCCGACGGGATCGCGGTGAGCGAGCCCGGACAGCAGCAACGACGCCCCGTGCGCGGCATCCTCGACATCGTCGACAACCGCAACGCCGCCCTGCGTGTAGACGGCTACCTGTCGGGACCACGCGATATCCACGTCCCGCCCCGACTGATCCGCGAATATGGTTTGCGCCGTGGCGATTTCATCATCGGTACCGCTCAGCCCGGCACGCGCGGCGATAAACTCGACCCCCTGCAGCTGATCGAGACGGTCAACGGGCAGGACCCGCGCCGCGCACAATCTCGGCCGGACTTCGCCGATCTGGTCCCGATCTATCCGAATCAGCGTCTGCGCCTCGAGACCGAACCGCATGCCATGACGACCAGGGTCACCGACCTCGTCATGCCCATCGGCAAGGGGCAGCGCGCACTCGTCGTCGCACCGCCGAAGGCGGGCAAAACCTCTGTGCTGCAAGCCATCGCGCACGGCATCGCGAAGAACCATCCGGAGTGCGAACTGATGCTGGTGCTGGTCGGCGAGCGTCCCGAGGAGGTCACCGATCTGACCAGGTCGGTGCCCGCCGAGGTCGCCGCCGCCACCTTCGACCGCGCGCCCCGCGAGCACATCGCGCTCGCCGAGCTCGCCATCGAACGAGCCAAACGGCTGGTCGAGATGGGCCGTGACGTGGTCGTCCTGCTCGACTCGCTGACCCGCCTCGCTCGCGCCTACAACAACGCCGCCCCGTCCTCGGGCCGCGTACTCTCCGGCGGTGTCGACGCCGCCGCGCTCGCTCCGCCGAAACGATTCCTCGGTGCGGCCCGCAATATCGAGCACGGCGGCTCGCTCACCATCATTGCCACGGCACTGGTGGAAACCGGATCGCTGGCCGACACGGTGATCTTCGAGGAATACAAGGGCACCGGCAACGCCGAACTGAAACTGGACCGCGCCACCGCAGGCCGCCGTGTCTTTCCCGCCATCGACATCGCCCAGTCCAGCACCCGCAAGGACGAATTGCTGCTCACCCCAACGGAATTGATGGCCACCCAGCTGCTGCGCAGGACCCTCACCGCGGTAGACGGCCAGCAGGCCATCGATCTGCTGCTGGAAGGCTTACGCAAGGCCCCGACCAACGCCGAGTTCCTCACCCAGCTCAACACTCCCCGCCGCTGACGGCGCCTTTTAAGGCTCCTTTAAGCGCATGTCAAGCCCCCCGAGGCATTGTTTGTCTCAGCCCGGTCGGGCCTGCATTCGGAGGGGGATGCAGGGACGGCCGGGCATTTACGTTTGCGACCCGCGACTGCACACCGGTCCCCGCCGCCGCGCGAGCCCCAGGCCAGACGCGAGCCAGGTCGAGCAAGTGCCGTAGCTCGGTATCGAAGTCTTGGGCGGTCAGTAGTGGCCGGCGTACATTTCCCGAATGCTCCGCCGTGAGCCCACTTCGCCTGGCGTGCATCGCATGTGCGAGACGGTGGGCGTACTGGATCGGCTCCGACTCCGATCCGGACTCGCAGGTGCGCGCGAAGTCCGTGGCGTCGGACGCGGCAGCGAGATACGGCCCGAGGTGCATCAGGGCATCGCGTATCTCAACGGTCATGCGGAGCAGGCGAGCATCGGCATTCGTCGACGTATCCAGAGCCGAGGACAGCACGATCTCCGGCACGGCCGCGGTGAGATCTCGCCACAATGGCTGCAGCCGACGGCAGGCTCGCGCGGCAGGATCCAGGCCTGCCCTCGCGATCAGCAGAATGACCAGCGGGACGGCGGTCAACGTGGCGTAGTACGCGACGCACAGGGTGACTGCCGCCTCGATCCGCGGCATTTGCGGACCGAGGGCAGGCCATCCGGTGCTCGTTTGGGCGATCGAGACCGCCTCGGTGAGCCACATGTATATGACGCCGACACCCAAGGCGTAACCGATGACGGTCGCCCGCGCGGACAGATCGCCGCGCCGAAGCTCGCGGATGCCCGCCCGGAAGAACACGAAGGTGTTGATCGTCAGCGGAATCCCGAACGCGTATCCGACGGCAATGCCCTCCCCGTCCATGCGCAGGTCCAGCAACCGGCCGTCATGGCGTGCGGAGGTCCCGGCCAGCAGTATCACGACGGCGGCGGCGACCGCGACGCCACTGTAGAAGCGTTGGCGCCGCCATACGGTGCTCGGATCGCCGCCGGTATCGCCGAACTTGCCGATACCGTGCAGGTTCGTCATCGCGAGGAGAGTGCAGCCGAGCGCCAGCTGATTCGCCAGACTGGCGATCTGGGGCGTTATCGTGCACCGGTACAGCAGCAGTCCGGCGAGGCTCCACAGGAACGTGCGATTCATCAGTCGATCGATGATCGTTTCCCGGACGAACAACAGCCGACCCACCAGAACGGCGGTGACGTAACCGATCACCGGCCAGGCAACGAATCCGGTGACCGGAATCCACATCGTTGTACCTCCCGGTCCAGCGGAACCGATGCTCGTGCAGAATACCGGCCGCGCCGCTCTGCGCGTTCGATGGAACTCGGGCAATCCGGTCCGCAGATGCGAAGATTTTCCGGCGGCGATGACAATACCGCTGGTCCAGTCTCATTGAGCCGCACATTGTTCCGAATCCGGCCGATGCGGGAACCATTGACCGCCCGGACGCGTCAGACGAACATGGACATCCACGCCTACCCCACCAAGGCCAGCACGCCGGTGGATCCCACCGAGGCCGAGCGCATCGCCGATCACTATCTGTCCGGCGATGACGATGCCGAGCGGGGCATCACGAACCTGCTCACCGAATTCGACTGTTGCTACACCGTTGTCGCGATCGTCCCGCCGCCACCCGGGACCGACCCGCACACGCCCCCGCTGCCACCCGCCATCGGCGGCTCGGTCAGCGTCATCGACAAGTCGACCGGCGCCGTCTCCTACTGGCCGAGCTACCCGGCGGATCTCGTCGCCGAGCAGTACGCCGAGGTGCTGCGCAGCGGCCGGCTGATCATCGAGCCGGACTGGCCCGCGGAGGACGACATCGATTCGCCAGAGGACGAGTAGACGCGTGTATCCCGAACCTGGTCAGGTACTGCACTTCTCCGAGGATCCGACCATCCGGCGATTCGTTCCGCGCAGCGCGGCGACTCCGCAACCCGAGGCGTATGTCTGGGCAGTCGACGCGCCCAACGCGCCGAGCTATTGGTTTCCACGCAACTGCCCGCGAGCTATGGCGTGGACGACGCCGGCAACAACCGACCTCGACCGTGACCTAATCCTCGGCCCCGGCCGCGGCACCCGCGTGCACGCCATCGAATATTCGTGGCTGGACGCCCTGCCGAACACGGCGCTCTACGCGTATCGCCTGCCCGCCGAGCCCTTTCGGCCCATCGGCGGCGCGCAGCCACATGCCTGGGTCGCCACCGTTCCCGTCGATCCGCTCGGACCGCCCGAACCGGTCCACGACCTGATCGCCCTGCACGAAGCGGCAGGCATCCAGCTCCGCGTCCTCACCAACCTATGGCCGTTCTGGGACGCCGTGATGTCGAGTTCCGTCGGCTTCAGCGGCATTCGGCTCCGCGGCGCGCGGCCACGCCCGTGAGCGGTGTCCGACGAGCTGGGACATGATACGGCGGTGATCTTTTTCGGTGGCCGGAAGTTGCGCGACCAGTAGCACATCGGGATTCTCGACCAGACGCAGCTGAAACAGCTCGAGATCGTTCTGACCCGCGTCGGGATGGTCTATGCCGATGGTGGCGTGACGGAATTCCTGCATGACATACCGGCCATCAGGTGCGGAATTCGATACTCGCCTCGGTCGACCCGGCGACGATCGCGGCGGGGCTGTCCAGGATCGAGCAGCAGCGCCCGCGCGAGCGCATCGACTACCTGCGGACTCGCCACGGCTTCTTGTTGACGCGCCAGTCGGATTCATGGCGCGCCGGAGGGGGTTTGCAGTCAGGCGGAAGTGCCAGCGTCCACCTCGACCTGGCCGCGGACACCGACCTGAACCAATGCCAGCTGCGCGCGCTCCCGATCGGAACGAAACCAGCACCCACGCAACCTGACCCGCGCTGGCGCGTGCTACTCGATTCAGCAGGCCACCCGTTCCGCATCGCGACCTACACCCCACCGCCATTGGCGCCGGCCCGCACCTCAGCTCACCGACAGCGCCCCACGCTCGACGACAACCATATAGGGAGACCCCCGGCTCCTGAAACCCGGAGCGGCCCTACATCTGCTGGGTTGAGGGGCTATTCGGGCCGTTGCGGGAGAGCCCCGCGATCCAGTTCGTGGGGCGCTGCGCGACGGACGGCTGGGTCGCGGGAGTGATCGTCCGGGGCTCAGGCAGCCGCCGTGCCATTCGCGCCAGCAAAACCATACCGGTGACAAGCGCCCACCCTGATGCCGAGGTACCGAGCGTCGACAGGAGGAATCCCGCGAGCAGTGCGCCGAGTGCCGAGCCGCCATGGGTTATCAGCTTCGTTGCGCCGAAAACTCTACTGACAAGATCCTCTGAAAAAGCGCGGACTCGATACAGGGTCAGCGCAACGCCCACGATCGGCGCGGTGAAGCCGACACCCATCCAGCACACCGCAAGCACCGCAGGATTGGAGCTGACCGCGATGGGCACGCAGAGCACGACCCACGTCCATAGCGTGCCGGTGAGGACGATCCGGGGGCTGATACGACTGGCGAGCCCGGCCGCGGGAGCGGCACCGAACAGTCCGCCCAGACCTGTAACGCCCAACACCAGACCGACTACCCAGGCTGGGTGGCCGGCGTCTCTGATCTTCACGGTCGTCAGCAATATAAGAACCTGGAAGATTATGTTCGTTGCCCCGATAATGGCCGTCGCGGGTCGTACGAACGGTTCAGCCCACACGCTTCGTACGCCGCCCCAGGCGTGGTTCCAATCCCAAAAACGAGCGGGCTTCGGGCCATTGACGTCCGGCGTCTCCGGAACCCTGTCACGCATCTTGGACAGGGTCCACAGACAGAACAGATAGGAGGCGGCGTTCGCGAGGAATGGCAGACTGCGAGCAATGCCGAAGGCCGCCGCGCCGAGCGTGCGGCCCACCATGTTTGCGATCGGTTGCTCGGCCTCGAGGAACGCGAACGCTGCTGGACGCTCGTCCTCGCTGACAATGTCACGGACCAGGCCCAGCTCACCGATGTTGAAGAAAACGTATGCCGTTCCTTCGATGAACGCCGCTACAGCGAGGAACAACGACAAACCTGGCGGCCGTACGACGATCACCGCCGCCACCAGCAAAGTTGCGGCCAACCCGATCCGTTGGCACATCATAAGCATCCGCCGACGATCCCAATAGTCCGCCGCGACGCCTGCGGGGACCTCGAAGATCAAGCTCGGCAAGGTAAGCGCGAATCCCACCCAACCAGCTGAGATGGGTGAACCGGTGAGCCCCAGCGCCAACAGCGGATAAGCGAGGCGGACACCCTGTAGGCCGATATGCGAAACGGCATTGCCGGACCACAACAACAGAAAGCCTCTGTTGTTGTGAATGCTCGAATTGCGCACGGTTACATGAGCCCGGCAAGGGCGGTGACGACACGGCGCAGGCTGCCGCGCCACGATTTCACCACTGTCAACGCAGCCGACCCGAAAGCGACTGCGGACGACGCGAACGCCCACGGGGTCAGTTCGGTTACCGGGAGTGCCGCCTTCTGCCCCGGCCAGGGGTAGGCGGACGTGCCCCGGAGAGCGCCAACCACCAGTCCTAACTGTGGGCCCAGCTCATTGCTCATTCCAAGCGACGCCTGCACCTGGGGTATTTTGCTGTCGAGAGTGAGCACATCGGTCAACACGAGCGCCGCGACCACTATTGCCGCGATGGCAGTGATACCACCGGCCGTTTCACTGCCGTGCAGGATTGTCTGGATTGCCGCAGCTACCATGACGAATATCGCGACCGTGGCAAAAATCGCCAATTGACCGCTGACCCGAGCACCGGATGGTGCCGATAGCGCCCAGAGATTCAAATGGCTGGTCGTTCTCTTGACGCTGCCGAAAGCGTTGACGGTGGCCGCGCCATCCCAATTCGAGGCTTTCATCCAAGGCAGCCACATCATGCAGAACAGCAGTAAGCCCCCCGATGCCGCCCAAGCATAGGGCCATGTCTCCTTAGCCGGCGGGGCGGGCCGTAGCTTCGGACCGGGCCGCGGTTGAGCATCGACTTGTTGCGATGGTGATAGTTGCGCCATCAAAACAGCCCACGAACGCGAAGCGGTGACATCGCCCCTGCCGGGCACTGTGCGATAACGCAGACGCTGGCAGCCAACATATTCTTCGGCATGGGCGCAGTCTTCCATGCCCAACACCCAAATCTCTTCCCAGAGACGGGAATTCGCGTGGATAGCGCATGAAACCATCGCGTTGATGTTTCTGAACGAAGTCTCGGCTCCCGGGTATCTGGAGTACATTTCCGGCTCCGGGCCACCGGTCATTGAGATCCGCCGGGGCGCATCCGCTGACCTGCCCGGGGTGGTCCGCGCGCTCGCGGTGGGCTCAAAACACGCGTTCCGCAATTTCGCGGGCGACGTCGACGGATACGTTCGCGATCTGGCACTGCGCAATTTCGAGCAGCTGGGCCGCCGGACCACTTGCGAAGAGTCCAAATTCCTTGTCGCCGTCACCGCGGACAACGAGGTCGCGGGGTACATCCTGACCACATTCGAATCCAGGGGAGAGGTATCGATACTGGGGTTGTACGTGCATCCCAACTGGCACCGTCAGGGGATCGCCAGCGATCTCCTGCGTGCCGTTCTCGACCTGCGGAATGCGGCGGGCATCCACATGGGCGACGCCGGTGTCCGTGTCGGCACGACCATCGGCACGGATGCCTTGCAGTGGTACAAAAACCGAAGCTTCCTAGAGGTCGGCGATCCCACCGAAACCCCGCCGGCCATGCAGAGATTCGGTCTGCATCGCCCCGCGCCGGACAGCGCGCAGCGGGGCGAGGCGCTGGGCGCTCCACAGCAGAGCCTGTATCTGCCTGCACGATCAGCCACTTGATGCGGCGGACGCCGCGCCCGCCTACGCGGACGAGCGCACGACATCGACAGAGCAAATCAGCTCACAGCCGACGGATTCGAGCGAGCCATGCACCTACGTCGACGAGGCCCTGCACAGGCCACCCTTTGGCACGAGCCTGATCGGCAATGGACTCGGTGATCCTGCCCCGGTAGCGGGCCCGGCGCAGTTCTTCGAGGTCCCATTCCGCACCGAACGCGTCGCGGATGATCAGGTCGCTGACGTGCGGTCCGAACGACAGGATGTGGATCAGTCCGCCCGGCTTGCATCCGGTGTGCAGGCTGTGAACATAGGCAGCCCGATGATCGGCATCGAAAACATGGAATAGGGCGCTGTCCAGGATCGTATCGTAGGTGGATCCGCCGAGCCGGAGGGCGTCGCCGATCGTGAATCGCGCAGGTGATACTCCGATATCGCGGGCTTTACGGCGGGCGGTGTCGATCGCCAGTGGGGAGACATCGATGCCGTGCGCATCGTAGCCCAGTCCGGCGAGGTGGATCACGTGTTCGCCTGTACCGCAACCTATGTCGAGTACCGCACCCTTGATGCCACCGGCACGTTCCAATGCGACGATTTCCGGCTGCGGCTCGCCGATAACCCACGGAGCAGATTGACTGCTGTACAACGAATTCCAGTAGTCGGCGACGTCTGCCATCTGGTTCCTCACCCCTGTCCGATCACTATCAGTTATCGAAACCGACACCACTGCTGAACATCTCACAAAGTCCCAGCGGTCGGCAACGTCTGCCATATGGCTTCCTCACACCCCCTTCGATCACTATCAGTTATCGAAACCGACACCACTGCTGAACATCTCACAAAGTCCCAGCGGTCGGCAACATCTGCCATACGGCTTCCTCACACCCCCATCCGATCACTATCAGTTATCGAAACCGACACCGCCGCAGTGCATCTCACATATTCCCAGAGTCGGGAGGCTGAATCATCTTGTCGCGGCGCATACTTGCGCCCGTAATGGAGTCGACGCTTTCACCACAGATCGGTGAAACACGTTGGCGCACATAACCACAAGGAGAACCGCCATGAACAGCGAGACCCTTACCCTGTCCGAGTTGTCGAGCGTCGAGCTCGAAAACCTGCTGGAGAACGCAACACCGGCACTGCGCAGGGCCGTGCTAAGGGGGCAGGGGGCCGGTGACGGCAACGACGTCGGCAGCTTCTGCTCTTTCATCGATGCCGATCTGGCCGAATAGTCGACGCACGGGAGAACGCCATGAACAACGAGACCCTTACCCTGTCCGAGTTGTCGAGCGTCGAGCTCGAAAACCTGCTGGAGAACGCAACACCGGCACTGCGCAGGGCCGTGCTAAGGGGGCAGGGCGCCGGTGACGGCAACGACGTCGGCAGCTTCTGCTCTTTCATCGATGCCGAGCTAGCCGAATAGTCGACGCCCACACCGATCGCGAAGGGATGGTTACCAATTGTCGAACTCCGCCTCATGGCCCGTCGGCACTCTTGATGTGCAAGCCCTTCGCGATCGCGGCTGGCAACCGCTGCCGTTTACCGAATTCGTCCTGAAAATACACAGTCGCTGTAATCTGGCGTGCGATTACTGCTACATGTACGAGATGGCCGACCAGAGCTGGCGCGAACAGCCGAAAGTCATCTCTCCGGACGTGATCGAAGCTACCTGCCACAACATCGCGGAGCACGTCGACGAGCACGCCATTCCACAGGTAAGTGTCGTGCTGCACGGTGGAGAACCATTACTCGCCGGGCATCGGGTGGTCGAGTCGGTGGCACGCCGACTGCATGAGCACCTGGCCGACAGCACAACATTGCGACTCGGCATCCAGACCAACGGCCTGCTCCTGGATCAGGAATTTCTGGATATCTTCCGGCGCTGGGGCATCCGGGTGGGCGTGAGCCTGGACGGGTCCGAAGCCGGGCACGACCGCCACCGCAGATATCGCAGTGGCGAGGGCAGCCACGCGCAGGTAGTCGAGAAGCTGAAGCTGCTCACCGAGCCGGAGAACCGAAGTCTCTACAGCGGCCTGCTCTGTGTGATCGATCTGGAGAACGACCCGATGGAGACTTATGCCGGGCTCACGGCCTGCGAGCCGCCCGCGATCGATTTCTTGATGCCGCACGGAAATTGGGATAAGCCGCCGCCCGGTCGGACAGCGAATCGCGACGACACCCCGTACGCGGATTGGCTCATTCCCCTCTTCGACCACTGGTACGAATCGATGCGGAACGAGCCGAGTGTTCGGATCTTCGAGGACATCATCGATATTTCCCTAGGTATCGGCCGCGCATCGGAAACCGTGGGATTAGCGCCAATGCAAGTAGTCGTCATTGAAACCGACGGGCAGATCGAGCAGGTCGACACGCTGAAATCAGCCTTCCCGGACGCGACGAAACTGGGCGAACATGTTTCGCGGAGCCCGCTGTCGAACGCCCTGTGGAACCCATCGATAGTGGCGCGACAGCTCGGCTTGGACGCGCTGAGCCCGGCATGCCTGAAGTGCCCGATACACAACATCTGCGGTGGCGGCCATTTCACACACCGGTATCAGTCGGGAACCGGATTCCTCAACCCCTCGGTGTACTGCCCGGATCTTTTCGCGTTGATCAGTCATGTCACCCAGCGCCTTCGCTCGGACCTCGGCGTATCCCGACGAAACGGCTCCGCGCGGTGAGCCGGGTCGACCTTCGTGGCCGTGCCGCCGAGTTGGGCTCGGGCTACGGTGGCGCGGACCTGATCGTCTCGTTGCGTGCCGGGCAGCTGGCGAAGCGGCTCGCGATGCTCGGCTTGCTCGTCCGAGAAAGTGGTCGATTGTGTCCCGCCGATGTCGAAAGGTCCGGCTTCGACGAAGCCTATAGCGCGCTGTCCGCACTGTATCGCACACAGCGAACGACGGTCGAGGGCCTACTGGCGTACCCGAACACCGGAGTATGGCTGGCATATTGCCTGCGACGCATCCGATCTGCGTCGGCCGAGCGCGCCGACATCTGGCCCGACCTCGGCTATCTGGGCTGGCTGACAGCCTCGGCACTGGTCGAACTGGGAACTCCGGCCGATCGGCCCGTGGTGGTGCGCGAGGGCCAAGTCATGCTGCCGGCCGTGGGCTCGGCACAGATCGCCGCGGCCGATGTGGACGGTGTGGGGCGACTGTACGTACGCGGGCTGGGCGCGATCACGATCGAATTCGACGGAACGAAGGTGGACATCCCGGACCTCACACGCCGAGACCAACCCGGCTGGCGGCCACTACAGCGGCTACGGGCGGGCGGCGGCAGCGATTTCGAGATCGTCATCGACGACCTCGACCCGTTCCGGGAATTCAACAACCTGTCCCGGTCCGCCCCGGCCGACAGCCGTCTGCCATCGCTCTCCGAAAACCAATTGAGCGACTGGCGTACGGCATTCTCGGCTGCATGGGTGTTGCTGGAACGAGATCATCCCGGTTACGCGCGGCCCATTTCGGTCGGTTTGCGCTGCTTCGTGCCACTCACCGCGGGACCGGTCTCGCCGAGTTCGAGCCGTACCTCCTACAACTCGTTCGGCTGCATCGCCGCGTCCTCGACGCGCAGTGCCAGTCAGCTGGCGCTCACCTTGATCCACGAATTCCAGCATGCCAAGTTGGGGGCATTGACCGATGTGGTCGAGCTATACGAAGACGACCCTCGGGAACGTTTCTATGCACCATGGCGGGATGATCCGCGTCCCATCGAATGGCTGATCCAAGGCATGTATGCGCATCTCGGCGTCACCGATTTCTGGCGTGCCGAGCGCCTACGCACGGAATCCGAGCTCGCGCACGTGGAATTCGCCCGCTGGCGGGCGCAGGTGCATCGGTCGATCGCCGAAATTCTCGGTTCCGGGGTACTGACCGCGGCAGGCGAGGAGTTCGTTCGCGCGGCGGCCGAGACGCTGCGGCCGTGGCTCGACGACCAGGTTACTGATTCGGCAGCCCGCGCCGCCGACGAAGCAGCCACCGGTCACTGGGTGGCGTGGTGTGTGCGAAACCTGCAGCTCGCCGATGATGCACTGGAGGATCTGTTCTCAGTCTGGAAGTCGGCCGGAACCCCAGCGCTGGAGCGGGTTGCGCCCGGCCTGCCCACGCGCCCGGACCGGAAGCGGCCGGAACTGCGAAGCCGGTTGCTACCGAGCTACCTTCGGCTACTGGAACAGACGACGCGGGGGAGTTTCGACAGCACACGAGACCTTGCGCCGGGTGATATCGCATACGGATCCGGCAACTACGCGGCGGCGGTAACGCACTACACGCGCGAGATCGAAGCGGGCCCACTGCGTCCCCAACCCTGGGCCGGTTTGGCACTCGCTCTGCAGCAGTCGTTACCCCGGCATGAGGTGTCGGCTCTGTTGGCACGAGCCGAAATCGTCGCGCAACTCTACGCCCACATCAGGACGTCCGGGCTCAACTGTGCCCCAACGGATCTGGTCCGTTGGTTGTCGCGCGAAAACACCGCAGCATGAACGACCGCGCCGCCACCACGCGTGCCGGTGAACTCCTGGCCGCCTATTCCGATCTCCGCAGCGCAGCCGGGCCGATCCATGCGCGAATCGTCGCCGACCTCGGCACTCGGCTGCTGTCCGGAACTCCATTGCCCTCCTATCAAGGAGTGACTCCGGGCTTGCTGCGGGCGCTGATTTCGCTCGACGCGCCGCACGTCCCCTACCTGGAGGATCCGCGACAGCTGGCCCCGCACAACCGCTCCGAACCGTGGAACTTCGTGTGCAACCAGCTGGACAGCTGGGACGATCTGTCCGGCCCGCAGCGCCTGCGCGTGGCCCAGGTCCTGACGAAACTGGGATTCTGGCAGCTCGTTATAGATCTCGTCTCCGCCCAACAGACCGGCACCGATCGGCCGCAGTCACGGCCGCTGGCCTTCCTGCATGCCACGGCGCTCTTCCGACTCAACGAGCGGGACCGGACCGGTGTCACCCGCATGCGCGACCTGTCCATCGCCAAGGCGATGGACGAGAGGCTGGCCACGTCGGCTCGCATCTCAGCCGCGCTGAATGTCGCTGTCCATTACGCGAGGACATCCGGAGGTATCGGTGACGCCAAGCACTGGCAGGGGATTGCCGAGTCATTCGTGTCGTCCCCATCGCTGGAGCGCCTGAACCCGCTGCTGCGCAGCGCATACTGGCGCGGCTTCGCCCTCATCCAGTTCGTGGAGGGCAACCATGCCGAGGTCACCCGGATGATGTTGCGCTCCGAAGACTGTGCGCGCCAGGCCATCGCCGAGGCTAGCGATTCCGAGTCACTGGCCGCGCTCGAGAACATGAACGCAGTGCTCGAGACGCGTGCCCGGGCGGCATGGACCTCCGGTGATCTGGACACCGCCGAGCGCCACTTCCGACACCACCTCGACCACGATCCGTGGGACCCGAAACCACATGTGCGCCTCGCAGATTTCCTGTTCGCAACGGGACGAATCGACGATGCGCGAGATCGATATCACCGCGCCGCCGCGCTGGGCGCGCCCTACTCGATATATGCCAGAGCCCGACTAGCACGATGCACCTCGATTCCGACGGCATCGACGGGCAATGGATAGTCGCGCCGCGAACCGGAACTTCCTGCTGCTGCGATCCGGGGATGTGGTTTCCGAAACCATCGCCGCCGCAACGGTCACCCAAGGCACTCCGGCCGGCCGATACCCGCCGGCCGCGGTCGGCACATGGGCCACCGGAGGGATTGTCGTCGTGGCGATGTCCGCTCCGGCGGTGGCCGATTCCCACCTGTCCCTATCCGTTCGCACGTAAGGAAAACGATATGGCCATCGAGGCAGGGCAACTGCGCGATCACATCGATTTGATGACTTCGGCACAGATCCTGGCGGATCCCACGTGCGCCCCGAAAGCGCTCGATGCATTTGAGAGTTTCCTGACGGACTATCACGGTGTCGACGGTGTCAACCAGTTGGATCGACGCCCGGAGACCGCAGCGATGCTTGTCCGCCAGGACCTGCGGCGCAGCATACAGCGTGTGGTGACGCATCGCGTCGCCGCAGTGCTGCTTCCCCTCGCGCTGGACCTGCTGGGCGATGATTCGGAGGCAATGGATCGCCTGGTGCGAGAACGGATCACCGAGGTCGACGAGTGGGAAGGCGCCCGGTATCGAGTATTCCGCGGTGACGAGGCGAAAATTGGTGCCGCATATGAGTATCTGTTCGTGGCGGCGGCCGAACAAGACTTGTTCTCATGTTTCACCCCGGAGCAGGCCGAGGCGCTGCGCCGGATCAACTACGACGCGACGGTCGCGGTGCGCGATGCGGCGTCCGCGACACGCGACGAAGAGTATGCGGAATCACCCGCGATCGATGTGCTCGCGGTCGAGCCCTATGTCACAGCCGGCGACGCCGCGCGGGCAACCATGCGCATGCGGACGGTCTCCTTCCTGAGTAACAACGCCGACCCGGTTAGGGCCAACAACGGCTTGCGGCCCGACATCCTCAGCCAACTGCAAACCAACGCGGTCGGTTTCGGTGAGTTCTACGGCTCCGCGGTCGGCAGGATCCTGCCGCATACCTTCAAATTGGATGGTTGCCCACGGAATGCCTGGTTGGAGACCGAGCTCGGCAGTATCGCACCGATCTCCGCGGTGGCGGCCCTCAAGGACGGGCCGGCCGGCACGTTGCTCTTTTCGGACCGCGGCAAGCGCGTCTACCGAGCCGCAGACAGCGACGGACGCTGGACCATTCGGGCGGTCAGGCAACCGCTCACCTCGATCGCTGAACGCGTGACCCGCGCGGAAGCCAAAGACCTGGGCCGAAAAGGTTTCCTGGGGCAGTGGGGACGCTGCCCCTCCAACCAGGGACTCGCGCCGAATCGAGCGGAAGCGGACCAACACGCCGAAATGGTGGATCGAATCGACCAGATCACCGGCGGGTATGCCCCCGAGCACCTACATGCGATCATCACCCCCGCCGACGTGTGCGCCATCGTGGCGGTGGGATTGGTAGCCGCGCTCGAACAGCACGGCATAGTTCAGCTCGATCCCGCATCCGTCGAACCCGTGCTGCGTCGCGAACCGATCGAACTCTAGAGTTGTTCGAGCACGCACCGTTGCCCGACCGAGGGCCCCGGCCACGCACCAGCCGAGGCCTCGCTGCTGCCCAGCGCGGACAGATCGCCTCAGCGCAGCAAGTCCAACAGGCGGATCACCGTTTCCATGGTGCTGTCATAGGAATCGGCGACGTACATCAGATCGACGAAGAAATCATCGAACGCAGTGTCATCGGCGACGCGGCGGATCGTCTCGGCGATCTGCTCGGTCGGCGTGCCCGCTCGAACATTGACCCGGAGGATCGTCTCGATGGTGGCCGGATCACGATCGGCCTGCTCCGCAGCCGTGTCGACGACTGTGCGCAGCTCACGCAGTCGCGAGCCCCACTCCGGTGGGCCCGGTACCGGCACGACCGGCAACCAGCCGTCGGCGCGGCGACCGACACGCTCCAGACTGGCCGGCGTGAAGCCTGCGAGATGAATCGGCGGCCGCGGACGCTGCACCGGCTTCAGTTCGGCGCGATGCTCCGGCACCGAGACCAGGCTGCCGGTGTAGCTCGCGGGATCGGTGGTCCAGATCGCCTCGAGCGCGTCGAGGGTCTCCTCGAGCCGAATTCCACGCTTGGTGAACGGCACACCGGCGGCGTCGTACTCCTCCGGTGACCACCCGATTCCGAAACCGGCCACCAGCCTGCCCCTGCTCGCCACGTCGATCGTGGTCAGCGAACGAGCAAGCAGCGCAGGGCGATACAGCGGCGCGATCAGCACATTGGTGCCCAACCGCACCCGCTCGGTCGTGGTGGCCGCCATGCCGAGCAGCAGGAACGGATCGAGCACCGAGTTGAACTCGTCCGGAATCGTGGGACCTCCGCCATAGCCGACCTTCGGATTCGTCGCCGCGATCAGCCGCTCACCGACCCACAGACTGTCCGCGCCGGCTCTCTCCATCTCCGCCGCGAACTCCGCCACCCGATAGCCCTCATGCGCATGCACGCCATGCTGCGGTATCGAAACACCAACCTTCATCCCTCCGTCCTACCAAATAACCCGCACCACTCGATCACCCCGCCATCAAAACCCGATCATCACGACGAACGGGACATGGCGGGGGCATCGGCCGAGAAGCCACTCCGTCATGTCCCGTTCGTGGTGCCTGCGGGTTATTCAGCTGGGATTGCCTGAAGTGGTGGTCGAGGCGGGAGGCCGTGTGCTTGTCAGGTTGCGGTCGCGGCTGTAGCGACGATGGGTAGTTCGCCGCTGTCGGCATCGGGGACTTCGGTGCCACGCAACGAGGTTCCTGCGGTTTCGCGCAGGTATGTCCAGGCCAACAGGCCGATCAGCGAGGCGCCGACCATGTATGCGGCGGGGAACAGCGACCAGCCGGTGGCCTCTATGGCAGCTTCGTTGACCAGCGGGGCAGTGCCGCCGAATACCGCGGTGGAGACGTTGTAGCCCAAGGCGAATCCCGCGTAGCGGACGTGGGTGGGGAAGATCGCGGGGAAGGTCGAGCTGATGGTCGAGAGCTGCGGCACGTACAGCAGACCGAGAACAATGAATCCCGCGATGGCCCAACCGGTTCCCTGTCCCATGAGCCAGTACATCGGGAGGGCGAACACGGCGAGACCGACCAACGAGAACAGCCACATCGGGCGACGGCCGACGCTGTCGGACAATCGGCCGAAGAACGGCAACACCGCCATCATCACGAGCTGACCGATCAGCATCATCGCCGTAGTGGCCGACTCCCCCATGCCGATGGTGTGCTGCAGATAGGTGGGCTGGTAGGTCAGCAGCGTGTAATTCACCACGTTGAGGGCGACGACGAGTCCCGCCAGGGTGAGCACCTCGCGCCGATAGGTGGTCACCAACTCGCGCAGGCCGCCCTTGGGGTGCGACTGCTCGGCGACCTCGGTGAACACCGGGGATTCGTCCAGGTGCGAGCGCAGATACCAGCCGATCAGGCCGAGCGGCACCGCGAGCAGGAACGGCACGCGCCAGCCCCAGTCGTGCATCGCATCCGAGCCGAGCACGAGCTGACAGGCCAGCACCACCGCGGAGCCGCCGACGAACCCGCCGAGGGTACCGAACTCCAGGAAGCTACCGAAGAAGCCCCGCCTCTTGTCGGTGCACGTTTCGGCCAGATACGTTGCCGCGCCGCCGTATTCGCCGCCGGTGGAGAAGCCCTGCACGACGCGCAGCGCGATGAGCAGGACCGGCGCAAACCAACCGACCTGCGCGTGCGTCGGCAGCAGGCCGATGGCGCCGGTCGCGGCAGCCATCAACAGAATGGTGGTGGCCAGCACCGCTTTTCGGCCGAGCCGGTCACCGAGCGGGCCCCAGACCATACCGCCCAGCGGACGCAGCACGAACGACACGGCGAATCCGAGCATGGTTCCCAGCGTGCCGAGGTCGCCGGGGAAGAACGCGTCGGTGAGATAGGTGGCCGTCGCGGCGTACACGCCGTAGTCGAACCATTCGGTGGCATTGCCCATGGCAGAGGCGGCGACGGAACGCCGTAACGGTACCGCCTCCGTTGCGCGATCGGTCATGTACGCCTCCTCTCCCGCCATCCCAGCGGACATCATTTCGTGACAGCCCACTCCGAATTTCAGAGTTTCAGCACGAAACCAACCGATACCCGCGTTTCCCGGAGGGCAAACCCGACCCCGCCGTGACCACCCGCCGACATGGCCGTTGCGACCTGCGCAAACAACGCCCATTGTGAGCGTCGTCACTATGACATGAATCGGGTCTCAGCTGCGCGGACACCTGATGGCAATCGAGACCGGCCACCGAGGGGCCGGGCCGGGGCCGCCACGCGGGCTACCGCGATCGCGAACGCCAGCACCGACAACCACCCGAACCAGTCGCCGAACCGCACGTAGATCGTGGAGCCGGAGTCCAGCGGAATCGACGCCGCCACCGAGCGCGTGATCGTGACATCCGTTTCCGCTGACGCGAGAACGTGACCGCGCGAATCGCTGGCGACCAATGCACCGAGTTGCGGCGCCCGTGCGATGCCGACGCCCGATTCGATGCCGCGGATCACCGCCATCCGACTGTGCAGCCAGTGGTCGTCGGTGAAGTCGAGCGCAGGCACCAGCAGCAAGGTGGCGCCCCGCCGCCGGTTCTCACGGACAAGGGATGGTCGATCCAGGTCGAAACACACTGCAAGTGCCCATGGTTCGCCGGGCACGCGCTGCCACTGGGTGCCCGGTCGCAGCTCGTCCTCCAGTCCGCGGATCAGGTAATGCTTGGCGTAGACGACACCGGACGGATAGTCGATCGCGGCGTTGACACTGGTGCCATCGGTGGTGAGGATCAATCCCGCGACGACGTGGATATTGCGACGAATGGCGACATCCGTCAGCGGGCCGGACAGCAGCGGCAGCGTCGATTCATCAGCACGCCAAGCCTTTTCGGGGAACACCACCGCTTGCACACCTTGATCGGCGAGCCGTTCGATCTCGATGACCGCGCGCGCCACCATGTCCCGGCCGTCCGGCGAGTCCACCGCGATGTAGTCCGGCGGCTGGGACAGGGCGACAAGACCGACTCGCACCTGGTCACGCTCCGGTGCAACGGCCAGATGCCAGCACCCGAATACGGCGACCGCGACGAGCACCACGGCGCTCGCACCGGCAGCGCGGAGTCGCTGCGCGTGCGTCACCGCGGGCGCGACGAGCACCGCGATGGTCGCGGGGACGAGCAGGATCAGGAACGTGATGCCCCACGGTCCGGTCAGCGCCGCCGATTGGACCAGCGGCAGCACGTCGGCCTGGGTGTAGGCGATGCTCCACCACGCACCGAACGGCCCGGTGAGCGCGAGTAGGAACTCGAAGCTCACCCAGCCCGCGGGCAGCGCAAGCAGCGCGAGGCCAGGACGGCCGCGTAGCAGCAACGCACGCATGATGACCACCACTGCGCCGGATACACCGGCGGTGGCAACCAGGAGCAGCACCGTGACCGAAACCGGCTGCTCCAAGGTCTCGGTGAAGTAGGGCCACAGCTGCAGTCCGCCACCCAGCCATGACAGGGCACCCGCGAGAAACGCCGCGACGACCGATACTCGCGCAGCGAGCAGCAGCACCGGCAGCGGCGCGAGAAATACCAAGCCGGGCAACGGATGTAGGCCGGTGCCGTAGCGCCACAGCACCGCGGACAACAGGACCGCCGCGGCCTGGGTCAGGAAACACTTCATCGAGGAACTCCACGGATCGTTGATCGGTTGCGATCCGATGCTCCTCGCGACGACCGGACCACCGCATCGCCGAGACGAGCGGTTTCCGGCTCACTCTGGGGTGCGACCAGGGATGACCAGGCCCGCCTCATAGGCGAAAACCACGGCCTGCACGCGGTCGCGCAACCGCAACTTCGTCAGCACCGAACTGACATGGGTCTTCACCGTGTGCTCGCTGACCACAAGCGCCGCGGCGAGTTCGGCATTGGACAACCCCGTGGCGAGCCGGCGCAAAATCTCGCGTTCGCGTTCGGTCAGGTCGTCGAGCTGTCTGACCAGCCCAGGGCGGGAATGGCCGCGGTGGACGAGATCGGCGATGAGTCGGCGGGTGACGGTGGGTGCGAGCAACGCCTCTCCCGCGGCGACCACACGAACGGCTTCGACCAATTCCTCGCGGCGCACGTCCTTGAGCAGAAAGCCGCTCGCACCGGCACGCAGCGCATCGTAGACGTATTCGTCGAGGTCGAACATGGTCAGCACCAACACTTTCGCGTCGGTCTCCGCGCAGATGCGCCGGGTCGCGCCGACTCCGTCCAGGCGCGGCATCCGCACGTCCATTACCACGACGTCCGGCGCCAAAGCGATGGTCTGCTCGATTGCCTCCAGCCCGTCGGCGGCCTCACCGACCACGGTGATGTCGGGCTGGGCGTCGAGGATCAGTCGGAAGCCGGCACGGAAGAGGTCCTGATCGTCGACAACGAGCACCCGCATGCTCAACGCTCCTGTGCGATGGGTAGTTCGGCGGCCACATCGAAGCCGCTGCCCGACGGTCCGTAGTCCAGTCTTCCACCGAAGCCGGTGACGCGCTCGCGCATACCGAGCAGGCCGTGCCCGTTCGTTCCAGGGCCCTTCCCACTCGGCCCGTCCGTGTCCGCATCACCCCTGCCGTCATCGGACACCCGGACCGTCAATCGATCCTCCGACCACCGCAGCGACACCCGCACGCAGGTGGCGTGCGCGTGCTTCCTGGTGTTCGTCAACGCCTCCTGAACCACCCGATACGCGGTGACCGCGACCTCGCCGGACACCGAACGGCGTGGCCCGTATTCCTCGAAAGAGGCGGCGAGCCCACTGCGCCGCGATATCTCGACCAGGTCGGCTATCGCATCGATGCCCGGTTGATGCGGCAGGTCGACCGCCTGGCCGCGCAATGCGCCGAGACTGTGCCGAAGTTGTTGTACCGCTTCGCGGCCCGTATCGGCGATGCCGGCGAAGGTCGCGTCGGCCCGTGCCGGATCGACCCTGGTCAGCAGCGGCCCTGTCTCGGCTTGCACGATCATCAGTCCGACCGAATGCGCGACGATGTCGTGCATATCGCGCGCTATCCGCAACCGTTCCCGGTCCACCGCGGCGACCCGCTCCTCGTCGAGCCGACGCGCGCGCTCCTGCAGCATCTCGATCTGCGCGCGCCTGGCCCGCACTCCGGTGCCCAGCGCCCACGCGGTGGCAAAGGACATGGCGGCGTAGCCATAGGAGTCAGGGCTCTCATTGGGGACGACCAGCGAGAAAAGGACGCCGACGCTCACGCCGACCAGTGCCGCGCGCCGTAGCCCGGTCGGACTGTAGGCGGCAATCGTGTACGCGCAGACGATGGTGCCGTAGGGCAGCGTCGGCATGGCGTGCAGGCACGCGAGCACGGTGATGGCCGGACCGACGACGAGCAGCACCAGAATGGGCGCGCGCCGACGCCACAGGACAGGGGCGGAGGCCAGCACCGAGAAGCCGACGATCCACCATGAGGCACCGTCGACCACGGCAGGCCCCACGGAGGCGATCGTCACCGCGGCGGCGATGACGGCATCGAGCAGACCCGGCGGGAAAGCCCGGACCCACTCGGTCACCCGCCGTGCCACCGTGTCGGTGGCACCGACCGCGCTCGAGACCGCACTCCGAATATCCATAGCGATCCAGTGTCTCCCGAGCGCCCCACGAGCGCCTCGGTCGTCCGGGTGATCCGACCCTCACCGGGACGGGTGAGCGCCGAGCTAGTCCGAATCGTCGCCCGGCTTCGTTCCCCAGCCCTGGCTGGTGAAGCCATAGAAGATGGCGACGACGAGGTAGAGGATCAGTGCGGCCACCGGCTGGATGAGGCCCACGCCGATGCAGATCGCGTAGGTCACGATGCCCGGGTAGGCACGCACGCTTTCACGCCGGGCGAATGCGGAATCGAAGCCGGGTTCGAACAGTTCGGGCCTGCTCACCAGCCGCCACCACAACGGCGCCCACGGCACTGTGATCATGACGCCTGCGATGCCGTACAACGCCGCGGCGGCCTTGGCGTCGCTGCCTGCGCCGTGTACGGCATGCTCCGCGAGAACCATGGTGGGGAACGGCAACACGGAGATGCCGAGCAGCAGCATCAGATTCCACCAGCGCAGCACGTGGTCGACATGGCGCAACCTGCTGAAGAACGCATGATGGTTCATCCAGAGCACGCCGATCGTCAGGAACGACGCCAGATAGGCCACGTACGAAGGCCAGAGATGGCCGAGCGCACCGAGCAGATGCCCCGGTTCGTACTCGGGCAGTTTGATCTCCAGAATCAGCAGCGTGATCGCGATCGCCATCACGCCGTCACTGAAGGCTTCTATTCGGGTGGTACTCGACAGCTGCCCACCTGGGACCAGCTCCTCATCATCCATTGGCGCAGCGTAACCCCTTGGCAGTCACGAATTTTCAGCGTTGCGCGAACATCGCGGCAAGGCCGGTGGTGACCTCGCACGCCAAGGCGGAGTCCACCGGCGCATGCCCGCTCAGTAGCCGATACCACATTGCGCCGAAGGCGAAATCGACGACGAGGTCCAGCGGCGCCGTCGCAACGAGTTCGCCGGAATCGATGCCACGCTGCAGTACCGCGCGCAGCGCCATGCGACGCGGTCCGATCACGGTGTCCTGCAATCGTTTCGACAGCACGGGATCGCGTTGCGCGTCGGCCATCAGTCCGACGAGCGCCTGTCCGGTGGTCTTGCGCGCGAGCTCGTAGGTGGTCCTCAGCAGCCGTTCGATATCACCGAGCACATCGGTGGATTCGACCGGGACCAGCGCCGCCTCGTGCTCACGTGCGAGGTCGACCAGTGCCTCCATGAGAATCGAGGCCTTGTCGGGCCACCAGCGGTACACGGTCTGCCGCCCGGCGCCTGCGGCATCGGCGATCGCTTTGATGGTCAGCTCCTGGTAGCCGTCGCGCTCGCACAGCTCGAGTGCGGCATGCAGGATCGCGCGCCTGGCTTCCTCGCTTCGGGGGCGTCCTCGGGTTCCTGTCATGCGGATCACTTTACAAGACACCGTGCCTCGTTTATATTTCGAGACACAGAGGTTCGTAATTCAGGAGGCTGTAATGAGCAAGAAAGTCGTCATCGTCGGCGGAACTTCGGGCATCGGGCTGGCAACCGCACGCCGACTTCTGAAAGACGGCATGAACGTGGTCATCGCCGGACGAAACGAGGAACGACTCGCCGCCGCACTGACCGAACTGGGCGCCGCAGCCACCGGGCAGCGGGTCGACGCCCGCGACGAGGCCGACCTCGCGCGCCTCTTCGCCGAGGTCGGGCCCATCGATCACCTGGTGGTGACGGTGACCGGCCCGTCGGGCACCACCCCGTTCCGCGACATCGACCGAGAGCAGCTGCAAGCGCACTACACCGGCAAACTGATGGCACACACCGCGACGGTGCAGGCCGCGCTCCCCCACCTGACCACGGGCGGCTCGGTCACCCTGGTGTCCGCGGCATCGGCCGGCGGGGCAATGCCGGCCACCGCAGCACTGGCCGCCGTCAACGCGGGCGTCGAAGCCATGGTCCCGGTCCTTGCGGTCGAGCTGGCGCCGCTGCGCGTGAACGCCGTCTCACCGGGCGTCATCGATACCGACTGGTGGAGCTTCCTGCCCGAGGACGCCCGCACCGGGGTCTTCGACTCCATCGCCGCCACCACCCCCGTCGGCCGGGTCGGCAGCGCCGACGACGTCGCCGACGCGATCGAATTCCTGGTCGGCAACACCTTCACCACCGGCATCGTGATTCGCGTCGACGGCGGCGCGCGCCTCGGCACACCGCGCTAGGTCGGCCGGCGGGACATGGCTGCGGCAGATGTCGAATACGGCCCACAACCATGTCCCACTCGCGGGAAGGCTGCTCATGCGGGTAGGAATGGATGGGTGAGTGGTGACGAGATTGATCCCGAGTTGATCCAGTTGGCGACGAAGGTGTTCGATCTGGCCCGTCAGGGTGCGGTCGAAGCTCTCGGCGGGTATGTGGATGCCGGGGTGCCGGTGAATCTCACCAATGATCGGGGCGACACGCTGCTGATGCTGGCCGCATATCACGGCCATCAGGAGGCTGTTGCGGCGTTGCTTGCGCGAGGAGCCGAGCCGGATCGTGCGAACGATAAGGGGCAGACTCCGTTGGCGGGGGCCGTTTTCAAAGGTGAAACCGAGATCGTGCGGGCCCTGCTCGCGGCGGGCGCGGATCCGGATGCCGGCACGCCATCGGCGCGGGCGGCGGCCACCATGTTCGGTAACACCGAACTGCTGGAGCTGTTCGGCGCATCCTGAGCGCCGAACAGCACAGCGGGCGTTACTTCAGATCATCCGCGGGCAGATACGCGCCCGGGCCCGAACCATCGGAGCGACTGAAGACCGGGCGGAAATCCGCGCCGTCGGCCTCCGCGACGGGAGATGTCTCCGCCAGGACCGCGTCGTGACTGAACAGTCCGGGTGCTTGCCCGTCTTCCTGACTCATTCCTGGAGCCTCCTCCGATCGGCGGCAAATAGCGAATTATGCCGTCCACGAACAACGGTCGATCCACAACGACGCAGGTAGCTGCGCCGAAGGCGAACAGTACATGGCGCACTCCGCTAGAGCGGAGTCACATAGGCGCCCGAGATGCCGCCGTCCACCAGGAACTGCGACGCGGTGATGAACGAGGCATCGTCGCTGGCCAGGAAGGCCACGGCCGCGGCAATTTCCTCAGGTTCGGCAAATCGCCCCGTCGGGATGTGCACCAGGCGACGCGCGGCGCGCTCGGGGTCCTTGGCGAACAGCTCCTGCAGCAGCGGCGTGTTGACCGGGCCGGGACACAGCGCATTGACCCGAATCCCGTTGCGGGCGAACTGGACACCGAGCTCCCTGCTCATCGCCAGAACTCCGCCTTTGGAGGCGGTGTAGGAGATCTGCGAGGTCGCCGCGCCCATCACTGCGACGAACGACGCGGTGTTGATCACCGAACCCTTGCCGCGCTCCAGCATGTGGCCGATGGCGTACTTGCTGCACAGGTACACCGAGGTCAGATTCACCTCCTGCACCCGCCGCCACGCCTCGATGCCGGTGGTGAGGATGGAGTCGTCCTCCGGCGGTGAAATTCCCGCATTGTTGAAGGCGATATCGAGGCCGCCGTAGGTGTCGAACGCGGTCTGGAACAACGACTCGACCTGGGCCTCGTCGGTGACGTCGGCCTTCACGTAGAGTCCGTCGACCGCCGCGGCCGCGGCCTCACCCGCGGTGGCGTCGATATCGGCGACGACAACCTTGGCGCCCTCCGCGGCAAAGCGGCGGACCGTGGCGAGGCCGATCCCGCTACCGCCGCCCGTAACGACGGCGACTCGATCTTGTAAGCGCTGCAACGTGTCTCCTCTTCGACGTGTGCTGACTCAGGTGGTTGCGATGAAGACGTTCTTGGTTTCGGTGAAGGCGAGCGCGGCATCGGGCCCCAGCTCACGACCGAGTCCCGATTGCTTGAAGCCGCCGAACGGGGTCCAGTACCGCACCGAGGAATGCGAGTTCACCGAGAGGTTCCCGGCCTCGACACCACGCGAAACCCGCAACGCACGGCCGACATCGCTGGTCCAGATGGACCCGGAAAGACCGTATTCGGTGTCGTTCGCAATCCGTAGGGCGTCGGCCTCGTCCTCGAAAGCCACCACCGCGACCACCGGGCCGAACACCTCCTCGGTGAGCACCCGATCGGTCGGCGCGCCGGGCAGCACAACCGTTGGCGGATACCAGAATCCGGGCCCGTCGGGCCGGTCACCGGTGAAGGCGACCTTGGTCGAAGGCTCGACGAACGCGGCGACCCGCGCCCGGTGGGCCGCCGAGATCAGCGGGCCCATCTCGGTGGTCTCGTCGGCAGGGTCGCCGACCCGCACGCCGCGCACGGCCGGTTCCAGTAGCCCGAGGAACCGATCGAAGACACTGCGCTGCACCAGGATCCGCGATCGGGCGCAGCAGTCCTGCCCGGCGTTGTCGAAGACACCGTAGGGCGCGGTCGCGGCGGCCCGCTCCAGATCGGCATCGGCGAACACGATATTCGCGCTCTTACCGCCCAATTCCAGAGTCACCCGTTTCACCTGCCGCGCGCAGCCGACCATGATCTGCTTGCCCACCTCGGTGGAACCGGTGAACACGACCTTGCGAACCGCGGGATGCGTGACGAACCGTTGCCCGACGACCGCCCCCTTGCCGGGCAGCACCTGGAATACACCGTCGGGCAAGCCCGCTTCGATCGCGAGTTCGCCGAGACGGATCGCCGTCAGCGGGGTCAGCTCGGCGGGTTTGAGCACCACGGTGTTCCCGGCGGCGAGCGCGGGCCCGAAACCCCACGCCGCGATCGGCATCGGGAAATTCCACGGCACAATGATCCCGACCACGCCGAGCGGCTCGTGGAAGGTGATGTCCACCCCGCCTGGCACCGGAATCTGGCTGCCGAGCAATCGTTCCGGCACGCCTGCGCAATAGTGCAGCACGTCGCGGACATTGCCCGCCTCCCAGCGGGCATTGCCGATGGTGTGCCCGGCGTTGGCGACCTCGAGTTGTGCCAGCTGTTCCAGATTCGCGTCGACGACGTCGGCGAATCGGCGCAGCAGCCGGGCCCGGTCGCCGGGCGCGACCTCGCGCCATTGCGCCGCGGCCCGGTGCGCGCGCTCGATGGCGGCATCGGTCTGCGCTTCGCTCGTCGCCTCGATCGTTGCCACAACCTGCTCAGTCGCAGGGTTGACCACGGTGGCCGTCGTCATCGAATCAGCTCCCTTCGGTAGGCCGTCATACTCACGATGCCGCCGCAGGCGTGGTTGCGTCGTGCGCTACGGCGTGCGGTGTCCATGATTGTCTCGCTGAGGCCCGCTCACGAGGCGCGCTCGCCGCGGTGTGCGGCCGCGGCCTCGACCAGGGCGCGCATCAGCCTGCGGTCGGTGGCGTTGGCCTCCGGATGCCACTGCACGCCGACCAGGAACGAACCGGCCCTCGCCTCGGCCGCTTCTATCGTGCCGTCGGACGCATGCGCGACCGCGACCAGGTCGGCGGCCAGCACGTCGATGGCCTGGTGGTGATGGCAGTGTGCCTTCAGCTCCGGCCCTGCGATGGCGGCGACCCGGCTGCCCGGCACCGTCGACACCCGCACGACGTTGAACACGCCGGGAGTGCGCGAATGGTCGGTATGCCCGAGCACGTCGGGCAGGTGCTGGATCAGGGTGCCGCCCAGCGCCACATTCACCAGTTGCAGCCCGCGGCAGACCGCGAGTGTCGGTATTCCGGCGGCACGGGCCAGTGCGAACAGTCCGAACTCGAAGTCGTCGCGGTCCGGACGGGTGTCGAGGGTCTGCGGATCCGGTGGCGCACCGTAGCGAGCCGGATCGATGTCGGCCCCACCGGTCAATACCAATCCGTCCAGCCCGGCGACGACTTCCTGTCGCGCGACGCCGGCGGGCGGCAGCAGCACCGGCACCCCGCCCGCTCGCTCCACCATATCGATATAACTGCGTGGCAGAACCGCGCTTTCGACATCCCACGGCCCGTAGCGAGCCGGCTCGCTGTAGGTCGACAGCCCGATTACCGGACGTGGCCCCGGGCCGCCGGCATCCTCATAGTCGTTCGAAACCACGGATTCGCTCCCAATCGGTGACGGCGGCGTCGAAGGCATCCAGCTCGACCTGTGCCGCATTCCGATAATGGTCCACCACGTCATCACCGAACGCCGAGCGCGCGACCTTGCTGTCACCGAACAGCTGTGCCGCCTCGCGCAGCGTGCGCGGCACCCGCGGACGCTGGGACCGATAAGCGTTGCCGTGGAACTCCGGTTCGAGCGGCAGTCGCCGTTCGATGCCGTGCAGACCAGCGGCGATCGACGCGGCCACCGCGAGGTAGGGATTGACGTCGCCGCCGGGAACCCGATTCTCCATGCGCAGCGACGGTCCGGCGCCCACCACGCGCAGCGCACATGTTCGGTTGTCCCGGCCCCAGGTCAGCGCGGTTGGTGCGAAGCTGCCCGGTACGAAACGCTTGTAGGAGTTGATGTTCGGCGCGAGGAAGTAGGTGAGCTCGCGCAGGCAGTCCAGCTGTCCCGCGATGAAATGCCGCATCAGGGCGGAGGTGCCGTCCGCGCCGTCACCGGCGAACACCGGCTCGCCCGATTCGCCGCGCAAACTGATGTGGATATGACACGAGTTGCCCTCGCGCTCATCGTATTTCGCCATGAAGGAGAGGCTGCGCCCTTCCTGTGCGGCGATCTCCTTGGCGCCGGTCTTGTAGATACTGTGGTTGTCACAGGTCACCAATGCCTCGTCATAGCGGAATGCGATCTCGTGCTGCCCGCGATGGCATTCCCCCTTCGCCGACTCGACATACATGCCCGCGCCGTCCATCTCGTTGCGAAGACGCCGCAGCAGCGGCTCGATCCGCGCGGTGCCGAGCAGCGAATAGTCGACGTTGTACTGATTGGCCGGTGTGAGACCGCGATAGCCCGCGTTCCACGCGGATTCGAAGGTCTCGTCGAAGACCAGGAACTCCAGTTCGGTCCCGACGAACGCCCGCAGCCCATGTTCGGCCAGCCGAGCCAACTGTGTCCGCAGCACCTGCCGCGGCGACGGCGCGATGGGCACACCCTTGGGCTGCACATTCTCCACATCGCACAGCACCAGCGCGGTGCCCGGCAGCCACGGCACGAGCCGCAGTGTGGTCAGGTCGGGCCGCAGCACCAGATCGCCGTATCCGGTGTCCCACGACGACATCGCATACCCGTCGACGGTGTTCATCTCCACATCCGTGGCGAGCAGATAGTCACAGACCTCGGTAGCGTGCACGATCACCTCGTCCAGGAAATACTGTGCCGCGCACCGCTTTCCCTGCAGCCTGCCCTGCATGTCGGTCATTGCGACGAGCACCGTGTCGAGGGTCCCCTCCTCGACGTGCTCGCGCAGCTCCACCAGCCCCAGCATCCCCTTACGCATCCACGACCCCTCTCGGCCTCAACCGTGCCCACGCTAGAGCAAAAAGAGACCATGTGTGACGGGACACACAAAACCGGCAGCGGTGTCGCAGACAACTCGAAGAACCATCGACACCCCGCCGTCACGCACTCGTCGCCAGTGGATCGGCGCACAATACTCGAGTTGCGGCGTCGCGGGTGAGTGCGGACCCGCGGTTGTATGCCTGCGCAAATTCCTCGGCGTCGAGCAGCTCTCTGGCGCGGTCGGCCGGGCGGAGGGGGTTGTCATAGCCGCGGCGGTCCTCGATGCCGATCAGCGCCGCGCCGAGACCGATCAGATATGCCGCCCGGCCGGGCGCACCGTCGTGCACGGCGATCGCGGCGTACATGTGCGTCACGATCGCCAGGTCCTCCGGTTGCGCAGTATCGGCGCAGGCGGCGACCGCTCGATCCAGCGTTCGACGGGCGGTGGCAGTGTCGCCGGCCTGCACCGCGACCAAGGCGCGCAGTCCGGCGCACACCATCCGCGCGCGGGCCCCGAGCGCGGCGCCGGCGAAACCGGCTTCTGCCCGATCGAGTTCACGCAGCGCGAGAGCACTGTGCCCCCGATGAATCTCGTACTCCGCCTCCGCCATTCGGACGTAGGCCAAGGTCCGCGGCTCCCCCGCCGCGGCCGCGTGATGACGCGACTCCCGCAAGGCGACGTGCGCTCGATCGAGTTCACCGGCACGCACGAGTGCCACGCCCAACTCCGCTCGGATCTCCGCACAGTCACCGACGATTCCGAGTTCCTCCATCACCTCCGCCGCCTGGGTGAGCTCGGCGATCCCGCGCGCGGAGTCACCGCGGCGAAGTCGATGGGCGGCGAGCATGCGCAGTGCGGAGGCCAGCCCGAAGCGCTCGCCGAGCATCTCGAATTCACGCCTGGCTTCGGCCAATTGGTCGAACACCAGGTCTGCGTTCGCGGGCGCCGCCATGGTCGTGAGCAGCAGCGTCATCGCCCGCTCCCACCCCGACAGCTCACGGAGCGAATCCGCCACCGCACGCGCACCTGCGCCGCCCTCGAGGAACGTCGGCGCGACCAACAACACCGTCTGCCCCGGCGCACCGGCCGAACCACCTGCGCGCCTGCCGAGTTCGATCCCCCGCGCCACGGCCCGCGCACCGACCTCGGCCGAGCCGGTCTCGTACTGCATCAGGCCGTCGAGGACGAAGAGCACGGCACGGTGGGTGTCGGGCACCGGCGAATGGGGTTCCTCCGCCGAGGTGAGGATGTCGGTCACGCCGGGGATATCGAGCACTGCCCGCGTCCATTGCAGCCGCTCGGTCTGGATGCCGCGCAGCCCCCAGTACCAGAACATCGACCCCAACAGCCGCACACCGAGGTCGATATCGGCGCTCTCGACGGCGAATCGTAGTGCGGTCATGATGTTTTCGCGTTCAGCGTCCAGCAGCGCCAAGGCCGTCAACTGGTCGGCGCCGCGCAGTTGCAGGTCGGCCGCTTCGACGAGGCGGAGGAAGTAGCGTGCGTGTTCGTCGCGCAGCAGCGGACCGCGACCGTCGTGCGCCAGCTGTTCGAGCGCATAGGAACGGATCGACTCGAGCATGCGGTAGCGGATGCCCGCGCGTTCCACCAGCGACTTGTCGACGAGGTCGGTCAATACGTCGATGTCATCGACGGCGTCCAGGCTCGCGCCGGAGGGGAATATCGCAAGCCGCATCGCCAACTCCCGCTCGGCAGGCGAAAGCAGCGCCCAACTCCACTCGATGACCCCGCGCAAAGTCCGATGCCGAGCCGGAGCCGTGCGGCTGCCACTACCGAGCAGCGCGAAACGATCGTCCAGCTTGGCGGCGATCTGCTGGACGCTCAGCGCGCGCATCCGAGCCGCGGCCAGCTCGATCGCCAGCGCAATACCGTCCAGCCTGCGACAGATCTCCACCACCGCACCGGAATTCGCCTCGTCGATGGCGAAGCCGGGGCGGACCGCACGCGCACGTTCGACGAACAATCGCACCGCCGGATACTCGGCTGGATCGTCCATCGAATCCGCGGGCCACGGCAGCGCGGCGAGGGGGTGCAGGTTCTCGCCGCCGATGGCGAGGGGCTCGCGGCTGGTGGCGAGGATGCGCAGTTGCGGACACGCGCCGAGTAGTCGATCGGCGAGCTCGGCGACGGCTTCGATCAGATGCTCGCAGTTGTCGAGTATCAGCAGGGCACGCTGGTGGGTGAAGAACTCGACGAGTCTGGCCGTCGCGTCGCCGGCAGGCTGGTCGAGCAGCCCTACCTCGCGGACACCGATCGCCGTGAGCACCGCGGTGGCCACCTCGACCGGGTCGGTCACCGCCGCCAGCTCGACCAACCAGATGCCGCCCGGTGCGTCGGCCTGCTCGGCCGCCTCGACGGCGAGTCGAGTCTTGCCCGCACCGCCCGGGCCGACCACGGTGACCAGCCGGGCCGTTGTCAGCGTTGCGGTAAGGCCGGCGAGGTCGTCCTCCCGCCCGACAAAGCTCGTCACCTGTGCGCGCAGATTCGTGCGTCGCCTGCGCGTCGGCAGGTCGGCGGCCTGGCGCAGAATCGCCAGGTGGAGGTCGGTCAGCTCAGCGGACGGGTCGATGCCCAGTTCGTCGGCCAGATGATCGCGGGTCCGGTCGTAGGCCTGCAGCGCCTCGGCCTGGCGGCCCGCGGCATATAGTGCGCGAATTCGTAAGCCCTGCAACCGTTCTGCCAGTGGATGCGCATCGGCCAGCGGCCGCAGTTCGTCGAGAATGTCATTGCCGGCAGCGATCTCGATCGCCAGCCGATCTTCGGTGGCCGCAAGCCGCAACTGGTCCAGCCGCGTCGCCGCGTCGGCGGCGAATTGCAATTCGAGCAGGTCACCCCATGCGGGCCCCCGCCACAGTGCCTCGGCCTCGCGCAACATCGTGAGCGCCTGTGCCGGATCGGACCCCGATGCCTGCCGCCCCACCGCAACCAACTGCTCGAACCGCACCGCGTCGACATCGCCGTCGTCGACAACCAGACGATATCCGGGCGGCCGCCCCTCCAGCCGGGCACTGCCGATCACCCTGCGCACCCGGGACGCCAAGGCCTGTAGCGCATTGGCCCCGTTCGCAGGCGGGCGGTCTCCCCAAATCGCCTCGGTCAACGCATCGGCGGACACCACCCGCCCCGGCTCCATCGCCAACCGCGCCACCAACGCCCGCACCTTGACACCGACCACTTCCACCGGCCGATCGTCATCCCCACGCACTTCGAACGACCCGAGCACCAACACACGCACCCACCCAGCTTGCCGCACTGCTCGACCCGAGCGGTAACTCTTCGGGAATCGGGCAGCCCATCAGCTAACTACTGGTGATCGAGCCGGCACCGGGCAGTCCGGGCTTCCAGGACGAATCGAACACATCGAACCAACCGGAGGTGTGGAATGAGCAGTATGAGCAAATCGGCAGTCATCCTGGCGGCGCTGACATTCTGCGCTGTGTCGGCGGTTGCGGCACCGACGGCGAGCGCGGCCCCCGTCTGTGCCGGGGCGGGACAACCCACGATCCAGGTCGGGTTCGTATCGGGGGCATTGGAGGGGTTGACCGTCGATGCGCACGGCCGGGCCTACACAACCGATCTGCTGAGCGGACGGGTGTATCGAATCGATGCGCCGGGGGCCGAGCCGGTACCCATTGCGACGGTTCCCAGTGGCGGCGCCGGCGCACTCGCCTGGACGGCGGATGAGAAGTTGCTGGTCGGCTATGGGGCCGACGCGCGGGTCGTGGCCGGCGATTTCCTGCGGCACGCGGGGATAGTGCAACTCGATCCGGACACCGGCGCTATGCGGCCCTTCGCGGCGGGACTCAGCGCGGCCAACGGCATGGACGTCGGCGCGGACGGCATCGTGTACACGACCAACGATTTCGGCAGCCACATCGGCCGGGTCTATCCGAACGGCGTCGTCCAGGCCGACTGGGCGAGCGTCCCCAGCGCCAACGGCGCAGTACTCGGCCGCAACGACGAATACCTCTATGTAGGGCGCACTTTCGTCGACCCCGGGGTGAGCCGGATACCCACCGCCGACCCCGGCGCACCCCAGTCGCTGCTCGACCTCGGCGGCAGCGAGGCGCTCGCAGCGCCGGACGGGCTGACGCTGGACTCCCGGGATCGACCCGTCGTCCCCCTCAACACCACCACTCGAATCATCCGCATCGACGCACCCGGTCGATACTGCATCCTCGGCAGCGGCAATCCATTGACCAGCGTCGTCACCTACGGCCGTAGCACCGAAGGCTTCTCCGCGGGCCGCCTTTTCGCCGCCACCTTCACTGGCGCCATCTACGAAATCCCCGGCGGATTCGACCCCGACGCCACTCCATAACGCCCGTCGGCAACGAGGAGTGGCATCTGACTGCGACAACCATCGAGAAGCGTTCTGCCATGTGCCACTCGTCGCGGCCACGGGTCACGTTTGGACCAGGTCGAATTTGAGAAGGTCGAAGCCGGCCGGGACGGTGTCGCTGGTGGAGATGAGGTTTCGGGCCCAGGAGCCGATCAGCGCCGGGTCACCGGTGGTGTGCGCGCCACGCAGGCAGCGGTCGTCGTCGGGAGTTTCGGCGGTGAGGACCGGCAGCGGGTGGATGCGGTAGCGGTCCTCGTTTTCGAGGACTGTTGCTTTGTCCACGTAGGAGTATTGGTCGTGGTTGAGCATGTACCGGCCGATGAAGCCGCGGCGAGGGCCGGTCAGTGGCGCGACGGAAACCACCGTTTCGTATAGGGTTTCGCCGATACGGGGGTAGGCGTGACGCCCGGCCCACACCACACGCGTCGGCATAGCCAACAGGCGTTCCACGCCCTGGACGAAGTCGTCGCCGATCCACGCGCGACCCACCGACTGCGCGCCGGGCTCCAGATACCCGATCAGTTTATGGCCGGCATCGAGTAGAACTGCTCTGCAGAATTGGCCCACAGGGGCGATTTCCTTTCTCCGATAAGGCCTTTCGCACATGCTCACATACCGGATGTGATCTGGCCGCTGCGCACGGTTACAACGGAGTTACCGTTGATGAAGATCATCTGAAGTGGCGCAACGGTCCCCGCGCGAACCGGTACCTACGCGGGCGACTCGTGGCGAGATTCGCAAAAGGACCCCGTCGAGGACGGTGTACGGGCGAAGATGAGTGCAGCCGAGATCCGGCCGGATGGGGACGAATCGGCTGGCGCAGTCGGAACAAGAAGTGGGGAAAAACGATGAAGGTCAATGCATTCGCCGCTACCGCCCTGCTCGCGATCGGGGCTACCGGACTCACCGCGGGAACTGTCAACGCGCAACCCGCGCCTGTCACCGAGACCGCGGTGCGCGGCATCGAGCAAGGGATCGAGTACACGGCAGCACCTGCCGCGGACGGCCGCGGGGTGATCACCACCGTTGCCGTGGGCAGCTTCGCGCTGACCGGCGACGCACAGGCCGTCACCCTGTCCGACAGCGCGGGCAATGTCGTCGTGACACTGCCGCTGGCCTTCCAGACGGTCGGCGCGAAGTTCGGTCTGACGCCTCAGATCAGCGATGCCGGACGCACCCTGACGCTGACACCCATCGGCGCGCAGGTCGACACCCAGCAGAACGCCCAATTCATCGACGAGGCAGACACTCTCGCGCGCAAGCAGTACAACGCCGGCATCGGCGCTCTCATCGGCGCCGGCATCGGCGCGGTGATCGGCTTCTTCCTCGGCGGCGTCGGCGCCCTCGTCACGATTCCGATCGGCGCGGGCATCGGCGCACTCATCGGCTTCGCCACACCGTGATCGGCTGAACGGGGCGCTGCGCCTGACGGAGGCAGCCGTCCAGGAAATCCGGGCCGTCACCATCGCGACCGTCAGCGCGGCCGCCGCGGCGGCGAGCTGAATCCGGGCGATGGTCCGGATGGAATTCGATTGTCCGCGTTCGGTGGTCAGGGACTCGTCACCGCCGCCCGGGCCGAACTGGTCCACCGGCAGCACAGAGCGTCACTCGCCGCGTTCGGAGAAACGACCACCCGCCAACATCTCCCGGCAAGGCCGGATCTGCCAGGTAACCCGGCGATACCGATTCGAGGGCCTTCGCACAGCTCCACCGCGCGCCACAGGTCGTGTTCTCAGCAACGACCAACCGACGCAGCTCTGCTACCGCGTCACAGAGATCCCCGATGAACGGTAGCTGCCGTGCCATATACCGATCGGTCCGTCCACTCGACGCTGAGCGGAACCGACGCGCCGTTCGTGCCGCGGGCCATGCGCCCGCGCACGTCTGGCCGTAGCGCTCAGCGCTGCCTGCTGGTACGGGCACGCCGCCGCTCGGCCTGCAGCTCGGCGAGCTCCTGCTCGAGGATCTCGGCGACGCGGAACTGGCCCGTGTCATAGATTTCCTGCGGGCGGGCGACATCGGAGTCGGCATCGGTTGCCGCGCTGTCGGACTTCGAGACGGCCGGGGTCTGCCGAACAATGGCGGTCGACGCGGATTCCGACTTTGTGTCGGCCTTGGCAGCGGTCTTGGCGCTCGCCGGTACGGTCGGCTTGCCGGCCGTTGCAGAGCTTGCCTTTACCTTCGTGCTGGAGCTGCTCACCGTCGCGACAGGCTTGCTGTCGACTTTGGTGGCCGCGGCGGGCTTTTCGGTCGACGGCCGCTTGCCGTTCGACGCGACGGTGGGCCTGGTCTTCGTGATCGACGAGGTGGCAGATTCTTTGGTGGCCATCGGCGCGGTGAGCCGATCGTTGCTCGACTCATCGTTGTCGGAGCTTCCGGACACCGTGCGACCGGAAGTGCTCGGTGCGCGCCGGGCCGCGGTCTTGACCGTAGCCACCGACGACGCCGGTCGTTCGTCCGGATCGACCATGGTGTCGATATCCATGACGAACGCCGAGGGCGCGACCTCGTCGTCCTCGGGCATGATTACTTCGAAGCTCTGATCTACGAACGCTTCGGTGGCACGCGGACGTGGTTCGGGCTCATCGTGCTGTTCGGCAGCGGCCAATGCCGCCACCGACGTCGGCGTATCCGCTCGGGCACTGGCGCGGTAGCTGGCAACTGTCGGCAGCCGGTGCCGAATCAGATCCGCTGGGTCGGGCAATTCCCGAACCTGCTCGGTGGCCTGTGCGATGGCGTGCCCGTAGCGGGTGCTCGCCGCGTCGTGGATAAGCAACGCGACACCGATCATGACCGGCGCGACCGCGTGCACGGCGGCGTCATACCACTTGCCGTCGCGCACGTACGGGTAGGTGTTGAGGGTGATCGTGAGTGCGAGCAGAGCGATTTCGGCGGCGGCGACCTGCCTGCGGTTGTCGAGGATGCCCCACTCGGCCACCTTGTTCGTACCGATCATGATGATGATCAGACACACGCTGATCATCGATTCGATCAGGTAGCTGAACCAGTACAGCGGGTCGCTCGGCCCGCTCGGCGCGATGTTCTGCTGGACATTGACAGCCGACCAGAGCATGCCCGCCGCAACGACACCGGCCAGCGCACGCAGCGACCACGACCGGTGCCGGTACAGCGACGCCAGCTTGGCATGCGGGCTGGACTCGCGCCGCTGCGCGGCAATTGCCTTGCGAGCTACCAATAGATCTCTGATGTCGGCCTTCTCGATCGCCTCGGTGGTATGCCTAGCGCGGTCGGCCGCGGCGGCGGCCGCCTGGACGTGCTTCCAACGCTGACCACGGTCCTGATCGCGAATCTTTTCGGCTAGCTGACGTTCGGCGAGCAGCTCGTCCTCGGACAGCGCCTCGGTCAGCGCAGGGTCGAATTGGTACGCAAGCCGACCACGGGCCTTCTCGACCCGCCTCGCGAGCTGCGTGACCTCGTCCTCAATGGGGTGCTCGATGGTCAATTCGACTCCCGAGGGGGGAGATTCGATGGCAGACAGGTGATCACGCATGGGAACGGCACATGCCATTCATAGTCGATGCACCGTCGCCAGCGAAACTGCAAAATTGCCGTGTTGCAAAAAACTCGGCGTGCCGCGCGCGACACACGCGGGTTCGGCGGGTTCCGCCGACGACGAGGACTTCTTATAGACGACCGACCAGTCGCCTACGATCAGCGCACCGTGACCGTGGTCGGCAGGCTGGCGAAGCCTCGATTGTTGGAAGAGTGGATGCGCCGCAGGCGCTCGGTGTCGACCTCGTAGTCGGCCACGGCCGCAACAATTTCCCGCAGAGCGACACGCAGTTCCAGCAGCGCCAGATTCGAACCGAGGCAGTGATGGCGGCCGCTGCCGAAGGCCAGCGACCTACTGGTGTCACGGTCCAGATCGAAGGTGTCGGGGTTGTCGAAGACCTCGGGGTCCCGGTTGGCCGAACCCGCGATCAGCAGCATGCGCGCATCGGCCGGAATCCGCACCCCGTGCAACTCGATCTGCTCGGTGGTCGTGCGCAACTGCGTCTGCGATGACGGGTCGTAGCGCATCGACTCGGCGATCCAGTCATCGATCCGGCCGTCGAAGGCCTTCCGGCGCTGTTGCGGATGCAGTGCCGCGGCATGCCAGGTGTTGCCGAGCGTCAGCATGGTGGTCTCGATACCCGCTCCGACCAACAGGATCAGAACGCCGACGATTTCCTCCGGGCTGAGCCGGTCTTCGCCGTCGGCGGCATCGAGTAGTCCGGAGAGCAGATCGTCGCTGCGCGTCTTGCTGCGCTCGATGGTCAACTCGGTGTAGTAGCCGACCAGGGCGCCGATAGCCTGCATTGCCTCGGGCCGCAGCTCGGTGGACTCCTCATCGGTGTACATGATCTCCATGCCGAGTTTGCGAACCATGTCGCGATCGGCCGCGGGCACGCCGACCAGTTCGGAGATCACCTCGGTCGGGAAAGGGCCCGCAAAATCGGCCATCAGATCGAAGCTGCCACGCTCGAGCAGCGGTTGCAGTAGCGTATTCGCGATCGACCGCAGTCGCGGCTCGAGCGACTGCACGCGACGCTGGGTGAACGCCCGCGTCACCAGCCCGCGCAAGCGCGTGTGCTCGGGCGGGTCCATGGCGACAAATGAAAAGAACCGTTCTGCCTGCGGGCCCCAGAAGGCAGGCTCCATCCGCAGACCGTTGGCGCTGGAGAAGCGGTCGGAGTCCCGCAACGCCGCCAGCACGTCCGCGTGCCGGGACAACGCCCAGAAATCGTCGGCGTCGTTACGGAACACGGGAGCCTGCTCACGGAGCCTGGCGTAGTAAGGGTATGGATCGCTGTGGACGTCGAAATCGTATGGGCTGTACCGCAATTGCATGACGAAGCCTTCCGGGGGCGGTGCGATATCACCATCGCTACCGGTGCACAACTCGAGCTGACATGATGACCGTAGCCGAGACGAATTGAGGGCGTGGTGGACTCGGAATCGACAGCGGCCAGGATCGACGTGACCAAGCCGCACCCGGCGCGCCGGTACGACTACTGGCTCGGCGGCAATGACAACTACCCGGCCGATCGAGAGTCGGCCGACGCGGTGGCCGAAGCCTTCCCGACCGTCCGCCTCGCCGCCCTGGAGAACCGCAATTTCCTGCGGCGCGCGGTCGGATACCTGGCCGAGGCCGGAATCCGGCAGTTCCTCGACATCGGCGCCGGCCTGCCCACCGCGGGCAACGTGCACGAGATCGCCCAGGGCATCGCCCCCGAATCGCGGATCGTCTACGTGGACAACGATCCGATCGTGCTCATGCACGCGAACACCCTGTTGAACAGCTCCCCCGAGGGCGCGACGGCCTACCTCGACGCGGATCTTCGCGACCCCGAGCGCATTCTCACCCACCCCGAGCTGACCAGGGTCCTGGACCTGAACAAACCGGTGGCGCTGATGCTGGTCGCCATCATGCATTTCATCACCGACGACAAAGGCCCCTACGACCTGGTGCGGCAGTTGTGCGACGCACTCCCCTCCGGCAGCTACCTGGTGATGACCCACGCCACCAGCGACCACCTCACCGCCGAGGACCTCGCCGAGACGAAAGAAGCCAATCAGCGCAGCGGCGTGCCCTTCCAACTGCGGTCCACAGCCGAATTCACCCGTTTCTTCACCGGATACGAGCTCGTCTCACCGGGCATCACCTCGGTGATGACGTGGCGCCCGGAAACCTGGCGCGCGCACCCGAGAGCCGAGGCCGTCTCCATGCTCTGCGGTATGGCCCGTATCCCCTGATCGGTGACCCGTATCGGCGGATCGGTGGCGCGCAGCCCGTACTCGCGCAACACTTGAGGCCGTGAATCGCGCGCCAAACCGACATTTCGACGGCCGGGACGGTCGGTCGTGACCGCGCTTGCCCGCGGCGAGAATCGGCCTGCACCCGCCGACCGGATGACGGTCACCGTCACCTGTTCCGCTCCTGTCGACGTATCGGCCCTACTACTGGACGCGAGCGGCCGGGTCAGGTCCGACGGCGACTTCGTGTTCTTCAACCAGCCGGTCGGGCCCGGTGTCGTCTATCGGCACGGCCGCGGGGCCGGCGACATGGTGGATGTGCAGACCTCCGCGCTGCCCGCCGACGTCGACAAGGTGGTCATCACCGCCAGCCTCGACGGCAGTGGACCTCCCACTTTCGCGGGCGCGAGCTCGCTGCTGGCAACGATCGGATCCGATTCGGGCACTGTCACTTTCCCGATGACCGGGCTCAGCACCGAGACCGCCGTGGTGTGCGTGGAGATCTACCGGCGCGGCGGCGGCTGGAAGGTGCGCGCGGTCGGTCAGGGCTACGACAACGGGCTGGCCGGAATCGCGACGGCGTTCGGCGTGAACATCGACGACGACTCCGCACCGCCGAGCCCGCCTGCTGCTGCGGGATCGGGGTACCAGCCGCAGGCGGTGACACCCCAACCCCCGGCCCCGCCCGGATACCAGATGCCAGCAGCACCGCCGCAATTCCCGCCCGCGTCCGGCTATCAAACCCCTACCGCCGCACCGCATTATCCGCCCGCTGCCGCGTCGCCGTCGTCGCCGCCCGGGTTCGCGCCGCAGTACGCGCCACCCGGACACCAGGCACCCCCCACCTACTCGCCGCCCGTCGCGGTGCCGCCGCCCCCACCGATGTCATCACCTCAGCAAGGAGCGCTGCCGATGCAGAGCGATCTCTTCAACCCGAGCCATGCGGAAGTCGCAGGCGTCGGCATCCAGAAGCAGGGCGGCAAGATGATCAAGGTCGCCGTCAACGGCGAGGTCATGGCGCGGGCCGGATCGATGGTCGCCTATCAGGGCGACCTGCATTTCCAAGCGCTCGGCTCCGGCGGCATCGGCAGGGCCATCCAGCAGCGGCTCACCGGCGAGGGCGTGCCGCTGATGAAGGTCACCGGCCGCGGCGATCTGTTCCTCGCCAATGCCGCCGCCGACGTGCACACCGTCGACCTCGACGGCACCGACGGTCTCACCATCAACGGCGCGAACGTGCTCGCCTTCGATCCGACGTTGTCCTACAACATCGGCAGGGTCCAGGGCGCCGCCGGGTTCGCCAGCAACGCCGGTCTGTTCAACTGTGTCTTCACCGGCCGCGGCCGGATCGCCATCACCACCCACGGCACACCGGTCGTGCTCAATGTCGACCAGCCGACCTACGCCGATCCGCAGGCCGCGGTGGCCTGGTCGTCGAGCCTGCAGAGCGGTATCAAACGCAACGACTCCTTCGGCCTCGGCAGGCTCATGGGCCGCAGCACCGGCGAGGGCCTGACCCTGTCGTTCTCCGGCCGCGGCTTCGTCATCGTGCAGCCCTCGGAACTGCCGCCCGGCGGATTCATCGGCGGCACCGGCGGCGGCCAGGAGGCCGGGCAGGGTGGCGGCGTGTTGGGCGGACTGTTCGGGTAGGGTGCGGCCGGCGATCGGATCCTCGCGAGCGGAACGGGATTCTGGCTCAGCGCCTATCGTGCGACAGAAAAGGAGTCGGACACCATGGGTACCTTCGACGAAGCGGTTGCGACCGCGGCCATTCACACGCTGGTCGCGGAGGCCGTGAAGTATCAGAACGATCCCGATCAGTTCCTGCCGCTGCATACCAGCACGGTGAACATCGTCAATTTCGGTGGACGTCGGGTGAGTGGGATCGGCGCGCTGTCCGCGGCGATGACGGCGGCACTGGCCTCCCCGCTGGCGGATGTGCGCACCGAGATCGTGGTCGACGACGTGCATTTCGTTCGCGACGACGTCGCGATCGTGGCCTGCGTCAAAAACGTCTTCGACGAGCGGGCGGACGCCGACGCGCTGCCCGCGTCGGCGGGACGGCTCACCTATGTGGTCGTCGAACAGGACGGCCGCTGGCTCATCGAGTCCGCGCAGACCACGCCGATCTTGTCGAGTTGATCCAGCGAGGGCGGGCAATCAATCGAATCCGGCAGATTGCCAGGTCCGGGATGCCGCTGAACAGCGCTGGGGCTCAGCAGAATCCGGCCGAGATCTGGTCGCGCCTGGATGCACCAACCGCCGCCGAGCGCCGGTGTCATGGATGGCCGGTAAAGTGAGATCGACCGTTATCCAGGCTGTACCAGGAGGCATTCGGTGAATGCGAAATCTTTCGTGAACGGCTTCAACACGGTGATGCTGACCTTGACGAATGCACCCGTGGTGGGGTCGCTCATGCGCAAGAGCTTCGTCGAGATCAGTTACGTAGGCCGCCGTTCGGGCAAAACCTTCAGCACGCCCGTGAACTACCGCCGTTCCGGCGATTCGATCGTCATCGGGGTCGCACTCCCGGATCGAAAGAGTTGGTGGCGCAACTTCACCGATGAAGGCGGCCCGATCACGCTGCACCTCGAGGGCGGCGACCGGCGTGGTCACGCGCTCGCACATCGTGATGAGCGCGGGCGGGTCACGGTGCGTGTTCGCCTGGACGATTCGACTGCAGCCCCGAGCACCGGCGTGGACGGCGACTGAGCGCCCGCAGCGCCGGGGCCGAGGGCGTGGACGGATTGTGTTCTGCGGCTGCCGAAGCCGTGTCGGCGGCGCAGGGGGATGTTGTGGCGTTGGTCGGCGCTCACGTCCGGAAACGCCCGGACCTCCTCGGCATCGTCGTCGGAGCAACGGAATGCCAGCTGTACAGCATCGGCAGCAACCGATCGCAGAGACCTCGGCGCCGCAGCACACATCAATCCGAATCCTCCTGCACTGGACCGTAACTGGCGAAGAACATCCACCAAGTGGTCAGTGCGGGGAGTCAAAATCACGGCGGATCCGCCACGTCACCGCCAAAAATTCCGAGACTCCGCCACGACTTCTTTCAGCGTTCGAGACTGTCTCATGGAGGCCCCGTCAGCTGGGTCCTCTCGGGCGGTTCATGTCAGCGTGCCCTGTCGGCGTTATTGCGTTGCCCCACATCGGATCAGCTGCCAACATCCGAAGATGAACACCGAGCGACCGGCCGCGCTTGCGCCAGGAATCGCGCCGCCTCAGCAGATCAACCTGGGCGACCTGCTGCTGCGTAGTTGGCAGCCCGAGGACTTGGTGCCACGATTCGACGCGATCACCGCCTCCTTCGACCACATCCATCCATGGATGGACTGGCTCGCCGAACCCCTGACGCTCGAGCGGCAACGCGCCTCGAGCGATGCGATGGCGAGGAGCTGGCCCAGCCCCGACGGAAGTTGCAACTACGGCATCTTCGACGTCGAGGGGGCCGTCCTCGGTGCGATCGGAATCCACGACCGCGTCGGCCCGCGCACGCTGGAAATCGGCTACTGGTGCCATGTCGCGCATACCGGCCGAGGAGTGATCACCCGCTCCGCCTCCGCGCTGACTCGAATCGCGTTAGCCCTACCTGGCATCGACCACGTTGAAATTCACTGCGACGAGGCCAACATTCGTAGCGCCGCGGTCCCCCGTCGACTCGGATACCGGCTCGACAGGGTCGAACCACGCGAGGTGCGCGCGCCTGCGGAGTCGGGCCGCGGCATGTTCTGGATCAAAGACGACCAAGGGCCAGAGGGCGTGTGAGTCTCATGAGGCACACGGATTCTGGAGAACACGACTTTTGACACCCTACAACCGGGCTTCGCCGGATTCAGGGGCGGTCGAACTCGCCGTCGTGAACGCGTGAGGTGAAGGCATCCCACTCGCTAGAAGTGAAGACGAGCGCCGGGCCGGTTGGGTGCTTGGAGTCCCGCACACCGACCATGCCCCCGTCCAGATGCGCGATCTCTACGCAATCCTTTGATGCGGTGCTCCGGCGGCTCTTGAACCACTTCGCGCCGGACAGGTCTACGTTCACGGGGCATACTCCTTCGCAATGTCGAGCACGAGGGCGCGGCTCGCATCCTCGTCTAACGCCAATCGCTCGATATCGGCGCAAGCTCCACGATAGTGGTCGACTTCCCCGGGTTTTTCCAGGTACAGGTCGCCAGTGAAGCCCTGTACGTACACCACGGGAGGCATGGTCAGGTCTGCCTTGGGATGCGGTGGAAACTCCAAGAGCACAAATGAGCCCACGATCAGACCGCGATAGGTGCCGACCGTCGATGGAACCACGCGGATGGACACGTTCGGCAACTGACCGACTTCGATAAGATGACGCATTTGAGAGGCCATTACCTCGGTGCTGCCGGTCATGCGGCGGAGGACGGACTCATCAACGAGCACGTTCAGCGTGATCCGGTTCTCCGGGCTTGTCAGACGTGCCTGCCGCTTCATACCGACATCCAGAAGCCGCTCGGTCTCATCGGAGGGCTTGTGTGGGAACTCCGTCCAGCTCAGCGCCCGTCGATACTCTCTCGTGTGCAACAGACCAGGCAAGAACGTGGTCTGGTACGAGGTCAGATGTGTGGCAGCGTCCTCCAGGCTGACGAACAGTCCGAAATCTTTCGGTATCTGGTCCGTGAACGAGTGCCACCAACCACGCGTTTTGGTTTCGTCGACGAGGCCGAGCAGTGCCTTGGTGGATTTGGGTGTAGCACCGTACAGCTGGCACAGGTGGTTCAGAAGGACCGGATTCAGCCGAACGGGCTGGCCGGTCTCGATCTTCCAAAGCGTTGACTTCCCTATGGAAATCGACGCGGCAGCGTCGGCCATGGTGGCCCGTCCCCAATGAATGAGACCGCTTGATATTAGAGTCCTGTTGGCCCTGGTGAGGGCTGGAAGGGACGATGAGTGACATGGCTGGTCGGAAGCGGCATTCCGCAGAGGACATCGTGCGCAAGCTGCGCCGCGCCGATGAGTTGGCCGCGGAAGGCAAGACCGGCGAACAGATCGCGGCCGAGTTGGGAGTGTCGGCGGCGACGCTGTACAACTGGCGCCGCCAGTTCGGTGGCATGGACACCGACGCCGCCAAGGAGCTCAAGGAGTTGCGGGAGCAGAACACGCGGTTGAAGCGGCTGCTGGCCGATGCGGAGTTGGAGAAGGACGCGTTGCGGGAGATTGCGAAGGGAAAATTCTAGGCCCGGCTGCCAAGCGCCGCGCCGTGGACATGCTCAGAGAAGTTCAGAGCCTGTCGGAACGGTTCGCGTGCAAGGTTGTTGGGCTCGCCCGAGCCACCTACCGGCGTATCCCGGTCGCGGCGACCCCGGCCGATCCGGACGCCGATCTGCGGGCCTGGCTGCGCGCCTATGCCACGAAACATCCCGGCCATGGGTTTCGCCGTGCCTGGGCCGCGCTGCGCCACGACGACGGCCGGGAGGTGAACAAGAAGAAGGTGCACCGGTTGTGGAAAGACGAGGGGCTGCAGGTGCGGGCGCACTCACCACGCAAGCGGGCCGGCGCCTCCTCGGCGCCCAGGATCGACGCCGACGCACCAAAAGTGGTGTGGGCGTTGGATTTCCAGTTCGATTCGACCGTCGACGGCAAGGCGGTAAAGATCGCGTCGATGATCGACGAGCACACCCGCGAGTCGGTGCTGCACCTCGTGGAACGCTCGATCACCGCCGAGAAGCTCGTGACCGAGCTGGAGAAGGTGTTCACCGCCCGAGGCGGCCCACCGCTGGTGCTGCGCATGGACAACGGGCCGGAGATGATTTCGGCAGCGCTGCAACAGTTCTGCGCCGACCGGGTGGGTATCTCCTATATCCCGCCCGGGACGCCGTGGAACAACGGCTACATCGAGTCGTTCAACCGACGGCTGCGCGCCGAGTGCCTCAACCGCAACCACTGGACGAGCCTGCTCGAGGCCCGGGTGGTCATCGGCGACTTCAAGACCGAGCACAACCTGCGGCACCGTCACTCGGCGCTGGGCTATCTCACCCCGGCCGAGTACGCTGCCCGCTGCAGCCACACCCACCACCCCGTGGCCTGCGACATCAACTGAACCTGGATCGAATACCACCCGGCTCTACTACCGGGCGGACTCGATATCGGGGACTCGCCAATGGTGATGCCTGACTTCTCCCGAAGCTCCTCCAGTTGTATGCCGAGCAGTCGCCGGGCAACGGTGGAATCGGTTGTCACTGAGTGCCGCCTTCCAGTTCGGTTTCAGTTGAAACCAGAATGCCGCCTGAACTAAAACTACGTACGTTTTTAGTGAAACGTTTCTGTTAGAACCTTGCGGACAGGCGTGTTGCTGCGGTGTTCTAGATGTGTCCGGCAGAGATGTTTCCTCCCTTCTCTCAGCTCTCTCTCGCGCCCAGCTAGGCATGGTGGCATCCAGGGGGCCGGGCTCACCTACAGCCGCAATCGATGCCCGGAGGTCGGCGGATGTTGAACAACCATCTCCCGCAACGAGTTCCACTCACCGGTCCACCTGTCACCTACGTCGGCGCAACAACCGACGTGATCGATCGCTTCACAACCGCGCTACGGGAATGGGCAGGCCCGCCCATCACCACAGATTCCAAGCCTGCGCCGGGCTTTCGAGTCCGTGGCACCAGGCGCACCTAACCCACTGTCGAACTGAGCAGAGGCCAAACCCGATGGACCACATACCGTTCGGTGATACCCCCATATCCCGCTGCGTCTTCTACAAGCGGGTATGCGATCTGCCCGCGACCATCGATCCGCCGAGCCTGGGCCGCATCATCATGAAAGCCACACACGTCGGAGGGCTCACGATGCCCGCACCACTGGGCCAGGCAGTCAAACACGACATGAGTCGACGCGGAGCCGCGATCGGTCCGATCCTGTCGCACCCACGATCGAACAGATGGACCTTCTTGATCCGACCCGACGTACCCGACGATGTGCCGCTGTTCGCTGATCTGTTCCGGCACAACATATCCGTCATCCGCGACGGCGGAACAGTGGCGCTACCGTCACCGACCACACAATCCGGAGCGATCAGGCAATGGATCGAACCACCACATGACACCTTCCGCCCCTCCGGCCTCCTCGTCATCGAATCGGTTCGCGCATGCGTAGGACCGGGCCGAGTACGGGCGGTATCACATGCCTGACAACGACTGTGGGCCATGGATCAACCTGTCTCATTGCGCTGGTTCAGAATTCGATCTCGACGGGGCGCTGATCAAGGTGAGCTGCCCTGAGCGCCTCTGTTTGAAATGGGTGTCACTGATCGACCACGGAATCGAGATGCATACGGGCGGTGATCGGCTGAAACGGTGCCCATGGACGGGTGTCCGGGTGGTCGATGACCGTCACGTATTGGGGATCACCTGGTCTGACAGCACTCACGTCGGCAAACCGGTCAGAGTGTAAACCGATGTCCGACCCGATTCTGTACCTGCCACCCGGCGAGATTGCCCCATCCGTACAGGCGCTGCTCGCGGTCTTCCACGAGGACACCGCACGCAAGCTCGAGCTAGCTCCCGCGGATAGTCGGCCGACCGTCTACATCACGGGCCAAGGATTCGCCGCCGTTGACGAAGACGGGTGGCCCGAGCTGAACGACAACCTCGACAAAACCGAAGCAATCCCGCTCAACCCGACCAGTGTTCGAGACGCGGAGACACCATGAGCGCCAACGTTTCCCCGAGGCCGGATGAGACGGACGTCCATCTGAGTGTGTTCCTACACGGTGTCCGGATGGACTTCGCCGCCTGCCTGACCGCTGCACTGAGATTCGCGGAAGACCATCGAGCACGCCACTACATGGATGCGGTGAACATGCTCCCCGGCGACACGGCGGGGTTGGCGAGGCTACCTAATGAGAGGCTGTTTCTGGAACCCTGAGCGCAAGCGTGTCGAAGAGCATGAACGCCAACTCGGCCTGAGATCGAATCGGACTAACTGCGCCGCGCGCGGGCGCGGCGCTTTCCTTCGTGCATCGCTTGAACTCTGGCAATCGGGATGGTGTGACCCTCCTCGATCAGATCCGCGGGCAACGCTTGCGGCGCAGGCATATTCGCTGCCCACGGGTCGCGATCGCCGAGCAGCTTGGGTGCGGTGTGGATGGTGAAATCACCCGGGGCGATGTCGCCGAGGTCCGCCCAGCCGAGCGGGAACGACACCGTCGTGCCCGGTCGTATCCGCGGGCTGTAGGCGGCGACAACGGTCGCGCCACCCGCGCGCGTCGAGTCGAGGAAAACCTTGCCTTCGCGGTCCTCACGAATGAACGCGGTGGTGGCCAGTATCGGATCGATGCGCTCGGCACGCGCGGCGATCGCGCGGGTCGCCGCGGCGACGTCCTCGATGGGTATGCCGGGCACGAGCGGGACGAACACATGCAAGCCCTTGGCGCCGCTGGTTTTCACCGCGCCCGCGAGCCCGTCGTTGTCCAGCGCCTGACGGATCAGCTCGGCGGCGAGCACGACCTGCCGGAACGGTTGGCCGGGCGGCGGGTCGAGGTCGAGAACGAGATGCGTCGGACCTTTCTCGTACTCCGCGAGCAGCAGCGTCGTGTGGTACTCCACCGCACGCTGGTTGCCGAACCACAGCAGTGTGCGCACGTCGTCGCACAGCGCATAGGTGACTTCGCGTTTGGAACTGTCGGCCCACATCGTCACGCGGTGCATCCAGTCCGGGGTGTATTTCGGCAGGTTCTTCTGCATGAAGGGTTCCTGCCCCGGCCGGATCCGCAGCACCGAAAGCGGCCGATCGTGCAGCTGTCCCACCAGCCGATCCCCGATTGCTTCCAGATAGTCGATCAGATCCCGCTTGGTCGCCTCCGCGCCGTCGAACAGCGGGGTGTCGAGATTGGTCAGCTTCACACCCGCACGGACCTCTTCGCCGCTCATCAGCCCACCATCCCCTGCGACAGCGCCATGGTCAATCCTCATGATGCGCTGCCCCTTCCCGCCCTCGTGTCTGCCATGCCGATACCTGGCAGCCCGGCGCTCAGTGGGTGTTCCGGTAGTAGTCGCCGAAAATCCAACGATGTTCGAGATGCCGCCTAGTCGAGGGTGTTTCGTGGACTCGCCGGCAGAAGAAGGTGTCATGAGCGGCAATCGCGCGATGACTATGCCCGTGGTGCGGCTCCGCTGATGATGCGGTGGATGGTGGAGGGGCCGCGTGGTCAGCACCACCTGCAGCCCGGTGACGGCGTCCTGCTCCCGAAGCTGTCCAACTCCAAAGAAGGAGTGGCTGTGATCTAGATCATGGTTGAGGTTGACCTTGGGTCAGGGTGGAAGCTCGTCGCAGCGGCACGACGCCGACCGGACAAAACAGATTTGAGGAGCAAACCACCATGTCCATCACCCTTTCCGACCAGGACAAGAGCACCCTGCGGACCGCCGCGTACGGCGCCGTGTCGCTGATGGCCGCCACCGCCGGCTCGCCCCACAAGGCCGCCACGAATGCCTCCATCGCCTTGACGTCGGCGACCGGTCTGGTCGGGCACGTACTCGCCGCGAAGACCAAGGACATCGAATTGAAAGGCAAAACCATCGCCGAACTCGCCGACCGGGTACTGCCGGCCCTGACCGCGGCCATGAACCTGCTCGGCAAGCAAGTTCCGGCAGAAGCCGACAACTTTCGCAGCACCATCATCCTTGCCCTCGAAGCCGCTCCCGTTCACCCGGACAAGCCCAGCACCACCACGGCCGAGATGGCCCGCAAGATCACCTCAGCCCTCGACGCCGCTTCGGCCTCGGACAGCGGGGCCGAGCCGATGCCCGCTGTCGGCCAGGATCACCCGGAACTTCAGAAGGCCATCGAAGACATCGTCGATTCCGGTTTCGTCGGGGTGTCGCTGCGCGTGCACGATGAGCGGGGCGAGTGGGTCGGCAGCGCAGGGGCGGCGGAGCTGGGCGGGACCGCGAAGCCTCCGGTAGACGGGCATATCCGGATCGGCAGCAACACCAAGACTTTCACTGCGACCCTGGTGCTGCAGCTGGTGGCCGAGGGCAAGATCGGGCTGGATACCCCGGTGACCGAGTACCTGCCCGAGTTCGGGCTGGACCGGCGGATCACGGTGCGAATGCTGTTGCAGCACACCAGCGGATTGTTCAACTTCACCGGCGAGGTTTACGACGACGGGACGATGGTGCTGGGAATCCCCATGCCCTACGGCCCCGCGGGCACGGAGTGGATGGACAACCGGTTGAAGACCTATCGGCCGCAGGAGCTGGTGGAGTTGGCGTTGTCCAAGCCGGCGCGGTTCGAGCCGGGGACGGGCTGGAGCTATTCCAACACCAACTACGTGTTGGCCCGGCTGCTGATCGAGAAGGTCACCGGCCGCTCGCTCGCCGAGGAGATGCAACGGCTGATCCTGGGCCCGCTCGGGTTGTCGGGCACCGTGGTGCCGGACGCCTCGCCGCAGCTCCCCGAGCCGCACGCCCACGCCTACTTCCGCTACGACGACGCCGGCGAGCAGAAGACGGTCGACATCACCCGCCAGAACCCCTCCTGGATCTCCACCGGTGGTGACATGATCTCAACCACCCAGGACCTGCACACGTTCATCTCCACGCTGATGAGCGGCAAGCTCCTGCCCGCCCCGCTGCTGGCCGAGATGTGCAGCCCGCACCCGACAGGCATCCCGAACATGGACTACGGCCTGGGAGTGTTCGTGGTGACCACGGACGGCGGCGGCACCGTCATCTCCCACAACGGCGCCGCCGTGGGCCACGCAGCGCTGATGTACAGCACACCTGACGGCAGCAAGACCCTGACCGCCGCGCTGAACTGCGTGGACGATGCCGAACTGTCCATCGCAACAGCATTCCAGAACGCCCAGCAGAGGCTCGTCAACGAGGTGTTCTGCGGTGAGCAGGCCGCGACGGACTGAACACCGGCGGAATCTCATCAGGCCCGTCCCTCGAGTTCTGCCCGGCTGGGTGGGCACTTTCCGATTCATTTCACGAACTGTTCGGCACCATCGCCGTTGCGCTGAACATCATCTAGTAGAGCGGCGGCTCGAACACACGGAAGGCTGAGCAGATGAGGAACGGAGTCACGATCGGGCAGGCGGCGGCATTCGTCGGCGTCACGGTCAAGACGGTGCGGCACTACCACAAGCTCGGCCTGGTCGAGGAGCCCGAACGCGACAACTCCGGATACCGGCGTTATGGATCGGCCGAGTTGTTGCGGTTGGTGCGGGTCCGGACGCTGGCCGCTGCCGGGGTGCCGCTGGCCGAGATCGGGTCCCTGGTCGACGTCGACGCCACACTGTTCGCCGCCGCACTCGCCGACGTCGAGCGGCAGCTCACCGAACGGATCGAGGAGTTGATCGCGCGACGTCACACGCTGCACCGGCTCGGCGACGGCGACCGGGCGCTACTGGGCGACCGCGCCGTAGCGCTGCTGGAGCGGATGGCCGACCTCGGCTTTCCTGCGGACGAGGTCGCGAACGCCCGGGAGGGCTGGGTGCTGGCCAAGGCCCTGGTCCCAGAAGGCTTCGACGACTACCTCACCCATCTCGAACACGCCCTCGACGACCCCCGGTACGTCGCCTTGATCAAGCGCGCCGCCGAGGCCGCGGCCTGGGAACCCGACGACCCCCGCATCGCCGAGCTCGCCACCGCCATGGCCGACCACTACCTCGCCAACCCCGCACACCTGAAAATCGTGACCGCCCTGCAAGCCCGCACCGACACCGCGACCCGGTACACGCTGATCGCCCGCCACGGCGAAGAGCAGACACCGGCCACGACGCGGGCGGCTGCGCTGTTCGAGACCAGACTCCGCGCCGCCGGCATCCATATCCCCAGACCGGACTCCCACTGACCTCGCCGTGCTCCGGTCTTTTCGGCTCGGCGACCGGCCGGGGTCTGCCCAGAGACACCGGCTGGAGCGGCTGTACGGCGTCACGCAGGGTGGTGCACTGGGGGTGCCCGCCCACGATCAGCACCGCGTCCGGGCCGCCTCGTGCATCGACCATGTTGCGCGCCAAGGCTTTCCGGCGGGCGCGCCGTCGCGCCGGTCGACCTCGGTTCAGGCGGCGTTGATCGCCACGATCAAGGTCCGGTTGGCGGCGGTGCGGGTGGTGATGATCTGGGTGAAGGTCTGCGGTTGCTGCCCGGGATGCTGCTGGGTCAGCTGGACCTCCCAGTGCGATTGGCCGTCGCCGACGCCGGTGGCCGTTCGAGTGATCAGCACGCAGTACAGGGTGCCGACGGGTATCTGGTTGATACCACGCTGGATTTGCTCGGCGAGCGGGACGGCGGCGTCATCGGCGACAACGGCGCGGGCCGCGGAGCCGGAGCGCTGCACGTAGTAGGCGCGTTCGAAGGCGAGGATCGCGGAGGGGCCGTCGCTGGTGCCGCCGGGGTCGGTGCCGGACACCACATCCGGGGTACGGCGCTCCTCACAACCAGGGGTCGCGAACGCGGGCGACCGGTCCCCGGGCACCGCGGTTGCCGAGGTACGCGTAACAGCACTCGACGCCGAAGTCGCCTTCGACACCGGACTTGTCGCCGCGACCGATGGCTGGTGCTTGCCGGAACTCTTGACCGCGATCAGCACGACCGCGGAGATCGCCACCACGATGCCGAACACGATCAATACCGCGAGCAGTCTGCTGCCGCCCGTTTGCTCCTGACGTCGCGGCGGGTGGCGCAGTCTGGGGCCGGGATTTCCGCCGGATCGGTCGACCAGCGTCGGCAACAGCTCACCGGGCTCGTCGTAGCGGTCGGATTCGGTGTCCGCGTCGTGGATCGGATATCCACCATGCTCGACCGCCGAATCCGGGAATTCCTCGGCAGGGCTCGGCGCGTCCAGCCAATGTTTCCAGTCGCCGGATAGCTCCGACGGACTCGGTGTCGGGCCGGGGTTCGGGTCCGGTCGCTGCTCGGGCACGTCCACCTCCGGGGTCAGCTCAGCGCCCGAAGAGCGACGAGCCGAGGGCCGACGCCGCTTCGTCGGTGGCTTGGCAGGCAGGCGCAACATGGGCAGGCCGGTATCGAATGGGTTGGCCTGTCCTTGATCGTTGCTCGAGTCGCCGGGATCAGAGCGTGTCATCGCCGAAATCGTCGAAGTCGCCGATAACGGCGGCCGGGACTGCTTCCGCGCCGGTCGGAACGGTTACGCCGAGCTGACCGTCACGAGGCTTGTGCTCCTGATCGCCGGATCCGGGCGGCGGCGGCAACGCCAACCCGCCCGTGACACCTGGCTGGCCAGCGGGCGCAGGGGGTTTCGGCAACGGCGCGTCCGTCGAGGGATTCGTCCCCTCCGCCGGCGCGGGAGCCGGTTTGGTGTCGGGTTTCCCGCTCGCGGCGGAACCGTTCTGCGCAGGCGGAATCACCGCGCCGGTCCCCGGTACCGGAGTCGGCTTCGGCGCTCCACCACCGAAATCGAACAGCGGTGTGCCGCTGGGAGTGGTCGAGGTGCCGCTGCCCGCAGTGCCGCCGCCGGTGGTGCTGCCGGGGTGGATGAGCTCGGGAATCGCCTTGTCGACCGATGTGGCCACGGTGTCCATGGCGTGGGTGCCGACCTCGACGATCTTGTCGATCAGGTGGGTGCCGATGTCGACTCCCGCGCTGATAGCCGCGGTGCCGAGTTGCACGCCCGCGGAGACCAACTGCTGCTGCAATTGCAGCTGCGCCGCTGCGGCCGGATCCAAGGGCTGCCCGGTCGCAGCCGGAGTGGTGGCGTCGGGCACCAGTTGTCCGGGGGCGGTGCTCTGGTTGGCCGCGACGCCCGCCGGTGTGGTGACCGTGAGCGGTCCCATTTCGTCCAGACGCCGGGTGTGGCCGTCCATTTCCGTCTGCGCGGCCGTGACCGTGGTGACGGCATCCCGCAGCGCCTGGGTCGCCCGCGCGATCACCGCATCGGTGTCCGGGGCCGAGGCCGCGTTGCCCATGATCACCCGGGCGTCCTTGCGGAAGTCCTCGATGATCTGGTCCACTCGCCGCGCGGCGCGGGAGCTGGTGACGTGCGCGTCACCGAGCACCGACAGGTATGCCGGTCCCCGGTCGGAGATTTCGCCGATCTCGGTTCTGGTGGTGCGCAGCGCGGGCACCGCGGCGTCGGCGCCGGTGGATTCCCACGACGATTCCAGCGCGTGCAGGCCTTCGCGTTGCGGGGCCTCGGTGTCGGCCACCTGGGTGGAGGCGGCGGCCAACGCACTGGTGATGGCCTTGTCGGGGATGGCGACACCGGTGCCGAGCGAGGCGCGCAACGACAGCAACGGCTGCACAAGCGCGGCCACGATCGGCGGATCGACATCCGGGTCCATGGTCGGCGTCGGAGTGGCTGCGGGCGTGCTGACCGGAGTCGTCGCCGCTCGCCTGCGCAAACCCATCAGGCTGCTCATGGTTCTCATGTCAGCGCCTCCCCTGCCTGGGAAATGGCACCCGCGGTGTCGGTATCGACGGTGTGCGTGTCCTTGTTGTAGTCACGCAGCACCTTCCCGTAGGCGGCAACCAGCTGGCCCGCGGTCGAGAGCGCCTGCGTGTGCTCGGCTACCGCTTCGTTGAATCGCGCTGCGAATCCGGCGCCGACCAGCCCGAGATCGGTGGCCAACTGCTCCGGATTCATCGCACCGGCCGCGGCCGCCGACGCGGACGCCAGCTGTTGCGAGACCGTATTCGCGATCGTGGTGTAGGCGGCAAGCACCGCCGGGTCGAGCTTCAGCGCGTCCACTGTTCCCCCTTACGGAAAACCAATCTTTCGCTGTCGCGACACAATTCGACACAGTGAGCCTACTTGGCTCGTGGGCAGCGCGCGCCCTATCTCGGCAGGCGGACTGTTCCGATCGAATCTTAGCCGGAGCGCGCCGCTCGGTCCGACGCTGGTTGCCGGACCGACTGCCGTTGCGCAGTCCGGCAATTCGATGGCGCCAGCGCGCAGGGATAGTCACACCGACGGTTCGGATCAAAAAGTCCCCTTACGCTTCTGCGGCAGAGTCGGGGTCGCAGGCATTCGGTACGCACACCTCGGCGGTCGCGCCCGGAACACCACGCGAAGCCGGCGCGGACCCACTAGCGTCCATTCGCATTCGGGCACATGCCCCACAGTCGCTGCAGACAAAGGACCTGACCAGGGATGACCACTGACGACATCACGCTCACGGCAGGCGATGTTCGGCTGACAGTGTCAGCGGGCACTGGCGGACGGATCAGCAGCTTCACCGTCGACGACGTCGAGCTGCTGCGGCAGGGCGCGACGTTCGGTTGCTTTCCCATGGCCCCGTGGTGTGGCCGAATCCGCGACGGGCGCTTCACCAACGGGTCGGTGGTCCACCAACTCCCGCTGAACGCCGCACCGCACGCCATCCACGGCACCGTCCGCGATCGACCCTGGAAGGTGACTCGAACCTCCGGCACCGAGGCCGTCCTGACCCAGGAGCTCGCGGCGCCATGGCCGTTCGCGGGCCGAGTGACGCAATCCTTCGCGCTCACACCGGACTCGGTTGCCTTGACTATGGGCATCACCGCAGATGCCGACGCCTTTCCGGCACAGGCCGGGTGGCATCCGTGGTTCAACCGCAACCCGGTGCCCGGCAGGACGGGCGTCGCCATCGAGTTTTCGCCGGACTGGCAGGAAGAGCGGGGATCGGACTATCTGCCGACGGGTCAGCGCATCGAACCGCGCCCCGGCCCTTGGGACGATTGCTTCGGCATGCCGAGCGGCGTCGACGTCACCCTGGTCTGGCCGGAGTTCCTGGAGCTGAACATCGCAAGCCCCGAGCAGTGGGTCGTCGTCTTCGACATGACGGACGAGGCCGTGTGCGTCGAACCGCAGTCGGGTCCGCCGAACGGCCTCGACACACTGCCGCGCCTTGTCACCCCCGACGCACCACTCGCGATCGAATCCAGCTGGCGCTTGCGACGTTTGTAATCGCTGTCACCCCACGTCTCGCTGACCGCCGCGATCGAATGGAGTGTCGCGCAACTCGGCGATGCGGACAAGGCACTGCTGTTGCGGCTGTGCCCTTTCGAGGGCGGTTTCACCTGGCAGGCCGCCGAGGCGGTGGCCGAATCCGATGCCGCGGCGCTCGCGAACCTGGCCGCGCTCGTCGACCGTTCGGTGGTGACCGTCGGATCATCTTCCGGGACAGCGCGATATCGCATATCGGAACGGTGCGCCACTACTGGCGACGCATGAAACAGCCACCGCCGCTGCATATTTCCGGCCACGACACCGCTGACCGGTGCGAACTGGCAGGCCCGGGCCGAGCTGCTCGCCGACATCGTGGCGCAGCTGCCGATCATTCGGTCACGATGACCGTCAGCGGCAGTCCGCAGTGCAATGGTCCTTCGGTACGCAACCGCGCGTCGATCGCGGATTCGAGCCGAGCCAATTCCTCGGAATCAATCGGTCGCCCTTCGGCATTACCGGCCGATCAGACGGCCCCGCTACCCCGTGATGCAATGATCTACCCGTGACTCCGTGGCTTCCGCTCCTCAGTTCGTTGGTCGTCGCCGGTGTGGCGCTTATCGGTGTGGTGATCAACAATCGCACCAATCGCGGCGCGATCGCCGCCGCAGACGAGCGGAACCAGGTGATACTCGCGGCCGCGCAGCGCACCGTCGAACTGACCAATACCGCCGCCGAACAGCGTGGACACGAAATGTGGCGGCGCGAAACGATTCTGACGACCGTCAGCTCCGTGCTGGCCGTCGCCACCGAGGTTCGACAGCAGCTGTCGGCCTGCCACCGCTGGAATGTCGGGGGCAGCGACGACATCGACAGAATCGGCGAGGACATCGAGCAGACGATCTGGGGACGCGGCGGGCTCATCAACAAACTTCGCGTGCTGTCGGATCGCGAGATCCCCAGTCGTTGCGAAGATCTGCTGCGCACCCTGACCGCCGCCCGGAATATCACGTTGCAGCGATTGAAGATCGAGATGGACGACGAGGCGACCGGCGAGGAAATGCAGGCCGTTCTCACCCTGTGGACGAAGGCGATCGCGCGGACCGTCGAGGAGGAACGCTCGGTCATCAACGCGACGCGCGCGGAACTCGGTATCGATGGCCTGAGCGACATTCCGGAGTTCGCGCCCGAGCCGTTGCCGGACCTGGCGCAGACCCCGGCTTAACCGGTCACCATTCGGCGAAGGAACCGTCCTTGCGGTGCCACACCGGATTTCGCCAGCGGTGGCCGTGCTCGGCGGCGCGGGCGACCGCCTGTTCGTCGATCCGGATGCCGAGGCCGGGCGCCTCGAGCAGGTCGACGTAGCCGTCCCGGTAGGCGAAAACGGCCGGGTCGAGGAGATAGTCGAGCAGGTCGGATCCGGTGTTGTAGTGAATGCCGAGGCTTTGTTCCTGGATGAGCAGGTTCGGGGTGGCGAAGCCGACCTGCAGGCAGGCCGCGAGCGCGATGGGGCCGAGTGGGCAGTGCGGGGCGAGGGCGATATCGCGGGTCTCGGCGCAGGCGGCGATTCGGCGGACTTCGGAGATGCCGCCTGCGTGCGAGAGGTCGGGTTGGATCACGGCGATGCCTTGGTCGAGCACGGTGTCGAAGTCCCACCGTGAATACAGTCGCTCGCCGGTGGCGATGGGAATGCTTGTGGCGCGGGTGATTTCGCCGATCTGGCTGCTCGCCTCCGGTACCAGCGGCTCTTCGACGAAGAAGGGCAGGTAGGGCTCGAGCAGCGGCAGCACGCGCCGTGCCATGGGGATGGAAACCCGGCCGTGGAAGTCGACGGCGATATCGAAGTCGTCGCCGGTCGCCTCCCGCACGGCGGCTACCCGCTCCACGATCGCCATGGTAGCCCGTGGCGTGTCGATCAACTCCAGTTCGGCCGATCCGTTCATCTTGATGGCGGTGAAGCCCTGTCGCTTTCGTTCCAGCGCGGCCTGTGCGACATCGTCGGGCCGGTCACCGCCGATCCAGCTGTACACCCGGATCCGGTCGCGGACCGCGCCGCCCAGCAGCTGCCACACCGGTACCCCGAGCGCCTTTCCCGTGATGTCCCACAGCGCTTGGTCGATCCCGGCGACCGCACTGGACAGGATCGGTCCACCGCGATAGAAGCCGCCTTTGGTGAGCACCTGCCAGTGCGCTTCGATGCGCATCGGGTCCTGGCCGATGAGGTAGTCGGCCAGTTCGTCGACCGCGGCGGCGACCGTGTGCGCGCGGCCCTCGATCACCGGCTCACCCCAACCGGTGATGCCCTCGTCGGTGTCGATGCGCAGGAAGCACCAGCGCGGCGCAACCAGGTAGGTGGTGAGTGCGGTGATTTTCACCGGGACTCCTTTCGTACGCTCCAGCCGCCGTCGACGACCAGGTTGGTTCCGGTGATGAAGGACGCGTCGTCCGAGGCGAGAAAGGCGACCGCGGCCGCGACCTCCTCCGGGGCGCCGAGCCGGTCCAGGACGGTAGCCTGTGCCGAGAGCCTGCGGCCCTCGGCGTCCACGTCATCCCACACGGGGGTGAGGACGGGTCCGGGGAGGATGGCGTTGACCCGCACTCGGGACGGTCCGTACTCGACAGCGAGTTGCCGGACCAGGGCGGTCAGCCCACCCTTGGCCGCGGCGTAGACCGGATAGCCGGGAAGCCCGAAGTGGGCATGCACGCTGGAGACGGCGACCACGTTGCCGCGCCGAGCGCGCAGATCGTCGATGAAGGTGCGCACACCGAGGAACAGCGGCGTCAGGTTGATCGCGAGACCCTCGTCCCACTGCTGCCGGGTCAGCTCGTGTGCGGGGACGGTGGCCTGCATGGATGCGTTGCTGCACAAGAAGTCCAGCGGCCCGAAGCGCTCGGTGACGCGTTCCCGGAGCTCGATCCACGACCTTTCGTCCGACACGTCGCACCCGACGAATTCGGCGCGTTGGCCTGCGGCGCGGATCTTCGCCGCGACTTCCTGTCCCGCGGGTTCGGCGATATCGGCGATGACGACAGCCGCGCCCTCGGCGGCGAGGCGCTGCGCGGTGGCCGCACCGATCCCCGACGCGGCCCCGGTGACGACCGCGACCCGGTCTGCCAGACGACTCAATGGTCTTCCTTTCGTGGTCATCGGTTGATGTCGGCCCCGGTGAGCAGACCGAGTTCGCGCCGCAGTGGCAGGCCTTGCCAGTCGCCCGGCACCGATACGGCGAAGGCGCCGCAGGTCGCGGCCAGGTCCAGGCGGTGCCGGACGGACCTGCCGTCGAGCACGCCTGCGAGGTAACCGGCGACGAACGCGTCGCCTGCCCCCACCGGATCGACGCTGGTGACGGCGATCGGTGGTTGCGTGATCAGCTCGCCGTCGTGCAGCGCGAGCGCGCCTTCGGCGCCGAGTTTGAGCACGACCTGCGAAGGACCTTGCGCAGCAAGGGCTTCAGCCATTTCCGCCGCGCTCGCCGCGGACACGAGCAGGGCCGCTTCCTCCGGTCCGGCGAACACGATGTCGGCAAGCGACACCAGCTCGGCCAGTTCCGCGGCGGCCTCCGACGGCGACCACAGCGCGCGGCGGTAGTTGATGTCCAGCGATACCGTCACACCGGAATCGACAGCGCAGTCCAACGCCGTGTGCACGGCCTCGCGCGCGGACGCGCTCAGTGCGGGCGTGATCCCGGTCAGGTGCAGCACCTGCGCCGCGGCGATCTGCGCACGGTCGATATCGTCCGCCGACAACCGCGACCCGGCCAGCCCCCTGCGGTAATAGGTGACGCCGATCCGATCGGCCGTCCGCCGCTCGCGCAGCATCAGTCCGCTCGGCAGCTCCGGATCGGTTCGACACCGCGAGACATCGACCCGCTCGGCCCGCAACCGATCCAGCACCATCCGGCCCACCGCGTCGTCCCCGACCGTGCCCACCCAGGCACTGTCGTGGCCGAGCCTGCTGACGCCGATGGCCACCGTCGCCTCCGCACCCGCGAAGTCCATCCGCATGGTCGCGCCGGGCGCCAACGGCCCCGGCTCGGTGGCGGCGACGACGCCGACAGCTTCGCCGAGAGTTACCAGATTGCCCCTCATGACAACTGGTCCCTCTCGACGGGCGCCCGGTCGCAGCACACGTCGAACTCGCCTCCGGCACAGGCGAGTTCGATGTGCGTCGCAACGGGCAAGTTGTCCCTCATCGACAACCTCCCCGCGGCGCGGTATACCCGATCCGGTGAATGCGCGAGGCTGACACCGGCACAGGCAAAACCGATGAACGCGCGACCGACACGCACCTTGCCGAGAGCTTCCCCAGGTCGACAGAACATCCGGAAGCGCGACCCACCGAGACCGCCCCCGGCACGCGCGGAACCGAGGTGCCCTCGACCGAGCGAATCGACGGTCATGACAACTGCTCCCGCACGACCGATACGCGTTCACGCAGCGCGTCGAGATCGCCACCGGCACAGGCATCGCCGATGAGCGGCGAACCCATCCCCAAGGCTGCGGCGCCCGCATCCAGGTATGCCTCGATATCGGTGAGACCGACGCCGCCGGTGGGGACCAAGGGGATGTCGGGCAGTGGCGCACGGATGGCTCGGAGGTATTCGGGCCCGCCCACCGAGGCGGGAAAGACCTTGACCATGGTGCTGCCTGCCGCTCGCGCGTAGTGAATCTCGGTGGGGGTGAATGCACCCGAGATCACCGGGACGCCGAGTCGGCGGCCCTCGGCGATGACCTCGGCACTGACGATCGGGGTGATCAGGTAGGCCGCACCCGCGTCGACCGCTCGGGCGGCGTCCCGGGCGCTCAGCACCGAGCCGACGCCGATGGGGTGGCCCGATCCCGCGCAGTCGCGCAGCGCATCGAGCGCGCCCGCGGAGGTGAGGGTGAATTCCACTGCCGTGATGCCGGATTCGTGCAATACGGCGGCGACTTCCGCGAACCGCGCGGCCGTGGGGGCACGCAGGATCGCGATGATCGGCGTGTCGAGATTCAAGGGGCTATCGGACATCGGATCTCACCAACCCCGCGTCGGCGTATGGGGTGGCGGGCAGACCGGTCACGCCAGGCGTGCAGACGAACAAACGACCGGCGTCGGGCTCGAGCGCGGCCGGTCCCTCGGCGGCGGTGGTGATCACCAGGACATCCAGATCCGGCCCCACGAAAGCACAGCTGGACACTTGCGACGGGCCGACGTCGATGACGGCACACTGCCGCCCGGAGGGGTCGAAAGCGCGAACCTGGCCGGCACCCCAGACCGCCACCCACACGCGACCGTCCGTGTCGACGGTCAGTCCGTCGGGATCGCCGTCGTCGAATCGGGCGAACGGCCGTCTGCCACCGAAAGTGCCTGTGGCAAGGTCATATTCGAATGCATCGATGCGCTGGGTCGGGCTGTCGGCGTAGTAGAGGATAGCGCCGTCCGGGCTCCAGCCGAGCCCGTTGGAGATCGTCACCCCGGCGCGCAGGATGCCGAGCGTGCCGTCCGGGTCCAGTCGGTAGAGAGTAGCGCTGCCCTCGACACCGTCCTCGGACATCGTGCCTGCGAGCAGTCTTCCCCTGGGGTCGACCTTCGCATCGTTCAGGCGCCGCCGAATCCCATCGTCCGGCAACGACAGTGCGGCGACTCGGTCGACGGTGCCGTCGGCCTCGATTCGGTAGAAGGTCGCGCCGGCGGTCACGAGCAGTCCACCGGATGCGCACGGCACCACCGCACTGACCGGAGGGTCCAGCCCGATCGTGGATCGGTGGGCGAGATCCGGACCGCTGTCACCGAGGGTCAGCCGCGCGCGGTGGACGTGGCCGCCGCGAATGTCCACCCACAGCACTTCTTCGGTGCGGCTGTCCCACACCGGACTTTCGCACAACCGCCCCGGCGGCGGGCCGCACGGATGCGCGCGCAACATGATCATGGTTTCGCTCCCGATATCTCGGTTGGCCGACGGCAACGGTGATCGCCACCGGTCGGCAGAACATGGCAAACGGTCAGGTCGGTAGTCCGACGGCGCGTTCGCCGCTGCGGCGCTGCTGGATGACGACCGCAGCCACCAACAGCGATCCCTGGGCGACGTTCTGCCAGAAGGTGTTGACACCAACGACATTCAGACCGTTGTCCAGCGCGCCGAGCAGCACGACCGCGAGCAGAGTGCCGCCAACCGTGCCCTTGCCGCCTTTGAGTGCACAGCCGCCGAGTGCCGCCGCGGTGATCGCCTTGAGCTCGAGTCCTTCACTGCCCGACACCGGCTGACCGGACCCGGTGCGCGCGGTCAGGATGATCCCGGCAATCGCGGCGACCACGCCCGCGAGTACGTACACCGCGATCAGATACTTATTGATGTTGATGCCGGAAAGTCTTGCGGCGGTGTCGTTTCCACCGATCGCATAGATATTGCGGCCGATGTCGGTGTACTTCAGCAGGACGTGCACCCCCAATGCGACGATCGCGAGGATGATCACCGGCACCGGCAGACCGAGGACCTTGCCCCTGGCGAGGAAGATGAACACGTCGTTGTCCAGCACGAAGCCCTGGGCCTTGCCGCCGGAAATCAATTGGGCGAGGCCCTTGTACGCGGCCAATGTCGCCAGCGTCGCGATCACCGGATTGACCCGTCCGTAAACAATGATCACGCCGTTGACCAAGCCGAGCACCAGCCCGACGCCGATCGCGGCGAGCACACCCAGTAACGCGTTGCTCGCAGTCGCGGTGAACGCCATCGCGCTGATCACCGAGGCGACACCGGCCTGCGAACCGACCGAGATGTCCAGCGCACCGCAGATGATCACGACGGTCTGCACCACGGCGAGCAGACCGAAAACCGTCACCGCATCACCGATTCCGGCCAGGTTCGCCGGATCGAGATACCCATCGTTGAGCCAGCCGAAGATCGCGACGATCACCACGAGCGCACCGATCAGGCTGAGGTTGCCGGTCCCGACCGCGCGCACCAGGTTTCGTGGCGTGAGCGCGGCGGTATAGCGGAGCGTCGGTGGTCGAGTGTCGGTGGCCGCGGGTTCCGCGGCGAGTGCGAGTTGTTGTTCGGTCATCGGTTTCCTCGAGATGTGTGCGACGTCAGGTCTTCGGCCATGGCCAGCGCGAGGATCGCTTCCTCGCTGGCCTCGCTGCGGTCGAGTTCGCCGGTGACGCGGCCATGCTGCATGACGACGATCCGGTCGGCGAGACCGAGTACTTCGGGTAGCTCCGAGGAGATCACCAGCACCGCAACCCCGGACTCGGCCAGTTCCTCGATGACGTGGTAGATCTCGACCTTGGCGCCGACATCGACGCCCCGCGTCGGCTCGTCCAAGATCAGAACCGCCGGCTTGCGGGCCAGCCAGCGGGCCAGCACCACCTTCTGCTGGTTACCACCGGACAGCTTGCGCACTTCCTGCTCGATCGAGGGCGTCCGCACCCGCAGCGAGTGCACGTATTGCTCGGCGAGGCGCCGCTCGGCGCCGCGCCGGATGAACCGCCAGCGCCGCAAGCGGTCGAGCATCGCCAGCGAAATGTTGTCGCGCACACCGCGATGCAGCAGCAGGGCTTGGGCCTTGCGCTCCTCCGGCGCGTAACCCAACCCGGCCCGCACCGCATCGCGCGGCTGGCGCAGCCGCAGTGGTTTGCCGTCCACCCGGACCTCGCCGGAGCGGATCGGCAGATCTCCGGCCAGCGCCCCGGCCAGCTCGGACCGGCCTGCGCCGACCAGCCCGGCCAGCGCGACCACCTCACCGGCCCGCACCTGCAGGCTGACCTCCCGCACGTCGTCGGTGGTCACCGCGTCGGCTTCGAGCACGACCGGGCCCGGCGCGTGGCGCTTGCGGGTGAACAGCGTGGACAGGTCGCGGCCGACCATCAGCCTGACAATCTCCCGGTCGGTGGTCTCACGGGTCGACCGCACGCCCGCGACCGCACCGTCACGCAGTACCGCCACCCGATCGGCGAGCCGGAAGATCTCCTGCATCCGGTGCGATACGTAGATCACCGCGAGGCCGCGTTCCCGCAACCGGCCGATCAGCGCGAACAGTGACTCGGTCTCGTGCTCGGACAGCGACGAGGTCGGCTCGTCGAACGCGATCACCTTGGCGTCGGTGGTCAATGCCCGCATGATCTCTACCAGCTGACGCTGCGCGGCGGTCAGCTTCGAACCGAGGGCACCGGGATCGAGGTCGCGGTCGAAGCCGAGCCTGGCCAGGTCGGCGCGCACCCGCTCACGCAACGCCGCCCGGTCGACAAGGCGGCCCGCACGGCGCGGCAGCGATCCGAGATAGACATTCTCGGCGACCGAGACGTGCGGCACGATCTCCGGCTCCTGGGCGATCACCCGGATCCCGGCCGCCCGCGCGGCGGCCGGGGTGGCCGGTTCGAACAGCGCGCCATCGAGTTCGAGCGTGCCGCTGTCCGGTCGGTGATCGCCGCCGAGAATTCGGATGAGGGTGGACTTGCCCGCGCCGTTCTCCCCCATCAGGGCCGTCACCGCGCCTGCCGGAAAGTCCAGGCTCACCTCGCGCAGGGCGGGGACCCCGGCGAAGCTTTTGCCGACCCCGGTCACACGCAATCCCGTCAGCTGCATGTGACGCCCGCCTGTTGCCAGTTGCTCGAATCCACCATCGTGGTCGGCGCGAACGCCTCGGCAGGCATCGGCTTGCCGTTCTTCAGGTAGTCGTAGATCGTCTGCACCGCAAGCGCACCCACGTCTTTGCCATTGATGAACAGTGCAGCCTTGAAGCCGGTCGGCTTGCCACCGCGCCATTCCTTGCACGCCAGATACGCGCCGAGGCCGACACCGAGCACATTGTCCGCGACGTATCCGGAGTTCTGGATGGCGGCGACACCACCACTGACGTTCTCGTCATTGCAGCCCATGACGATCCAGTTCTTGACCGACCTGTTGCCCGCGACCGTCGCGGAGATCTTGTTCTGCGCGTCCGACGGAGTGTTGTCGGTGCCGACCTCGATCACCCGGACGTCGACGCCCGCCGCATCCCGGAATGCCTTCTGGTTGGCGTTTACCCGGTCGGTGCAGACGGTCACGTCCTGTTTCCAGGCGTCGATGATCGCGGTCTCTTCCGGCTTCCATCCGGCCTTCTTGAAGTCCTGACCGGCCCTCGTCCCGACCGCGGCGCCCATCTGGGCGCCGCTGAAGCCGACCCGGGGCACGAGCTGATCCTTGGCACACTTCGACGGGTCCGGTCCGCTGGTGCAGACCTGGTCGTCGGAGGTCAGCAGCGCGACGCCGCCCGCTTTGGTCAGCTGCGCGACCTGCGGCCCGACCGAGGGATCGGGGACGACGACGATCACGCCGCTCGCCTTCTGGTTGACCGCATTGTTGACCTCGGTGACCGCCTTGTTCGCGTCGTTGCCAAGGTTGACCACCTTCAGCTCGACACCGAGTTCGGCGGCCTTGGCCTTGGCGCCCTCCGCCTCGCCGATGAAGTACTCCTGGTCGCCCTGCTTCTGGGCGTACACCAGGCTGATCGTGCCCGTGTTGTGCTGTGGCCCGCTCGTCTGTGAGCCGGTCTCCTTGCCCGATGAGCAGGCGGTCGCTGCCAGTGCCAGCGCCACCCCGCACAGCACGGCGCTGGCCCAAGGGCGTCGGTGAGTCGAGGACATGAGCACTCCTACGTGATCTGACGCACAGCGGCGTCGCATAGTGATGCGGGTTACAGTAGGACTTCGGATAACTGTTGTAAATACTGTTGGCCGAAGTAGTCCGGTATGTTTGCCACATCATCGGAAGGAGTGGGCCCGACCGTGTACCAGCTGACCGCGCGCGACATCAGACGCCGTAACAGGTTCTGCGTACTACAGGCGGTCTATGCCGCCGACGGCCATACCAGCCGGCAGGAGATCGCACAGGCCACCGGACTGTCGTTCGCCACGGTCGGCAACATGATCGCCGAGCTGCTCGACGTCGGCGTGCTCGCCGAACTCGGCTACGACGCTCCCGGCATCGGCCGACCGCGGGCCCGTCTTGCGATCAATCCCGTGCGCGGCACTCTCATCGGTGTCGACATCGCGGAAACCAGCGTCCATTTCGACCTGTTCGACCTGGCCATGTCGGTGCTGCGCTCGGTCGAGATCCCCGTCGATCCCGCGGCCACCCGGCCCGACGACGTCGCCGAACTGATCATCCGCGGTATCGGCGAGCTGACCGCGGGCGATGCCGACCGGGTGCTCGGCATCGGCTTGAGCGTGCCGGGGCTCGTCGAACCCGAGGGCGGAGTCTCGGTGTTCTCGCCATATTGGCACTGGCACAACGTCCCACTCAAGGAACTGCTCGAACGGCGGCTGCCACACCCGCTCTACCTGGACAACCCACTCAAGGCCAGCACCGCGGCACAGCTGTGGTTCGGCGCGGGCCGCGACGTCGACGACCTGATCGTCGTGACGCTGCGCGCCGGTGTCGGCATCGGTGTCGTCATCGACGGAATGCTCTACCGCGGCGTCACCAACAGCGCGGGCGAATGGGGCCACACCAACCTCGTGCTCGACGGACGCGCATGCTCCTGCGGCCGCAACGGCTGCGTCGAGGCATACGTGAGCGCACCGGGCATCGTGCAAACCCTGCGCGAACTCGCCCCATCCAGCCCGCTGATCAGCGGCGACGATGCACGTACCATCGCGGCCATCGCCGCGGCCGCGGCGCGCGGCGACAGCGTGGCACTCGAGGTCATCGACAAGACAGGCCAGTACCTCGGCGTCGCCGTGGCCAATCTGGTGAACCTCTTCAACCCGCGCACCATGGTCTTCGGCGACCTCGTCGCCAACCACCTCGGCACGCCGCTGCTCGAGGTGACCCGCCGCGTCGCCGCACACCACGCGATGTCCGACCCCTTCGAGGCGGTGACGCTGCAACTGTGCACGCTCCGGCACAACCCGGCCAGCCTCGGCGCCGCGACCTTCGCTCTGGAGGGCTTCCTCGCCGACCGCGAAACCTTCGGCTCGATCGCGGCTCGCCGCGCCCTGCGCGCCTCGTCGACGTAGGACCCGGAGCAGGCAGCAGCGCGGATTGACAAGGGATTTAGTAAGCGCGCATATTATTTTCATGACCACGATCGCCACCGCGCACGGCACCACGACCGCCCTCCCCGCCGCCTTCTTCGACAAATGGGCCGACATGGCGACCTGGCCCGAATGGAACACCGACACCGAATGGGTTCACCTCGACGGCGAATTCCGCCAGGGCGCAACCGGCAAGCTCAAGCCCAAGGGCGGTCCCACCGTGCCCTTCCTCGTCGAAAGCCTCGTCCAGGACCGCGAATTCGTGGATGTCTCGAAGCTGATCGGCGCACGACTGACCTTCGCCCATTTCCTGACCCGCGCCGACGGCATCACCACCCTCGACGTCGAGATCAGCATCACCGGTCCGCTGAGCTGGTTGTGGATTCGCCTGATGGGCAAGAGCCTTGCCGCCTCCGCACAACCGGACCTCGACAACCTCATCGCGGCAATCGCCGCGGTCCAGGTGTGATCGACCCGACGCCACGAACCCGCACCCTCGGCATGGTTGCCTCTTGACTTGAACTGCGCTTCAAGTCCGAAGCTGGTGTCATGACCGAAACACAAAACGACCAGATCTCACTCCACCCGCAGGTCCAGGCCTATCTGGCGCGCCTGGCCGGCTTCAACTTCGGTGCGCTGCACACCTTCCCGCCGGAGCAGGCGCGCGAAGGTCTCCGCCGACAGATTGCTCTGCTCGGCGAGCCGGAACCCATCGCACAGGTCGAGGACCGCACCATCCCGGGCGCGAGCAGCCGGATTCCGATCCGTATCTACACCCCGGATGGCAGCGGCCCCTTCCCCGTGCTCGTCTTCTTCCACGGTGGCGGCTTCATGCTCGGCGATCTGGACACCCACGACGGCTTGGCGCGCAGCCTTGCCAACGGCGCACAGTGCATCGTCGTCTCGGTCGACTACCCGAGGGCTCCCGAACACACTTTCCCCGCGGCGCCCGAGGCCTGCTACACCGCGACACAGTGGGTGGCCGACAACGCGGCGAGCATCAATGCCGATGCCGCGCGGATCGCCGTCGGCGGTGACAGTGCGGGCGGCAATCTGGCGACCGTTGTCGCGCAGATGGCACGAGACAACGACGGCCCGGCGCTGGTCTTCCAGCTGCTGATCTACCCCGATCTCGATTTCCGCAGAACGAATTTCAGCATCCGCGAGTACGCGGGCAAGTACGGCAACATCGGCCGCGAAACCCAGCACTGGTTCATGGACAACTACCTCAACAGCGCCGAGGAGAAGCTCGATCCACGCGTCTCGCCACTGCTGGCCCCCGACTTGGCCCAGCTCCCTGCCACACTCATCATCACCGCCCAATACGACGCACTGCGCGATGAAGGCGAACAGTACGGCGAACGCCTCGAAGCAGCGGGCGTGCCGGTCACGGTCACCCGCTATCCGGGCATGATCCACGAGTTCCTTCGGCACCCCTTCGACGACAGCAAACAAGCACGAGCCGAGGCCGCGGCGGCGCTCGCGCAGGCCTTCACCCGTTGAGGATCGAACAAGGAACCCGGCCGTATCGGCAAGCAATCACGGGCGGGTTCCGCTCATCCGATACACGCGCATGGCATCGGTCGATGCTCACGCCGACGCCATCGGCAGCTTCGCCACCGACGATTGGATACTGACCGGTCCCGAAGGCGGGCCAGGCAACCACCGCCGGCAGCAGCCAGCGCCTACGCGCCGACTTCGGCCGTCTTCTTGCCTTCCTTCGCGCCACGCTTCCGTTCCCGTTCCGCGACAGCTGGGGTGTCCCGCTTACTCCGTGCGGGTGGCGGCACCCGCGGTGCGTCTTGCGCTGCGCGGTATGCGGCCATCACCTCCGCCGAGATACGGCCGCGGTTCGATACCTGGTGGCCGTTCTCGGCAGCCCATGCGCGGATGGCGGCGAGTTGCTCGCCACCGGTTGCGGCCCGCTTCCGGCCACCGCCGGAAGACACCCGGCCCGTCTTGCGAGCCTTCTCCGCCCACGGCTCGAGTGCCGCCCGCAGCCTGGCGGCATTCGCGGCCGACAGATCGATGTCGTACACGCGGCCGTCGACTGCGAAGGACACCGTTTCGTCACCCTGTGAACCGTCGATGTCGTCGACCAGCGCCTCAATGATTCGCCTTGCCACTGTAGATTCCTTTCCGGTGACGCCCGTGCAGATCGCTGGCGACGCTAACACGGCAACCGTCGAAAACTCAGGACAGCGCACGCGCGATTCCCGTGTGTCGATCACGTTGTCAGATGTGCTTCGCAGGACGGCTATTGATCGACGTGCCTGCGGTATAGCGCTGCCACCATTGTTCGAGTAGCGCTGCCATATCAAGGCTCGGATCGATCAACCACCGGGCCTGCAGGCCGTCTGCGAGGGCGAAGAACATTGTCGCCGCGGCATCGGTGTCGAGGTCCTCCGACAGCTCACCCGCTTTCTGCATCTCGCGCAGTGCGCGCGAAAAACCCTCGGTGCCCAGCCGATAGCGCTCCAGCATGTAGTGGTGGGCAGGGTGGCGTGGATCCGCGGCGGCCGCCTGCATGTGGGTGAACAGCTCGATCAGTCCGGGCACCGTCGTGTTTCGGCGGACGATCTCCACGAATGCCGCGGGCGCGGGGCCGTGCACGGCGGCGAGGTCGGATTCGTCGCGCTTGCGCAGCACAGCGACGAACAATTCCTCTTTCGTCCCGAAATAGTGCAGCAGACCGCCCTGGCTCAACCCGACCGCCTCCGCGAGTTCAGCAATGGATGTGGCCAGGTATCCGCGCTCGGCGATGGTGCGCAGCGCGGCGTCGAGGATCTGTTCCCGCCGTTCGATGCCTTTTCCATAGGGACCCCGTTTCACCACGGGGTCAGTGTAGGCACGGACCCGACACACCTTGCCAGCAAAAACCGAGCACTGTACGGTTTTCGTTCAGACGCACTCCTCGCACCTGCCGTGCCTGCACAGAATGAACAGGAGCACCTCGATGCGACTCCGCCTCAGCAGCCTCTGCGTGGCCGCACTTGCCGCCGTCACCACGTTCGCGCAAGGCGCACCGGCCGCCGCACGACCGGAGCCGCCCGCGCGGGTCGCGCCGCTCGGCGAGGACTTTCTGTGGGGTGTCGCCGCCTCGGGATTCCAGTCGGAAGGGCATGCGCCCGACAGCAATTGGACCCGCTACATCGCGGCGGGCAAGACCGACGATCAATACCAGAACTCGGTCGACTTCTTCTCGCGGTACCGGTCCGACATCCAACTGGCCGAGCAGTTGGGCGCGCGGGTGTACCGAATCGGCATCGAATGGGCGCGCATACAGCCGCAGCCCGGCGTGTGGGACGAGAACGGACTTCGCTTCTACGACAACGTGATCGCCGCCATCACCGCCGCCGGGATGCGCCCGATGCTGACCCTGGACCACTGGGTCTACCCCGGCTGGGAAGTCGACCGCGGCGGCTGGAACAACCCCGACATCGTCGATGACTGGCTCGCCAACGCACGCAAGGTCGTCGATCGCTACGCCGCGGTCGATCCATTGTGGGTCACCTTCAACGAGCCCACGATGTATGTCCTCAACGAAACGCGCCACGGCGGCATCCCACCGCTCGCCGCCCCCGCTATGTTCGATCGGATCGCCCGAGCGCACAACAGCATCTACGACTACATCCACCACACCCAGCCGGCTGCGATGGTCACCAGCAATGTCGCCTACATTCCCGCCGCCGAGGACGCCGTCAACGGTTCGACGATCATCTCCCGTATCGCGGCAAAACTGGACTACATCGGCATCGACTACTACTACGGCACCTCCCCCGACACTCTCGCCGGGATGACCAACTTCACCGAACTCTGGAAGAACCCGCTCCAGCCAGAAGGCATCTACTACGCCCTCCAGCACTACGCCCGCCTCTTCCCTGGTAAGCCGCTCTACATTGTCGAAAACGGCATGCCCACCGAGAACGGCCTCCCCCGCGCCGACGGCTACACCCGCGCCGACGACCTCAATGACACCGTCTACTGGCTCCAACGCGCCAAAGCCGACGGCATGAACCTCATCGGCTACAACTACTGGAGCCTCACCGACAACTACGAATGGGGCTCCTACACACCCCGATTCGGCCTCTACACCGTCGACGTCCGCACCGACCCCACCCTCACCCGTCGCCCCACCGACGCCGTCCCCGCCTATACCGCCATCACCCGCGACAACGGCGTCACCCCCGACTACCGCCTCACCCGTGCCCCGAAATCCTGCTCCCTCGTCGACGCCGTCGCCAGCTGCACCGACCCGGTAGCCGTTCCCCGCTGATTTCTCCGTCACGCGCGTGATGATCACGCGGCACCCGCCGTGCGGCCGATCCGGCTCTCGCCGAACCGAAGCCGATTTCCGTTGGCACACATCGCGATACGGTCGCCGAGTTCACCGGTTGATGGCGTTGTCCTGCAGGTCCAACCATGACCTCCTCTCAACCCTGGGAACCGATGCGCATTCGTCGAGCATTCGCCCTTTTCGCTAAATCGATTGCAGGACAACACTTTTAGTCTTCACTCTGGCTGATCCCCACGACATTCCACCGACCCTTCGGCCCCGACATCTCCACCTCCGCCCACTAGCATCGAACTCCGGTCAACGTTCGAAGCGCCCGAGCAAACGACCGCGACATCGCTACCGCCGGATGAATGACAGGTCGGCCGTTGACCTTTGGGCGATTACGCATGGGAGACGATTCGTTCGACAGCGGAACCAATCTTCTGGGCCCTGCTCGGCAAGGGCACGCATGTTCACTCTGTACAGCTCTAGGATCGATAGGACGGTATTGATGAAATCGCGCACGTATTCGGGGTTACTGCCGGGGATCGCGGCCATCTCATGCATCTCCGCGGTGACAGTCGGCTATGCACCCACCGCATTCGCGGCACCGAACGCTCCATCGGATCCACTGTGCACGATCACATACCCCACTCCGGACGACTTTTCCGTCCAGGCATCCAGCGACGCGTTCGCCACCTCGGTCAACAGCGGGTCCATGGAACTGAAGCTGCACACCGACTCTCGGTCGCAGACCGGATATGATCAAAAATTCGCGGTTACCTGGGCGAACATCACTACCGGTCGCAATGGACAGGCCGATACTTCCGCTTTTGTGAAAGGCTCCGAGAACACTCTGTCCATCCCCGGCACTGTCACGAAAACGGGACGGATTGCCCTGGTACTGAGCGTGACGAACCACGGAACGGGCGATAACTACACCTACGGCGACTGTAGCGTGGAATACACGGTGCCCTAGTCGATCCGAAGCCTCCGGCCCGGCTCATCGAATCCTCGGATTCGATGAGCCGGTGCAGCAAGGCCGTTACGCGCAGGATTCAGCGCAGGTGTGTCTTCAAGAAATCGAGGGCATCGGGCAGCGAGGCCAAGAACGCGCCACTATGGTTCTTGCCCGGATACTTCCGCACGGTGATTCGAACGCCGGTATTCAATTCCTGCAGCCGGTTTCCGTAACTGTCGGTCTCCGCAGGAGGTACGTCGATGTCCGCGGTCCCGTAGCCGATCATGACATCACTGGCGAAGCGGTCCTCGGGGTATCCGGCCAACGCGGTGATATCCGCTTCGAATGTCGGCGTCGGCTCGTCGGGGTCGGCGACCAGTGCCGCGGGGCGACGGCCGTCGGCGCGGGCGACCAGATCGGCAAGGCATTCCGACGCCGCCTCTTCCACATAGTCTTTTCCGAAGTCGGAAAGGAAGGGAGTCACGCCGTCGGGGTGCAACTCCTGCAACGACGCAAGAAAGTACGCCGCGTAGCCCACCTGGTTCTCGGCGCCGGTCGAGGTTCGCTCGAACATCTCCCGCAGGCTCTTGCTCGGGTTGGTGCGCAGCCCCGTGGCTATCACCCCGTTCAGCCCTGCCGCGGAGCCGCCGCCGTTCGCGCCGTAGAGGGCGGCCGCGCTCATCGCGGCATGCGCCCCTTCCGACTGGCCGATGACCACCCATCTGCTCGACAATGGAACGGGTGTCGTGCGAATCGCTGCGACCGCGTCCAGTATCGAGCGCCCTTCGACATTCGTGTTGTAGTAACTGAACTGACCACCGGTGCCCAGCCCCTGATAGTCGGGAGCCAGGACCGCATACCCGCTGTCCAGAATCTGATTGAAGTAGGTCTTGTTGCGTTCCGATTGCGGCCTGCGCGAGGGTGCACAGGAATCGCCGATGCCCGCGGTGCCGTGCGCCCACACCACCAACGGCCACCCACCCTGTGGCGGCAGGCCTTTGGGCAGGTACAGCGCACCCGATGCCGGAGCGGGCGCGTCGCGCTGATCTTGTGTGGTGTAGACGATCTCCAACGCAACCGCGGCCTCGGCGAATGACCATGCGGGATCGAGCACTCCGATGCTGCGGAGCTGTCCAAGGTCCTGCGCCTGAGCCTGCGCCTGCGGCATAGCGATACTGGCTGCGGCGCAGATGCCCAGCGAAGCCGCAACGAGCGCTGCGCGCCGAAAAGACAAGACGGACATGCCGTCGAACCGTACCAGCACAATCCATGAATCACTTTCCCAACACGGCGATGCGATCACCGCGTCATCGACACCCCGAACCGACCATGCGGATTGCACGGCGAATCCTGCACGACGCAAGGCTCGACAAAACCCGACTATCTGTAGCCGAATATGTTCCGGCTCAACCAGTTTCGATGCGTCAACAAGGTCGTGACGGTGCCCGGGTACGCCTGGTACGTTCACCGTCATGCGTCATATACAAAGTCGCCTCATGGTTGGCCTGTGCGCAGTCGCCGCCGCTGTCACCGTCACCGCGGGGTGTTCCGCGCAGCAGGAACAGCATCACGACCCTGCCCCCGTCGCTGCGTCGTCGGCGGCGGCGCACCCGGACCACAATCCTGTCGGCGCGCAGCCCGCCGGGCAGCCACCCAGCGGGTGCCTGCCGCCCCCGATGGGGTCGGACGGCAAGCCGCTGCCCCCGCCGCTGGGATCCGACGGCAAGCCGCTGCCGCCACCGACCGGTGCCGATGGCAGGCCGTGCCCGCCCCCGATCGGTCCGGACGGCAAGCCCCTGCCCCCGCCGCCCGCCCACCCCTGACGATCCGCTCCCGCCTACGGGCGGGAGCTTCTTCTTGTGGATGTGTCCGACCCGGCAACTCAGTTGTCGGGCGGGAATTGCCCCTGCGCCTGGATCGACGTTCCATTCAGGGTGAACGTCACCACGCTCGGTCCACCCTGCGGGCAGCACAGTGCATCCTCGGGCTTCGGCCACCGATACTGCACCGAGACGGTATTCCTGGTCTTTCCGATCACCTCGGTGTAGCCGTACGGCTTGGACGTCGCTGTTCCGAGATACGTACCGTTGGTGAAGAACAGGACGTGGGTTCCGGGATGAATTCCCTGCCAGTCCACCGCCATCCATGACAAGACGCCGGAGCATCCCGCCTGGATCGGGTCGGTGCTCGCGCTCTCGATAGTCCATCCGCCCCCGGCCGGCGGCGGCGCCAGTCCGGCGATCGCGGAGTTGGCCAGTGCCGAGTTCACGTCGAAGCACATACCGTGCCCGCTGCCATTGGGAGCGGATTCCGCTGGGCCAGGCGCAGGTTCCTGCGCAGTCACGGGTTGCGGCGCGGCCTGTTCCGGTGCAACAACAGCAGGCCCCGGTGCCGTCTCGGGCTCCTGGGCAACGGGTTGCGGCGCGCCCGCGGGCTGCTGCGCGATAGGCTTCGGAGCGGCCGCCGGCACCGGTCGGTCGGCGGGCGACACTGTGGCATTCGCCGATGGGACAGGTGTTCCAGTGGTGGCCGATGGCGCCGAAGTCGCGCCACATCCAGCGGTGCCGATGACGACACTCGCGGCGATCGCTATAAAAGCCGACGTCTTGATGTTCATAGCCTCCCTTTCGACCAGTTGACCCGGATGGGGTTGTCTACATTCGATTGTTCGTCCGCAAAGAACGGCGTGGCTGCGTTCCCACCGCAGTAGCACGGTTCACATCGAGCACACGAATATCCCTGTGCCGCAATCATTTGCGACACATACCTGACATCGGATCGATGGCTGGGTGCGTTACGGATCAATCGGCGGTCACAGCGATGGACCGTGCCCCCAATTACTTGGTGGTCGACGACACCGGACCGCACGCCAACTCTAGAAGCGGCCCAACCCACGCGGTATCGGAAACATGTCCCTGTTTCGTCCTACGGCCTCAGCGCCACGGCCTCCGCCACCTAGAGCATCGCCGCCGGGATGGCGGAGATCAGGCCGCCGTCGACGAGTAGGTCCTGTCCGTTGATATAGGACGCTTCACCGGAAGCGAGGAAGGCGACCGCGGCGGCTACCTCCTCGGCAGTGCCCACACGGCCGGCGGCGACCGTCGCACCGACGGCAGCCTGGGCCTCGGCGGAAGCCTCGGCCCGGAAAGCCGGGGTGTCGATGTAGCCGGGGCTGACGGAGTTGACTCGGATACCTCTGGGCGCCAATTCGGCTGCGAGGGTGCGGGCCAGGTTGTGCACCGCCGCTTTGGTCGCCGAGTACAGAGCAGCGTCCGACACACCGCGGTGCACTGCAAAGGACGCGTTGATCACGATTGCCGCCTGGTCCGACAGCAGCGGAAGCGTCTTCTGGATGGTGAAGAACGCTGCTTTGAAGTTGATGTCCACGACGCGGTAGAACTCGGCCTCCGTGACGTCTTGGGCAGCTTGGAAAGCACCGATGCCCGCGTTGGCGAACACCACATCCAGCCGCCCGTACTGCTCGCGAATGGCTGCTGCCAGCGTTTCGAGGTCGGTGAGACTCGCCGCGTCACCAGGAATTCCGAGCGCCCGGTCGCCGAGCTGAGCGACCGCGGCGTCCAGCCGGGTTTTGTCACGCCCGGTGATGATCACTGTCGCGCCTTCGGCGACGAGCCGGTGTGCGGTGGCCAACCCCATGCCGCTGCTGCCTCCGGTGATCAGTGCGATCTTGCCGTCGAATCGGGAACTGTTCTGTGTCATGGGTTGAGCGTGCCGCCGCGCACCGGAGATATACAGTGCGCAGTTATCGTAGGAGTGGCAGTAGCACGTTCGGGACCGGTATCGAACCGCCCGTAGCTGTCAGGCGGGGGCCGCGAGGCGCAGGTGTCGTAGTCGTTCGAGTCGGCCGGCGGTATCGGTGCCGGGCTGTGGGTTGTACAGCACGAGGGACCAGTCGGGGTGGTCGGCGACTGTCAAGGTCGTCGCGTCGAAGAACAACGCACCAGCCTCGGGGTGGCGCAGCGCATTGACTGCCTGAATCGGCACGCCTACCTCATGGCGTTCCCACAGTTCGGCGAATTCGGGGCTCACCGCACTGAGATCGTCCACCACCCTTCGGAATTCGGAATCGCCGGGAAAGTGCGCCGCGTCGGCGCGATAGGCGGCAACGACAGCGGCGCAGGCCGACGCCCACACCTCGGGCATCGCGCGGTATCGCGGATTGGTGAAGAACGTGATCAGGCAGTTGTGGGCGGTGTTATCGAAGCCGAACACCGTCCGGGCGGTGTCGTTGAACGCCAGCACGTTCCAGTAGCGATCCCGCAGCACCGCAGGCCGTTGCTCCCATGCATCCAGCAGGTGCCGCATCTCGGAGGTGACCTCGGTGGCCTCCGTCCGCACGTCGGTAGACGGCGGGTTCAGACCGGCGAGCAGATACAGATGCGCACGCTCCGGCTCACTCAGGAGCAGGGCTCCGGCAATGCCGTCGAGCACTTCGGTCGAGACCGTGATGTTGCGACCCTGCTCGAGCGAGGTGTACCAGGACACCCCGACCCCGGCCAGCAGCGCGACCTCTTCGCGCCGCAGCCCGGGAGTCCGTCGCCTGCCCGCCGCCGGAATTCCGACATCCTGCGGTGCCAGCCGCGCCCGGCGGGTGCGTAGGAAGTCACGGAGCTGCTCGCGGCGGCGCTGCGTGGATTCACTGACCATAGGCCACGGTAACAACGAAAGTACGCGCGCGAGAAAACGCTGTGCGGGGGGCGGCGACGGCCGGTTCGGTAGCGAGATCGGGCGCGAGGATTATCCGAGTCGGTGCTCGTCGACGGAAGCACTCAGGCTCGTGCCGTTGAGATCCAGGTAGAGCAGGCGCTCGGTGACCGACAGCGTCATGGTGTTGCGGCGTCCGAGCGCGGCGACAGCGGCGTCGATGAAGTCGCGATCGAAGCTGTAGACGGGAATGGCTTCGGCACGATGGATCCGTTTGCCTGCGAGTTGGGCCAGTACTTTGGCCGGATCACGATGGGTATAGACGGCGGCGCGGCCGGCCAGCTTGCTGCCTCGGTGCAGACGCTCCGCGTCGGGGGCACCGACCTCGATCCAGGCGGTGAGCCGTCCGGTGAGATCGCGCACCAGCACCGCGGGCTCGTCGGTCGCGGAAATGCCGCCGTCGCTGAAGGCGATGCCGTCCTGGTATTCGAGGCAGTACGCCAGCAGTCGGGTCAGCATGTATTCGGCGGTTTCGGACGGGTGGCGCGCTATCCGCAACTCCAGGTCCTGGTAGACGTCACGGTCGACGTCGGCCAGTTGGACGGCGAAGTTGTGCAATGTTGCGCTGAGGGCCATAAGAGCAGAAGCCTAAACCTGATACGACCGCCCGGTTCCGGAGAGACCACCGCCAGTGGCCTCGACGAGCAGCTCCAGTGGCCGGTTCACCCGATGGGCGAGCAACGGGCCGCGCAGTGTGGCCCACCCGTACGGCCACCTTGACCAGGCGAAAGGGATCCCGGGGCCGAGTCGACACAGCCCCGGGGTCCGGCGACACCGATCAGATGGTTTCTGTCACGGCCGCGTCTTCGATAGCGGCATCGTCCGCATCCGTGCTGCCGTCTGCTTGCGCACCGTCCGCAGGCCTGGCTGGATCCGTCGTGCGGCGAGTGCGGGCAGCAGGTCGTGCGAACGCCGACACCGGGGTTGCGGGGAGACTCGCTTCGACGCGGCCCGGACTGGACCCGTTGATCACAGACGAAACTTGCGCGACTTGTCCCGGGATGGGCGCGGCGGCGGCGATCGGCTGTGCGGCAGGGAGTCCGGTCGGTGCGGCCACAGCCGCTGACGTTGTATTGACGTCGCGCAGTGGGATGGCGGCCTGCACACTCTCCTCGCCAGCTTCTGTGCCGTCATCCTGTTTGTCGAGCAGACCCGGCAGCGTTTGCATAAGCGGCGCCACCATCATGCCTAGCGGCATCAGCGCCTGCATCAACCCGTCCATACCGCCGCCCCCACCGGAACCGCCGGTGCCGGTGGCGGCGGTGGTGGTCGCCGCGGTGGCCGCGGTGGCCGCGGTGGCCGCGGTCGAGCTCCCGATCCCTACGGGATGTTTTTCGTCTGGGTCGGCTATGTCTTGATTGAACTGCGAGACCGAATCGACCTTGTCGAAGACGGCCTCCACCGCAGCGGCGACCAAACTCAACAAAGCCGTCTCCTGCCCGTGATTCAGCTTGCCGGTACCTACGGCTTTCAGCTCGCTGTTCAATTTGGCGACGATGGCCTTGATGTCACGCAGCGTCTTTTCCTGCTCGTCTGCCACGGCGCCGGACGCTGTGTGCACTTTACGTTCAAAGTGCAGCAACGACGCCTTCAACTTGGCGGTGAACGCCGCGAGCATCGCGTATATCTCGCTCGCCATACCCTCGCCGAAACTCCCGTCCGGCGCAGGCTTCATCAGGTCGTCCATGCGCGGCGGGAGGATCGGCCCGCCGCGGCCGAGCAGGTCGACCGCGGTTTGAATCGCCCGCTGGGCCAATAGAAGCTTCTTCTTGAAGCCGGCTTCCGCACCGGGCGGCGGCACCAGATGCACGGTCCAGCAATGTCTGTTCGGCGCGGGCTCGCCCGGCAAGATCTCGGGGTCGGCCGGATCACAGGGCGGCGCTGGGGGTGTGCTGCGCCCACGCTTGGGCGGAACGCCAGGTTTGATGTGCGGCGGCGCGGGATCGTCGGGATCTCGCGGCATCGGATCGGCGGGCCCGATGCGAGGCGGCGCGGGATCGCTGGGATCCCGCGGCATCGGATCGCCGGGCCCGGACCGGCCATACCTGGGATCAGGAAGTACCGGAGAGACCGAAGTACCGCCACCAGGCGGAACCCGACCAGGTTCAGGCAATATCGGCGAGATCAACGTACCGCCGCCAGGCGGAATCCGTCCTCGCTGGACGCCAGCCAGTTCCATACCGTATTCAGCATCGCCGTCCGCCATACCCGCCGACACCCACCTTCCGAATTTCTCGTTATCATCCCAGCTCCCCGTCACAGGGAAGGATCGCAGCGGCACGGGCGAGTCACGACACTGTTGCTGCGGCTACCAAAGCTGCGGTGGCACATACCGATCGGTCCCCGGTAGCATCCCCCAGGGAAACATGCTCGGCAAGGGGGAGGGGCGATCCGTCATGGGATCGAACGCGGTTCGGACCGCACTGGCATTGGTCGGGACCGTGGTCGTCGCGATCGGGGTCAGCGGGTGTGGGGCCGAACCGGACGTGCCGGTAGCGCCGGATCCGGTGGTCGACCTGGCGCAGCTCGACGTCGGCGGCAACGCGACCAAACCACACGCCTATGGCACGCCCAAGACGCTCGAACAGGCCAAGATCGTCGAAGCCGAGCGACTGGCGAACTTCATACCACTCGCCTCCGACATCGACCCACGCTTCGCGCACGGCTACAAGCTCACCTCGAAGGTGTTCTTCGATCCGAAGTACTCCGACCTGGGCAATGCCATCAAGCTCGAGAAATTCGCCGAGACCGCACCGAATTTCATCACCGGCTTCGCCAGCAGCGGCACCACCGACCCGAACGTCCAGGGCATGGATTTGATGAACGTGGTCATGGTTTTCCCCGACGAGCAGAAGGCCAAGGACGCGGTTGTCGCGCTGGAACGCTCCGACTTCGAGTACAGCAACCGCAACCAGGCCGTGGCGATTCCCAAATATCCTGCGGCCAAGGCCCATTGGCAGCCGCACGAGCAGTCGATCGGATCCTGGTTCGCCGCAGGCAAACTCGTCGTCTACAGCTGGGTCTACGACTATCTGCGGATCGCAGCGAGTGAAGTGGATCTGACCACCTTGGTGAGCCTGGTGGAAAAGAGCCTCGACGTGGTAGTTCCTTCGATCGCGAAGTTCACCCCGACCCCGCCCGACCAGCTGATGAATCTACCGGTCGACATCGACGGGATGCTCGGTCGCACGCTGCCCCGAATCAATGAGGAACTCTTCACCAATCCGCCCGGCGTCTACACCGGGCTCGCCGGACTGCACTTCAGCACCACACCGATCGAGGCCCGCCCAGCGCTGGAGGCCGCCGGTGTCGACCGGTACGCGCGGGACCACGCCATCATCTACCGGACCCGCGACGTGGCCGCTGCCAGGAAGCTGCTGGCGCATCAAGCCGAACTCAACAAGAAGCTCCGCAGCGTCGAGCCGCCGAATAACCTTCCACAGGCCAAGTGTCAGGAGTACATCGGCAGCGACAAATACGTGATCCGGTTCTACTGCTCGGTCTCCTACGACCGCTATGTCGCCCTGGTCTGGTCGGATCAGCTGGTCGATCTACAGCAACGAATGTCCGCCCAATACGCGCTCCTGGTGAACGCCGAATGAGGTTCTCCATGCAGAATTACCAGCGCCGAATCGGACCGGTGCGTACCTGCGCGATCGCGATGACCGCGGCTGCGCTCGTGCTGTTGGTCGCCGCGTGCGGATCCACCGTTCCCGGTGTTTCGGGGCCGGGCGAAATAGATGTCCGCAAGCTCGATGTCGGCTCGTATCCGACCGTGCCGTACCACGCGCACAACGACGACTATGCCCCGAGCTTCTTCTATCGGCGTGAAGTCGCGGCCATGCGGCTCGCCGAGTACGCCGCGACCGCCCACGACATCGACCCACGGTTGAAGACCGGATACTTCCCGTACAGCATCTTGCCGGGCGTCATGCCCGACAAACTGGGGCGTCCTGCGGATCTGGAACCGATCGCCACCCGAAACAAGCTGGTCAACGGATTCATATCGAATGGATCGGACAAGGACTTCAGCCTTTCCATCGGTGTCGCCCCCGACGATTGGCCGAAGAAGTTTACGGCGGACGAGACGATCATCACCTCGATGATCATGCAGTTCCCGGACGCGGGGCTCGCCGAGCGGGCGGCGAGAGAGTTCTACGAGGCCGACCTCGCGGTCGACCCGGACCAGAACCAAGCGGTGCCCTTGCCGAAATATGGTGAGGCGCACTCGTATTGGCATCCAGACTCGCCGTTTCTGCGGACCATGCTGGCGCGCGGCCCGTACGTGGTGGCGTTCCTGTTGTCTACTCCGGGCGTGGATCTGAACGCATTGCGCACGCTGGCCGAGAGGTCCTACGACAAACAGCTGCCGCTACTCGAGCAAGCGAAGCCGTTGTCCACCATGGAAATGCTGCAAATACCCTGGGATACCAGCCATCTCTACAGTCGCGCGTTGAACCCGAACAAGTCCCTGGTGCCGTCGTTCAGCACCCGCCAAGTACTCGTCGGCCGCCAAGGCATGCTGCACCTCAGCAAGGATCGCGAGCTGGCCGAAAATCGCCTCGCGGCGATGAACGCGGACCAATTCGCGACTGTCGAAAGCACAATGGTCGCGCACACCGCGGACGCCGCTACGGCCAGAAGGATCGTCACCGATCGCCTCACCCTGACTCCGGTCGCGCGCAACGCTACAACTCCGGCGAATCTGCCCGATTCGGCGTGCGTGGAAAACGAGCCGTCGAAGTCGTCGTATAAATTCACCTGCATCGTCGCGTATCACGAGTACGTGGGGTTCGTCTCCCACCGCAGCCTCGCCGACGCCCAGAAACAGGCGGCCGCTCAGTACGCACTTTTCGCGAACAGCTAGCCCGCGGGAAATGACAAGACCCCGCCCGAGCAATCGGCTCCTCCAGGCATCACAATCGGCCCCCACGGCCGACGCAGGAACAGGACGGCAAAGATGGCGATGAGCCCCGGCACCATCGTCGGCGGATATCGGATCCTGGGGGTACTCGGCGCAGGCGGCATGGGCACTGTGTACCTGGCCCAGCACCCCAGCCTGCCGCGGCGCGACGCGATCAAGGTGCTCGGCACCGAGCGCTCGGTAGACGACGAGTTCCGCGCGCGATTCGAGCGGGAGGCGAATCTCGCTGCTGGACTGGATCATCCGAATATCGTCTCCGTGTACAACCGTGGCGAGGAGCATGGTCGACTGTGGATCGCCATGCAGTACGTGGCGGGCACCGACGTCGCCGCGGAGATGACGCGTGACCCGCATGGCATGAATCCGCTACGCGCACTTCGGATCATCACCGAGGTAGGCAAGGGGCTGGACTATGCGCACCGAAAAGGCTTGCTGCACCGCGACATCAAGCCGGCGAACTTTCTGCTGTCCACCGCAGACGGCGACGAAGAGCGGGTCCTGCTCACCGATTTCGGCGTCGCGAAGGCTTCCGACGACACCAGCGAACTCACCCAGGCGGGCAGCTTCGTCGCGACCATCGCCTACGCGTCGCCCGAGCAGCTCTCGGGGCTGCAACTGGATCCGCGCTCGGACATCTACAGCCTGGCCTGCTCGCTCTACAAGCTGCTGACCGGGCAAAACCCGTACCCGTCGACGCAGCCGACCGTGGTGATGATGGGGCATCTGCACCAGCCGCCGCCGCTCGCCACCGCGGCCAACCCGGGCCTGCCGCCCGCCATCGACGACGTGCTCGCCCGAGCCATGGCCAAACACCCGGCCGACCGGTTCGCCAGCTGCCGCGAATTCACCGACGCTGCCGCCGACGCCATGCTCCCAGGCCGTGTCCCCGCCCTGACCAGTACCTCCCCCATTCGGGTCGGCGCACCCCTGCCACCGACCGATCCGCGAATTCCGGTGGCTCCCACGGAGCTCCGATCGATCCCCCAGCCTTCTGGCAAACGCTGGGGGGTGATCGCGGCGGCCGCAGCCGTCGTGGTCGCCCTCTCGATCAGCGCGGGCGTGCTGCTCACCGGCCGCGACAGTCCAGGTGCCGCCCCCACCGCAGGCCCCGCGACCGCGACATCCGCGCCGCCGCCGACGTCGAAAGATCAGGCCCGCGCCCAGAATCCCCGGTTCATCGGCACCCCGATCTTGATGGTCAACATCACCGGCACCGGCCGCACCGCCGAACCCGACATGGAAGTCTTCCTCGACACCACCCCGCCCACCAGTTTCCTGCACGACATCGGCCTCACCTACCACCCGTCCTTCGCCAAGCAGGGCGACGAACCATCCCCCCGACCGATCGGCAAGGACAGCCAGTACGTCGCCTTCAGCGCCGTCACCGAGGGCTACATCCTCGCCGTCCGCAGCGACGCCCGCGCAGGCGGTGGCGGCCTCCTCGGCCTCCCCGGCGCCCTCCTCGACACCCACGCGACAGTCCTTGTCGTCGACGACCCACAAACGGTCAACGCCATTCGCTATTGGAACTCCGACTCCGAACAGATCCTGCTGAACAAGCTGGTCCCGGTACTGAAGACAGGGATCAAGTAGCCGTTCGGGTGCCGACCTCCCTCGGGCATGTCAACGCCCTAACGCCGTCCATCCGCCGTTCGTGATGGGAGACATGCCGCTGATCCGCGGTGGCCGGCCGATGGCGTAGTTCTGCGCCGCAATTCGAGTAGTGCATCACTCACGCCGATGCGCGCAGTATCTGCGAATCTTCGCATTACCGCCATCACCAGGTGACGATTCCGAAGACCTCATCGATGGCGCTTGCCTGGCGGGGAAACAGAGTAGGGAGACGAAAATGTCGGTCAAATCCGATCCACGAGAAGGATGTCGCCGACGTCGCGGCGGCGGTGCTGGCCGGCGGACACGACGGCTGGATCTACGAGCTCACCGGCCCGCAGTCGCTCACCCAAGCCGAGCAGGTCGACATCCGTGGCACGGCGCTTGCGCGCCCGTTGAGCTTCGAGGAACTCGACGACGCGCCGGTCCGGGAGCAGATGGCGCAGTTCATGGACCCCGCCTTCATCAACGCCCTCTTCGACCTGATGGCCGCAACCGTTGACAAGCCCGCACCGGTCAACGCCAACGTCGAACAACTCACCGGCCACACCTCACGCGGCTACGCCCAGTGGGTCGACGACCACATTGCCGACTTCGCCTGAACGATATTGCCCTCGGGACGGATCGTGGTCGCTTGTCGACGGCGACGGGCGGGAAGTCGATGCCGACGAACTCCGGGCCGATGTGACGGCCGCGCTTGTCGCTCCCGAGCCCTAGCCGACAGCGAAATGCGTTGCCACGCAAAAGGCCAGATCCGGAAATCGACCGGACCTGGCCTTTGTTGGAGCGAAGCTGAGGCGGCTCGAACCCATGATCTCTGTCCGAGAATATGCCGGTGGCGATTACGCGGACTGCTGGATCGGCTGCCGAGGTCGCCCGTGGGCGAACCGACGCATGATCGGTAGGTCGACCCACTGATAGATGGCGGCGGCGGCCACTAGGGACAGCACGAAGCAGAGTGCGGTGCATCCGAGCCAGCCGAGGAGTCCGAATTGTCGTCCGCCGATGACCAGCCGGCTGACCAGGACCATGACGGGGAATTGGATCAGGTAGAACGCGTAGGAGACGTTGCCGAGCCACACAATGGGCCGGGATGCGGTGAACCCGGAGATTCCGCGCAGATCCCGAACCGCGACGGTGGCGATCAGGGCGCACATCGGTCCAACCACCAGGGCCGACATTTTGAAGGACACCGGCACCACGTACGTTGCGGCGTAGGTGACCGCAAGCGCGACCAGCGGCAGCGTCAGCCGGGTGTTGCGCCACCGCCCTTCGATCACCATGCGTGCTGCGATCATGCCGACGAAGAACTCCGGCAGCCGCGAGAGCGGAAAGTTGTAGCTGAACCAGTACGACCGCACGACCGGGATGTCTTGTTGGCGGAACCACGCCTGCGAGGCGTGCAGATCAGTCGACGGGGACACATCGCCGGGGACCAGGCGAGGGACGAACGGGTTGGCGGTGCTGGTGGGACCGTCGAGACCGAAGTGGTAGGCGACGTTCATCAGGATGATGAATGCCAGCAGACCGATGACCCAGGGCAGCAACCGGTCGACGCGGATGCGCCGCACCAACGGAAGAACCAGCGGGAAACTCAGATAGAACGCCAGGTCTGTCGCCAGCGACCACGACGGGACGTTGAGCCCGCCCACCGTGGTCCATTTCGGAAGCCAAGTGTGAATCAACAGCACGTTCGGCACCCAGACGACGATGCGGCTCAGTGGCACGGAGGCCACCAGGATGAACATCGCGGCTGCGACCAGATGGGTGGGATAGAGCTTGAGTATGCGGCGACGCAGGAAGGCCACCGTGGAGGTGCCGGGCCGGAAGGACCAGTAAATGATGAAACCCGACAGCACGAAGAAGAACGTGACAGCCGTTGCGCCGAACTGCATCGGCAGGAAGTTCTGATGGATCGTGCGGAACAGTTCCGACTTCTGGAACGGGTAGGTCGGTAAGAACACCAGCGCGTGCAGCAGGAAAACCGCCGCGGCTGCCCACCATCGCGCCCCGGTCAGGCCGGGCAGATTTCCGCCCGGCCGGATCGTGCTCGACGAGCCGGAGGTAGCGGGCGCCGTGGATGGAAGCGCCGAGGTGCTCGGCGCTTCCGTGTCCGAGGTCGTCACCGGGAGATCCAGTCACGCAGCCCTGCCGCCATGACCGCATCGCCCTTCGCAGTGGGGTGCAAAGGCATCCCGAGGAAGTCGGCGCGCGGATCGAACACCCCGTTGACCCACGGATCGTCCGAACATAGACCATGTCCCGCGGTGATCGGCTTGGCGTTGAAGAACTCCAGTTTCAGGATTTCCGCCGCCTCGCGCTGCGCTCGGTCGAGCCGATCCATGTACTCCACCACGGCCGCACCCCGGTCCTGGATGAAGGCACCCACGCCGAGAATGTTGACGCACAACTTCTGTGTTTGCGGGGGGACCAGTTCCGGATAGCCGACCAGCACGATCCGTGCCTGCGGCGCGTAGTAGCGAATGTAGTCGATGACGGTCTTGATGCGGTCCGCGTACTCTTTTCCGGTCACCGCCCGGTAGTCGGGGCTGCGGCCCTGCTCGGCGGCTTCGAGACCACAGCCGTCGGTCAGGTTGAGAATGCAGGGATCCATCGCGGTCCACAGCATGGTCTTGTTCGTGCCCCAGGTGTCGTTCATACCCAGCTGGATCGTCACCACTTTGGTGTTCGGACCGAACGCCCCTGCCTTGTCGGCCAGACGAGCCTCGTGCACCAGGTTGTAGGCGGTCTGGCTCTGGATCGAGGCACCCGAACACGAGACATCCATGAATTCCGGTGTCCCATGAATCCCCATCAGCTGGCTCAGCTGGGTCGGCCATGCCGACGGACCGCGCCGGCACTCCTTCTCATCACCATTGAGCCGAACACCGTTGGCGGTATAGGAATCGCCGATCACCACAAGCGACTTGCCGGCGGCCGGTGTCTTCTCCGGTTCGGCCGAGGCAACCGCCGCGCTACCGCCGAGCAGCGCGACGGTGAGTGCCGAAAGAACAACATGAAAAAGCTTGGTCGTCCGCAACGAGCCGCGGACCTTTACGCCGAACTGCATGAAAACTCGCACACCAATCTTCTCGGTCAGTAACCGGGATGCGGCTCGAAACCGGGGTCCGGCAGTGTCGGCGGCGCGGGCTTCTCCGCGGGCGCGGTCGGCTTGGGTTGCTCCTGCGGCACGGTCTGCTTGGGTTGCTCCACGACCGCGGGCGTCGTCGGCAGCGGGTTCGGCACCTCGACCTCGCTGGTCGGCGGGCTCACCGGAGGCGGCACCGCCACCGAACTCGACTGCGGCGCACTCGTCACGGGCGGGGCGACAACTGTAGTGGACGTCTTTGCAGGTTCCCCGCCATCCGAGTCGCTACACGCGGTCACACTCGACAAACCGATCACGGCAAGGGAGAGAACTGACATAACAACAGGAGATCTACTCACAAACATCCTTCATCATCGAAACAGCCTCGTAGACAGCCATGCTGAACCAGAAGAGTTGGCATCAAGTCCGGATCGGGCAACAGCCTCGAATTGGCATGCCGACTGTAGCCGAAGTTGTCGCTGTGTGCGACTGGCGACATCGACGGCGGACCGGACAGAGTGGTCCTGTCGACACCGCGCACCGCCGTTGCGCTGCACCATAGCCCACGACACCACAGGACGTCGCTCCGGAACAGCTCTTGTCCCGCGACACAGGAAACCGTCGCCGGGATAAGTCTTGCCTGCCCGGTACAACGCGTGCGGCAAAGTCTCGGCCGGATCCAGCGGACCGCGGTTCTGGGGTTGACCGGCGTCGCCTCCTCCACACCTGTTGATGCGCGCCGCCCCGATGACCGTGTCGACATCGCGCACGAGCAGGTTTCCGGTGCGTGTTCGTGAATTCCGGCGGCATCCACCGCTCGAAGCGTGAGTGAGGGGCATCACATTCTCCCACCTTGCTACATACCCCCTAGGGGTATACATTTTCCATGGGTCGAACGAACAAGATCGGAGCGTCCAGGGCGATGACCACGCAGACTCACACCAATGCGGGCGCGGACCGCACCATCACCGATATCACCCCGCGAGACCTCGACAAGACCATCACCCTCGGCGCGAATCTCTCGGTAGCAGACACAGGCGAACCGCGCCCCACCCTGGAGCCCACGCGCACCGCGATCGTGGACGGGTACGAGGCGACCCTGGATGACGAACTCGCGCCGAGCGAGGACCGGCTGCTCACCCTCACCGCGCGCAAGGACGGCGAAACGTTCATGGACCGGCAGCCCCACCCCGCCCGTCCATGGCCACTCGGTGATCCTGCGCGCGGGCGATCCGACCTCGCCCACATCCGCCCGAACGGCGAACCTGGTGACGGATCGACCGCACCCGATCCGGATGTCGCTTTCCAGACGGCCGCGCCCGGCTCCGGAACTTACTGTCTGCACTTGACTTCCAGCACGGTGACGTCCTCCGCAGCGCCGCCTCACCCAGCACACCACCAATTCCTGATCACTGAAACCTGCTGAGCGTGTGCATGTTCCACCGCTGCGCCGCCTTTTCCCGAAAGGAGCCCGACGTGTCCGAATGCCGCTGTCCCAGGACCCGTGATCCGCCCAACTCATTCCAAGGATGTGTTTCCGATGCGTTCCATGCCCATGATCACCACACTCTTCGGCCACCGTGACTACCTGCGACTGTTCACCGCTCAGGTGTCGGCTCTGTTCGGCACCGGGCTGACTACCGTCGCACTCGGGCTGCTCGCGTACGAACTCGCCGGAGCCGACGCAGGCGCTGTCCTCGGCACCGCTCTGACCATCAAGATGCTCGTCTACGTGACGATCGCGCCAATCGTGGCAGCCTACGCCGACCGACTCCCCCGCAGGCTTTTCCTGGTGGCGCTCAACGTGATTCGAGCCGTCATCGTGCTGACACTGCCGTTCATCGACCAGGCGTGGCAGATCTACGTTCTGATCGCGGTGCTGCAAACCGCCTCGGCCGCTTTCACCCCCACCTACCAGGCGATCATCCCCGACATCTTGCCCGATGAGCGCGAATACACCAGAGCGCTGTCGGCCGCGCAACTGGCCGCCACCATGGAAACGCTGCTGAGCCCGATGCTCGCCGCGGCGGCACTGACCGTCATGAGCTTCCACTGGCTGTTCCTCGGCACCGCAATCGGATTCGCCGTCTCGGCCGCCTTGGTGATCACCACCCGCATCCCGAACGCGACAACCGCCACGCAGGGCTCCTTCCGGCAACGGATCACAGTGGGCATGCGGATCTTCGCCGCGACACCGCGGTTGCGCGGCCTGCTCGGATTGAACCTTGTGGTCGCCGCCGCCGGATCGGTGATCATGGTCAACACCGTCAATTACGTGCGCGACATCCTCGGCGGCACGCAGTCCGGAGTGGCGATGCTCTTGGCCGCCAACGGGTTCGGCACCATGATCATCGCTCTCGCGTTACCCCGGGTCCTCGATCGAGTCGGTGCCCGACCGGTGATGTTCGCTGGTGCGGCCACGCTGATTGCCGGACTCGGCTCGGCCACCGCGCTGTCCACCGCCGATGCCGGTGACTGGCGGTGGGGCGCCGCTATCGCGGTGTGGGCCCTGACCGGTTCGGGCACCGCGGCGGTGCTGACGCCGACCGGGCAGGTCCTGCGGCGCTCGTCGCAACCCGCCGACCGACCCGCGCTCTTCGCGGCGCAGTTCTCGCTGTCACACCTCGCCTGGTTGATCACCTATCCGATCGCCGGATGGCTGACCACCGCCGCCGGTTTCACCACCACCTGGATAACGCTCGTGGTGTTCGCGGGCGCGGGAATCACTGCAGCACTGCGGATGTGGCCACGCCACGACCCTGAGGAGCTGACTCATCTGCATGAAGTCGGCACCATCGACCCGGCCCGGCTGTCCGGCGCCGACCGCGTGGACGAACGCTACTACCGACACTCCCACGTCTTCGTCATCGACGCCGAACACCGCCACTGGCCGACACCGGCGGGGCGGCAACTGGAAACTGCCGCAGCAGCCTAGCGATCGACACTGCTCGAGGCGAGATGCGAAGCGGGCACCTCGGTTTCGGGTGCCCGCTTCGTCATTCGACCGTTTCAATGCCCTTCTGGCCGGGGGAAACCGTCGGCGGAAAGCGCAGGCTGGTTGCGACCGGCGCGAAAACTGTCTTCGCCCACACACTGTCCAGTGGCCGATGTGGACAATTGATCGGCTGATCGACGACACAGCCGACGAGTCACGCAAAGTTCAGCGGGTTCCTCGCGGAACCGGGCGGCTTCGATCACAATCCAGCAATGCTGGGGAGGATGAGCGCAGTCGGCACACAGGCACGCACGAAGGCGAGCGCACTATGCGCTCGGATGGGCAAGCGCAGCAAGGCGATCGGCCATCGAGCCGGTTGACCAGCGCGTACTGGCGCGGTCTGAGCTTCTTGCCCTACCAGGCCGGCGACCACGCCGAGGTCGCACGGATGCTGGACCTAGCTGAAGATTCCGCGGTCCAAGCTGTCAACGAGGCCGAGCCTGGTCAACTTCTGGTAGCACTCGAGAACTTGCACCCAGTACTGGAAACCCGCGGCCGGGCCGCCTGGGATGCCGGCGAACTGGAATCCGCCGAGAGCTATTACCGATAGCTCACCGAACTCGATCCATGGGATGCGAACGTAAACGCATGACTGGCAAACTTCCTACGGGCTACCGGACGTAGGGATGAAGCGTGCAACTGCTACCTCCATGCCGCCCATCTCGGCGCATCAGCCACGATATACGCGCGAACGCAGGCGGCTCAATGAAGCACCGGCTACGTCAATTCAACCGCCGACTGTGCGCTGACGTGTCCCGGCCTGTCATGGCAATCGGTTCATCGAGGGGCGCAGCCTGTCGAGCGGGGTTTTCCACAGCCAGAGTGTCAGCGCCAGCAGGCTTCCGATTATTGCCGCTCCAAGCGGAACATGAACGGCCAGCATACTCGAAGCTCCCAATACGGCCTGCCCATTGACGACAGCGAACAGGCCGACGCAAAGGAGGACTGTCCACCCCGGCAATGGCACTATCCGCCATGTGACCACGCTGGCCACGGCCAACACGAGCGCGCATGCGGCAACGCCCATCGAGTTGACGCTGTGGTATTCCAATGCCGGATAGTCGCCGGTTAGGAAACGCCCTGCCAGCATTGCCTGAACGAATCCGTCCGCGGTTGTCACCGTAGCGACTATCCGTAGAATCAGATAGGCCGCACACGCACGACCGACCGGCCTGCCCCGGACGGTACCGCGCCCCGAGCACGCGGACGGTATCCGGCGACTGGCCGCTTCGGGAATCGTCATACCGATGTTCGAATGAATCGCGCGTGCATCACCGCTGATGACGCGACCAGTGTGCTGTAGGTGTAACCCTCGAGGGTTCCCATGCCGTCGAAGAGTCGCTCGCCGGCCCCGAGCAGGATCGGCACGATGACAATATCCAACTCGTCGACCAGCCTGTCCTTCAGGAACTGGTGGATTGTCCGCACCCCACCGCCGAGGCGCACATCCCTGCCTGCGGCAGCCTCGAACGCCCGCCTCAGAACCGCCTGCGGAGTGTCGTCCACGAAATGAAACGTTGTTCCTCCGGCCATCTTGACCGATGGCCGCGGATGATGGGTCATGACGAATGTGTCGTGGTGATAGGGCGGGTTCTCGCCCCACCAGCCGGTCCACGACTCATCCTGCCATGGGCCCCGAATCGGACCGAACATGTTGCGGCCCATAATCGTCGCGCCGATACCTGCGTCTCCAGCCGCGGCGAAGTCGTTGTCGATCCCCTCCTCGCCGCCTTCCATTCCGATCGCCGCACGAGCGGAGCGGGTGGCGAACGCCCAGTCGTGCAGCTTGCCCCCGCCCACGCCGAAAGGGTTGTCCAGGCTTTGGTGAGCGCCTGCGGCAAAGCCGTCCATCGATATCGTGAAGTTACGTACACAGAGCTTGGGCATGTGCAAGTTCCTTTCAGGAAACATTCTCAGTCGGGCCGCCTATCGGCCCTCGACTAGTCATCGAACGATCAGGAACCAGATCGACAAGCAAGAATGTGATTCATATCACAGCCATCGAGCATCGGTGCGTTCTCCGCGAATTGCAGAGTCCCGCTCCGCATTTTGGGCGAGTTCGCCCTTGTCGGCTCCCGACGCAGAGTTCGTCAACGGGTGGCGAAGGTCGCCATCATGGCCATGTCTTCGTGCTCGAGGGTATGGCAGTGCATTACGAAACGGCCCGGGTAGTCAGTGAATTTTACTGCTACCTCCGCCACTTCACGGGCCGCGAGGTTCACGGTGTCCTTCCATCCCGCATCGGACGGACGGGGTGGTCGTCGGTTACGTGAGAGCACTTGAAACTGGTTGAGATGTACGTGCACCGGATGGTTGAAATCGGTACTGAAACGCCAGATTTCGAGGTCACCGAGTCGAGGGTCCGCCGCGGGACGCTGGGCGTCGAAGGGCAGTCCGTTGATCAGCCAGCCTCTCATGTCTCCCATGTCGCCGCGACGGAAGTCGAAATGGCGAGTGCGGACAGCGGTTTTCGGGTCATGTAATTCGATGTCGGCAAGCGTGTCGGGGACATGTGAGGTATCCGCGCTGCGGTCCGCGATGATGAACCGCATGATCTCACCGGTCCTGCCGGTCCCGAGATCGTTGTGGATCGTGACAAGGTCGCCGAGGGCACATTCGGTGAAGTCCAATATGGTGTCGAATCGTTCGCCGGGGGCAATGTCGATGGCGGTCAAGACTTGCGGGTGGGCGAGCAACCCACCATCAGAACCGATCTGGGTGAAATATTCGGCGGCGGCGGCCTTGGATTCGATGCGGAGTCGGTAGACCCTGGCATTCGACGCGTTGAGCCACCGCAACCGATATCTCGCGGTTGTGACGCGGTGCGTTGGCCACGGGACGCCGTTGACCAGAATGACATCACCAAGGACACCTTGGGTGAACTCGGCGGTCACTCCTGGAGTACTTGTCATCGAGGGATCGATGCCGGGGTATATCAGTGCGCCGTCGGCGGCGAATGCGCGGTCGGTGAGCATCAGTGGAATATCCCTGGCGCCGGATGGCAGATTCAGTGCACGCTCAGCGTCATCGTTGATCAGATGGAAACCGGCGAGCCCTTTCCATACGCTGGCACCGGTGAAGTCCATCCGGTGGTCGTGATACCACAGGGTCGCGGCCGGCTGACCAACGGGATAGTCATAGTCGCGTTGTCCGCGCATGACCTGACCGGCCGCATCGTGACTTGTGTGTGCCGAAGCCCATTGGGCGGGGAGCAAATAGTCGGTCGGGAACCCGTCGGAGTCGTATGGAACGTGACCGCCGTGCAGATGCACCACAACTGGTACCGGCAGGTGATTGCGATGGGTGACCACAGTTCGGCGCGCACTGCTCGACTGCAATGTGGGGCCGGGGAACGTGCCGTTGTATCCCCAGATACGCGTGCTGTAGCCAGGCAGGATCTGCACGTCCGCAACCTGCTGAGTGATCGCGTAGTAGTCGGTCGTTGCGTCGCTGCGGGTCGGGGCCAGAACGCCCGGAATCGCCAGCGCCTGCCCGAACGGCTCGGGCAGTCTCGCGGTACTTGTCAGTTCAGAGCCGAGGGTTGTGCCGCCCGTGACCAACCACGACACGCTGAGCGTGCCTGCGCCGACAATTCCGGCGCCGGTCAGCGCGGCCCCGAGGAACTTCCGCCGGTTCGGTCGCCCCGTCATGAGGTCGACACTTCGGCAGCCGTGGTCCGCGCGGAGCGTGCCGAACGCTCGTGATGTTCGCCGACAATATCCGGGACGGTGGATGGCTTCATCGACTCGGTACCAACTGTCATTCGGTGCGTCGCTTTCATCCACCTACCGCTCTACTTGGATTCGCGAACCCGGGTCGGCCGGGTTGGCTCTTGAACGCATCGAATGGCGGACGCCCAGTTCGACCGCTCGTCATATGATGTACATCACATGACGAGTTCGCGGGTGTTCAGGTGGGGCGGAACTCGAATCAGGAGTGCGGTTCCTGGATGGAAACGATTGCGGCGCCGGCGAATCCTGACTTCTTCATCATCGACACGTCGAACAGCGGATGCGTAGTGCGGAATTGCCACACCATGAAGAACACGAGCAGCGCGATGGCGAGCGCGGCCAGCGTCACCGTGGTCGTCGAACCCCAACCGAGCGCGTTGCCGCGGGTCAGGCAGTAGACCCCGGCCACAAGTCCGCCGGTCAGCAGCAGCGAGCCGCTCAATCGCCTACAGCGACACTGAAATCGAGATACAAGGCCCGCCCGAAACCGACTGATGCCGCACGCCCAGCCCCACGAACATCCCATAATGCCGATGAGCATTCCACGCGCCCCCTCGGCCATCTGGATCCAGTATCACCAAAATTAGTTGCAAAGAGACTAGTACAGTGAATACTATGCCTTCAGGCGGACCGACGGATCGGAACACGAAATGAGCAAGGCAACAACAACATTGGCAATCGCCGACGGCGCCCGCGGCGCGAACAAGGCCAAAGCCGAAGGCAAGTCAGCAGGCCAACCTGCTGTCCCCGCCCCGGAAGAAATGTTCCGCCACACCCACTGCCACACCATCGACTGAGACCAGCCCGTCACCGCAAACCCCAGCGAGTAGCCCTGCCCCGAACGCCGGGCCACCACACGGTGACTCGGCCCCCTGGCACGACGACGCGGCGCAGCTGGCGGACCCCAGGGTCGGAGTGACCTCGGCACCCCTATCGCTGCCCGCGGCGAAGGGACCGCCGAAGGGCCGAAAGAGATTGCCTGATATGAACGAATCGTTGCGGGTCGATGCAGACCTACTGCGGGCGCTCGCTCCGGAACTCACCGCCCTCGCCGATTTGGCCCACAAAGAGCTGACACAGCTGAAAGCCACGCTCGAGGCGGAAGGCCAGTGCTGGGGCGACGACGAGCCAGGCCTGACCTTCGGCGAAAGCTACGTACCGGAGGCAGAAAAAGGGCTGGCCGGCTATGCGAACCTGGTCGAAAACCTGCACAGGACCAGCGGAGGTGTCGTGGATGCTGCCGACGCCTTCCACAACCATGACCAGGACATCGGCAACCAACTCCGCAATCTGCAGCGCGCCGGCGTCGAACCCGGATGGCACACACCCACCCCGTCGTTCGATCAACCGATCTGGCCCAACCCTGGCTCATCACCATCAGCGCTGCACCTGAACGGTTCTGCGTCGAATCCAGGACTCGGCACCAGCGCCGGCAACCTCAGCGGAACCTCCGATCGCCACTCTCGATACGAACAGCCGCAAATTCAACCGCAGCATCCCGACTATGACACCAGCCCTGGAAGGCGCGACGGGCAGCCGATAGACCAGGCTCCCGGCTCCATCGCACCACGGCCTGCCCGGGACTCCGCACCACCGCCTGCCCGGGACCCTGCACCACCGCCTGCCCGGGACTCCGCGCCACCCGATGCAGCGGGCGCCCGATCCGGAAGGCCCGAGCGCACCGCAGTCGCCGGGAAACCCTTGGAAACACCGTGGTCAGGGCCCTCAGCAGCCACACCGTGGCAGCGAAAAGTGGCCGGTACGCCGGGCTTGACCATCGGGGCCGGCGCGCCGGCCCCGCGAAGCGCACCCGGCGGTGTTCCGCCCGGCCGAGTGTTTCCGCCGCAGCCCGGAACTCCGGCACCGGGCGCGGCACGCCCCGCGAAGCGCACAAAGGCCGGCCGAAGCGCGAAAACTCGTCGGCCCCATCCTATTCCGATCCAGCCGAAGCACGTCGAGACCGACCAGGCAGCCATGGAGGTTGCGCGCGCGCTTGCCGCCAGACACGGCCTGCGGATCGTGGGGTTCGAGACCGCCGGCATCTCGGAACGCACGGTGCATGAGATCGCGGCGGCCGTCGACGACATCCTCGGGAAGTACCCATTCCTCGACCTCGGTGGGATCGAGATCACCGAACTCGGCGGCCACGCGGTGTCCGATGTGAAATGGGATCTAGCAGCGGGATGGATCATTCTCGACCGGACCGCGGTGGCCAACCCCACTCCGTCGGTACCCGGATCCGATGAACCGCCCATGTATTCGACCATCGTCAACGACCTCGGTCGGATACTGGAGGCGACCGCAGGTCCACGCACGCGGCAGCGAGCGCAGGCGTCATTGATCACCGAATACTGGCGAATCAGCGGGCCGTGGAACCGAACCGACACGCTGGCCCACATCGTTGCCGGCTACCGGAAGTGGCGCGCACAACTGAGCGGCCACAGCTTCTCGGGCAGTCGGTTCGAACCCCGCGCGGCGCTGGTCGAAGCGTTCACCGAGGTCGAACTGCGCGGTGACAAAGCCTGCGGACCGGCAAAAGTGCTGCACCAGTTGGTCGTCGAGAACGCGCGAGGACACTAGGGGCGCAGGGTGACAGGGCCACTTTTACCAGGAATCCCCCCGGGTTTGCAGGACATGGCCTTCGGGCACATGCCGAACGCGAGGATCGCTGGAATGTGGCGGGCCGCGGACGCTTGGTCGGATTCGGCCAATGGGCTTGCTGTGGTCCTCAGTGGGATCGAAGCTTCGGAAGCGCGCGCGGTGCTGACGGCTGATGGCGTCACCGCTGAGGCGATACGGTCGCAGTATCGGGGGCTCGCCGACGATACGCGACAACTAGTCGAGTTCAGCGACAGTATGGCGAGGCTGTTGTACGAGACAGCCACGATGCTCGAACTCGAGCAATACATGGTGCGTGCCGTTGCATTAGTGATGGCGGCGCAGTGCGCGTGGGACGTGCTGATGGGTCCCGCCGGTATCGCGAAAATGGCCACCGATCGAATCGCAGGCGAGACGGCGATGAAGGTGGCATGGCGCGAGATGCTGTCGCAGCTATGGCGCTTGATGGGGAAGTTCGCGGCGGAGCATCCACGACTGGCGATCGTCATTCGGGGTGCGGTTATCGGTGGCGCGACCATGGGCGGGGCCCGTGCGTACGCCGAAGGTCTTCAGGTCGTGCACGGGGATCGGAATGGGGTGGGTTGGAAGACGGTCGTGGCCGCGGTCTTGGTCGGCATTGCCGGAGGGGCGGCGGGTGGTTCCCTCGGCGCTGACGTCGCACCCAGGGTGCGTAGCTTGGGAGCGAACGCCGTTTCCAAGGCGGGGCAGATGGTTTGGCGTTCAGCGGCAGTGCTGGCGGCAGGCACCGCGGGTGGCGCGGCCGGTGGCGCGGCGGGTGGCCTGACTGCGGAGGGTCTGGCCACAGGGAAGCTCGAGGGCAAGAACCTGGCCGAAATGGTGCTGATGGGGATCACCAGCGGCACGCTCAGTGGCGTGGGCGCTGGAGTGCGGAGCGTGCGGGCCGGCGGCTACGCGGGCGCACCGGTCACTGGGAATGATCGCGTGCGGACGCCGTCGGATGTCACATCACACGTCCAACCCACCCCGCCACACGCTAGGCAACCGCTGACCGGATCCGGAGACGGTCACGCACCTCGACCGAAGTATCGCACCCCCGAGGTGACGGTGATCGGGAAGGCACTGTCCGATAGCGTTGGCCGCGACATCGATCTCATAAAGATGGAGCCGAGAGCAGCGCGCGACACAGCTGCCGACCGCTTGAACATCCCGGCCGCCGCACCCGACCGTGTCAGGCCAGCACTTGATTTCGCCAATTTACGGACCCCGACCAACCACGAACTCCTGCGTTTGACCCATGACCAGGCCATGGGGGCGGCGCGACCGAGCGATCCTGGAGGAGGGTCGACACCGCACCCGAAAGACACTGGCCCGCAACCAGGTTCATCGCCATCGCCGCGATCCTCACCCATACCGCCCCCATCGGGGGGATCACCTCACTCACCGCTCGGCCACGGCCCGATCCATCGATCGGCAGTAGTGACACCCCGGAGCACCGTTTTCGCACCTCCGCGCATTGTTATCAGAACGGGCGAGCCGACCGGCCACACCAACGCCGTCGAGCCGCGCGGCGCCCGCACCGGCCCGGACATGGCCGTGGAAGCCCCCGCCAGTCAACGGGATGTTCCTCCGACACCGTCGACGCACACCGTGGAGTTCGATCTCAACGTCGGTAGCGACGGCAAAGTTATGACAAGTCCCGATGAAGCCGGCGCAGTAGCAACTGCCGAAGGGGTCAATGCCCTTGCCGGCGAGCAGACTTCGGCAACCGAATCGAACATCTCGCAGGATAATTCGGTGCATCAGGGCGGGCAGGACGCCACCGGTACGGCACCGCCGAGCACGCACGGCGAGACGTCGCCGCTCACCCACGATGACGGCAGCGGGGAGTTCGTGCCCGTGCGCAACGAACGCGCCGACCTCGAGTTCCGGGCCGCATTCGCTCGCGAGCTGGCGCAACTACTGGGCACGGGGGCATCGGAAGCTGCACCTTTGCCGCCGAGTCCGACGGTTGGCGCGAACAGCTCAGGCGCGCAGGCAATCTCGCCGAGCATAGTTCCGGATCACCCGCCCTCGCCGCCGCCACAGGCCACGCCTGAGGGTAAAGGCCCTGTGCCACAGGTTAATTCATCGCAAAAGACTCTGGATGCCGCACCGGCGGCATCGCAACGCTCCGTCGTTGACGCGAGCAGCCCCGCCGCGCATGCAAGCCCACCGAGAACAGCCTCGGAGATCGCGTCCTCGACACCTGCGCGAGCAACCCTCGACAACAGCGCCGCCCAAGCAGCCCAGTCGAGGACAGTTCCGGACCCACCACCCCCTACGCCACGACTGATTCCCGAAACGAACGAGCCCGCTGCGCATTCAGCAACTCCCCACCCCATCTCCGACACAAACAGCCCCGCCGCCCGCGCAGCCGACCAGACAACTGTTCCGGATCACACGTCACCGATACCGCAAGCTCCAATCCTCGACACCCACAATCTCGCGGCACAAACCACACCAAGGACCGTCCCGTATCTCCCACCCTCGCCGCAGCCGCACTTCACCTTGCACACGAATAGCCTTGTGCCGACCACGAATACATCGAGCCCTACTCGCGACGTCATACCGGTCGCACCGCAGCAACCCGCCGATGATCCGAACTACCTTGCCGGACAGTCGGCTACACCGAAGCCGGTTCCAGAGGTCGGTCCGCTACCGCGGAGCCCCCACATAGATCCAGCCGCGACCTCGAGGGATTCACCGAACCCGCTCGGCGCAATGAGCGGTCGACAGGGCGGCAACAACGAGAAGCTCGAAGAGTTCATTTATCCGAAGCCGCTCACCGTCCAGGATCCTCATCCGGATGACTCTCCGAACCCGCATCGTCGAGACATGCGGGAAGTTCCGGAACAATCACCTCAGGACCCTGCCTATATGCCGATGCCGGGTGTTCCAGATCCGCCGGAGCAGGAGCGATCCGGGACCATCACGCCACCGATACCGCATGTCCCTGGTCATTCACCGGCGCGTTTGCCTGCCACACCTGGCGGCGGCACCGCACCGTTCACGGCCCCCGACAAACCGGAAGATCCGCGCACTCCGGTCTCGCCATGGACCGGGACGAAGACCCCTCCGAAGCTCACGCCTGCGCCCCACACCTCCGACCCGCTTGTAGCCAGACCACCTGCATCGACAGAAACGCCTCCCATGGTCCGCAGGGCCAATCGTTACAACGCTCCCCCGGACCGGGAAATCCCAGGCGCACCGACTGACCCGACAACCCTTCCCGGCATCGACGATCCCAGCCACAACCCCGATATCAGCGGACCTCCCCTTATCGAAGGCCCGCCACCCCGGCAAAGGGCAGCACAGGTCAAGCCGGTCAAGCCGGTCGAACGCCGACGTCTGGACCCGTGGGCCAAAGCGACGATGGACGGCAACTCCGACGACGGGCCGCCCAAGCGTCGGCGCGAAAAGCCGCCGACCGCATCAGCGCAGGACGCGTCGGCGGCGACCGCGTCCCAAAGCTCCACACCGGCGCCGGAGCCTGCATTGCCCGAGGATGCCCCGACCTCCGTGCCAGGATCTGCTGATCGATCCCGGCCGCCCGCACCGAACCCGGCCGACCTCGCCGAACCGGCGACAAACGAGGATCACCCCAAGCCGTCGCCGTGGCGACGGCTGCGCGGAGAGCAGTTCGATCCCGGGCAGCTCAACGCCGCGGCCAACGGTTCAGAGGCGGACGCATTCGGCGAAGGGACGAAGCCGGTCGGTTCGCCGCGAAAGGGGGACGCGCCGCAGACGGAAGCCGTGGCGTCGGGCGGCGGTGTGAGGAATCGGCCGCCGTCCGATGACGAGCGCCGGACCGATACGGAAACCTTCGTGGAGTTCGTGTCAGGCGACGAGGTTGTCGACCTGCTACGCCGGACCGATGAGCTGGTCGACCAACTGACGGCCGGCTCGGTGCCGGACACGGTGGCAGCCAGCAAGCTGCTCGTGCAGCGGATGGTCGGACTTACCTTCGGGGTCGAAACGCGCGAGCGGGGGCGGCTGTCGGTGCGGGCGAGCGATGGGCCGCTCGGCCCATCGCTCGAGTTCGAGCTGTCGGACGGTGCTGAGCGGCTGGCGTCGTGCTCCGTGCAGTCCCCCGACGACTGGAAGATGGAGGTGCAACATCTCGCACATCGGTACGGCGAGCTGCGCTTGCTGGCGAACAGCACCCTGAGGCTGGGCGTGGATCAGTCGACGAAGGTCGGGTCGATGCTGGAAGAGCTTGCCGCACAACTCGACTCGGCCGAGGACGGCTGGTTGCGGATCGGGGTTTCTCCGGTCACGGAAAATACGCACGAGTTGTCGGCTTTCCTAGGCAGGCGCGCAGTGGTCGGGACCACTCGGTTGACGCTGGAAGTGCCCGCTACCGATGGAGTCGCCGATGCGGCGCCGCGGATCTCGATGGCGATCGATCCGGCGCAGAACCTGAACACCGTGATCACCAGTGCGCGTGGCGTGGTTCGGGAGCTGACGGCCAGATGGCCGACGGGCCGAGCCGGTATCGCGAGGGACGCGGCGGAACAATTGCTGCGGGCGGCGGCGGCTCGACATGACGACCCGAATGCGTTGTACGAGTTCGAGATCGTGGGTCGCGTCCAGGCGGGTATCGCGTCTGTCGAGTTTGCCATCCGCGACCCCAGGACCGGAAGGGTGACGGATCGAGGTGACATCTCCATAGCCGCGCGTGGGCAGGAGTGGTTGTACGGCCCGATGGGGAATGCGGACCTGTGGGAACTCGTGATCGAGCCGGACGCGAACCGGGATCGTGTCGTCCAGGAAGCATTCGAGCAGTTTCGGGACGTCAGCTGGGGGCTGGCATGGCAGCCGGAGCAGGAGGATGTGGCGTGGCTGCTCGCCGAGATGATGGTCGGCAACGTCGTCGACCGCCCCGGCACCAGCGGGGTGTTGGTAGTGAAGCGGCTGGGGGTAGGCCCCGCTGAGGTCGTCGGCATCGAAGTGCATGTGCGTGGCACGCAGGCGCCGGTGTTGAGTCTGGTCGAGCACGCCCATCACTACGGCGTCGAGGTGCACGGCCCGGCCAGCTCTACCGCGTGGATGGTGCTGCACAATGGGACGCCCGAGTCGGCGGAGCTGGCCGCAGCCCTTGCCGATCGTGGCACCGATGTGTCCGATCAGGATGTGGAGGTGGCGACCGATCCGCTACCACCGGGTTTGGGTGAGGCGCTGCGGTCGGCGACCACAGAGTTCGCGGATCTGCTGGTGCGCGAATCGCGCAAACGTTCCGGTGGCGACCTGGCGCTCACAGCGGTCGAGATGGAGCTCGGACAGGTCAGGTTGGAGGCCGTCGAGCGTTTTCATACTGCGCTGCCGCAGGATTCGGCTCAGGACGACATCGCGGACCGGAACGAGCTGTCACCACAGGCGGCCGCACCGCAGATCCAGCCGCTCGGTGGACAGGACCTGCCTATCGACGAACCGGCAGCGGAGGTGGGCAACAATCTGTTGACGGTGGCCGTGGACGCCCTGTTCGAAGATCCGCGAGCGTACCAGCTGTGCTTCGATGAACTCCCCGAGACGCAGCGGACAGCCATAGAGTTACGGCTCAAGAATCGGCCTACTGCTGAGCTGGTTGCGACTTTGGGGCAGAACCACGAAACCATCTACCACGAGGCCATCCATCGCTTTCGTGGACTATTGCTCGGTTATGCCGAGGCGCGTCCCGAGGCTGCTGCGGAACTGGCGTTGATCGAACGGTCTCAACCGGAAATTCTCGAGGTCATTGTCCAAAAGATTGAAGATCCCCTCCACCAGAAGCGCATCGCACTGCGATTCCTGCACGGCATGCCGCCGGCCGATGTCGCAGCCGAGACCAGGGAGGACGAAACATCTTTCAGATTGCGGGAGTATCGCGCCATTCAGCTGGTCGCCGGACTGCTCCGCCAGCACAGAGCCGTGGAATCCGGGAACAGCACATTCGTCGGGACTGTCCACCGCACGGACCCCGACCATCCACAGTCCTACGCCCTCCGGCGCTTGGTGTACGGCTGGGTCGGCAAAACCACAGGAGTGCCCCGCATAATTGTGGTCGAAGGACTGCTCAGGGAGCCGGGTCCGACCGCAAGAGCAGCCCTCTCCAGCCAGCGCGGCGAGATGGCGTTCCTCGGCTACATCGCCAGGAAGTTCGGCATCGAAATCACATCCCTCGAAGAAGATGTGCGCGAGCAGGCCAGGGTCCTGATCGCGGGGAGCTCCCCTGAGGCAGTGTTCCTGTATTACGTTCTGCGGCAGATACCGCAAGGGATACGTGCACAGAATGTGTCCCAAGCAGATATCGACGAGCACGTGCGCGGCGCTGTAGAAATGTACGCCTGGATCCTGCCCGGCATCGTCGACCTCTACGCCAAATTCCAAGAACTGATGGAACGCTATTACTCCACGCAAGGATTTCCTCGTCAGTTCAATAAAGACGACCAACTTTGGCTGGTCGCGGAGACCGTGGATATGGTCGAAGGCGGCTTGACGATCTCCGAAGTGCAACTCGTGGCCGCGGCATGCCACGAACGAAGAGAAATGATAGCCGCGAAAAAGATACAAGATCTCGTGGACCATGACATAGCCGTCCTCGCAGCCTTCGGAATAGTTCATTTCGATCTCACGCGGCGACAGATGCCAGACTTTGCGGGAGACAACGACTACGAACTCGAGTCCGAAGTGCCACGGCCGGCGGGGAAAGGCGGCGCGCCTCCGAGCCGGGCCGCATTGGGGGTCGACGGGGGGCAGGCACTGGACCTGGATCTAGCGGTCGCGCCCATACCCGGCGGGCTGCAGCCGTGGGTGTTCGCCGGATTCGGTCCAGGAGATGCCCCGCACCCCGAGAAGCTGAAGCAGCCGAAACCCGCTGCTGACCCTCCCCGGCTCAACGAACCCGGCTCGCCGACACAGCAGGGCGGTCCGGCTGACCGCACTGGCAACAAAAGCTCCTCTGCCCCAAGACCACCGGGCGCTGTTGCGCTGGACGAACTGCGTAATCGGCTGAAGGCGGCGGGCTGGCCGGGGCACACGATCAACCCGATCGCACTTACCTTCGTCGAGGTCTGGGTGCACGCCGCGCAACGCTACCCAGATGCGGAGACGGTCGCGGCGCACCTCGAGGTGCGGATCACGGTCACGGGCGCTGCGGGCGACAGCGTCCTGCGCGTCGAAGTCACCGACACACAGCCCTTCCAACCTCCACTCGACAACACCGGCAGCCTGTCCACTCCGGAACGCTTAGGACAGACGATGGGCGCCTCGCACCTCAGCCACGCCGCCGGCGTCGTTCTACTCGGCGACGGCGGACATACGACTTGGTTCGAGTATCGGGAGTCGCAGCCACTGCGCACAGCACCAATGGGGGTCCTCGTCCCGGCAATCGCCAACCCCAGAGCGGGCGACGAACCGGCGACTGCGATCGCACCCCCAGAAGTGCCGGGCGTACTGCAGGCCGATCGGTACCGCTTCCTCGACGGCACCGAAGGCAACCCCACCGAAGGCAAGGCAATGTCCGGTGGCGAAGCGGTCACGCTCTACAACGCGGCACGCACACATGGTGACCTCGTGTCAGGGAGCGAGTACGACATGTACACGTTAGGAGACTTCGTCGTCCTTGTCCCTAGGTCCAGCCCCAGGGTCGACTACGTTCTCTGGAATCAGCTGGAGCTCCTCGAGGCTATCGCGTCCTTCGTGGATGCACCTCGCGTGCTCTACAAGGACAAACACAATCGCTTCCACATCATGCGGCGCATCCACGGCGAGCCGATCGACGCCCGCGACTACCCAGCGGTCGCTGCAGAACTCGATCGACTGCGCGCGCAGTATGCCCAGGTGCCTCTGGAGAGGCTGCCACGACTGCCCCGCTCGTACCCGAAATCAGGGGATGTACCTGGATTCCTGATGATGCTGGCCGGGTATGAGGATCGCGTCTATCAGGGCCTTAAGCAGAATCCACGCTACGCTGCGAAATTCACGGCCCTCAAAATTCCGGCGTCCTTGCTCGAGGGCTTGGCTGAGGTGTTCGCGGAGGCCGAACCAGAACAGTTCGCGCTGATCCACGGTGACCTGATCCCCAGCCACATCCTGAGAGGATCCGACGGAGTTGCTGTCTTCAACTACCGTCGGGCCCGCTACGGTCCACCGTCATTCGACGCAGCTGTCATCGAGCACCGATGCCGTGGCAATTCCCTCGATCTCTTGTGGTGCTTCCCCCGCCTGCTTCCGTACTTTGTCTATCTCGATATCGCCCAGGTGTTGCAGGACTACGTTCTCCTGATCGATGGATTGTACTACGGCACAATTGATTACGATCAAGCTCACAAACTCGCCTTGAATGTGTACATGGCACTCTTCACAGCCGATTCGGCCTGGGGCACCTGCAGGGAAGACTCGCTCGCCTATCTGCAGAACATGGTGGAGGAGTCGTTCAACCGACCACGCAACACTGCTGCCATCTCAGAGGCCGATACCCATGCACCCGGGGATCTCGGCGCTGACGCGCCAGGACAGCGTCGGGGCGACGGTGCGACCACCATCGTCGGCGCGCATCACCCGGCCCTTAACGAGCCCTCAACAGGGGAATCACACGGCTCGAGCAAACCCGGAGCCGAATTGGAGTCGGCCACACAGGACGACTTCAGCACTGTCGCTCGGCTGCCGGAGGCGGAGCAAGGCGACCAAGGGTTGGCCGTCGCCGACAGTGGCGACGGTAAGGGAGAAACGGTTGTCTCCGCAGATATCGACGCGACGAGGCTTTCGGTTCCGGCGCTGATTGTTCCGCAGTTCGGAGGGTACGATCTTCTCAGCGGACGCAAGGGGCAACCCATGTCACGCGACAAAGCATGGGAATTGCGAGAAAAAGCAATAGCTTCCGGCCAGCACCGGTTCGGGTATAGCAACGATGTATATCTGTACGGTCAGGTCGCGGTCCGCATACCCAAGGTCTCCGCCGACTTGTTGGATAAGGTGATCTGGCCTCAGCATCAGTTCATCACCGCGGTTGCTCCCTATACCGCCCGTATGCCCCAGCTGCTGTACGTGGAGTTGGATTCAGCGGGAAAGGTTGTATTCGAAGTCTATCGCAGGGTTTTCGGCCAGCCGGTCGATAGCTTGGCCGCCCCACCGGTCGCCAAGACGATAGAGCAGTTCCTCGAAGAAATCGCACAGGCACCCCTGAGTAGGTTCCCGCCACTGCCGGGATACTGGCCCGAATCCGGCGATGCCGCCGGATTCGTGCGCATGTACGCCGAAGATCTCCAGCAGAGATACCAACCATACTGGACCACGGAACCCTACCGTTCGATATTAATCGAACTCAAATTCGGTAACAGTTTGATCGAAGGCCTGGAATCAATAATCCGGAAAATGCGCTCCGAGCCATTCCAGCCGCTCCACGGCGACCTGACGATCCAAAATATTCTCGAACAGGTCAAAACTGGCCGGCACAGATTCCCGGCTTCCGATATCCCGCACACTCACCTCGTCATTGATATCGACCTTGCAACCTATGGCCCCCTGGCCTTTGACCTAGCCATCGTTTTCCATCGGAACCCGGGCATTGGGATGGAGACGCTCGCGCCCCGCAGTACGCTCTTGCCGTATATCGCCTACCTCGATATGGCACGCAGCTTCCACGATGTCGTGCGGCTAGTCGATGCGGCACGCTCCGGCACGATGAACCGTCGTGACGCGGAGAGCCTGGCCCGGAATCTCCTGGTGTCACTTGGCAGAACGTACAAAATCTGGGGCTTGTCGAGAACGCCACTGCCGACGGTCTCGGAACTACTGGACAGAGTCTCGGCCCCAGGATCAACCGACAACGTCGTTCCTGGCTTCCGCCGGCGGTAGCAGAACCCCTTGGAAGAATTCAACCTTCGGAGGTGCCCTGTGATGTACCGGCCGACGGCGAGATGAGGAGGACTGTGTGGCATACGAACCGAGCGGACTGACCGCCGAACACCCGCTGGCCCGTGAATTGGTGGCGCACGGGCCATCCGGGTGGCAACGGGCCGACGCGGTATTCGCGATTACGGTGGCGGACGAGATCGCCAACGTCGTGTATTTCGACGGCGAACAAATGGTCTCGATGAATCCGCCGGAGTCGATGCTCGCCGTCGTTCGCGAGCACCGTGCCGTCGCGGCGGGGTCGAGTGCGGGGCCATGGTGGCGGATGCTGCTGGTGTTGGCCAGTTCCGGCGAGATGGAAGTCCACTACGACTACGGCGACGAGCCGTTCCCTGCGGGGCAGATGTTCGGCCCTGAGGCATATCGCGCGGACCTCGAGGCGTATCCGCGTGACAGCGTGCCGGTGTGGTTGGCCGCGTATATAGGTCATGACGACCGACAGCGGCGCACTCCGCAGGAGGCGGCGGCCCAAGCTCGCGCCGATCGGGCCGATCAGGTGTGGGCAGTGCTGGCGGAGAACGAGTTTCCGCCGTTCCCGGTGATGTGGGCGCGGTGGGCGACGGTCGCGGCGGCGTTTGTTGCCGCCAAGTCGGATTGGGGTCCGCGGATGCTGCCGTGGACTGGCGTATTCGAGGGCTCCGCGGGGGGTGGGTCGACGTTGTATGCACTGCCGGCCGGGCGGGCCGTGCTGTCGGGTGGGGTATGGAATGCGCCCACCTTGGATGCGGTATACAACGGCGGCGCGCCGATGCCGAAACTGTATGCGGGTGCGCCGGATTGGGTGGCCGACTCGGTACTGGATCCGCGAGCGGCTTCGGGATTGCTGTCGTTCTGCTACTGGTGGGAGGCCGGTCGGTGGTATCGCGGGCAATCCCCCGGCGCCGACGATTGCGCCACTGCGGTGCCGGGTGTGTGGACGGCCGACACCGGGATAGGGATCGTAGCGAGGCTGGTCGCAGACGGTCCGGATAACGGTTCGTCCGATGCGATCGCAGCCTTGATGGCTGCCGCCGAGATGGGTGCGGTCACCCGAGCGACGCTGGTCGAGGTGTTCGGCGATGATGGGCGCTTCGATATCGACGGTGCGCTTTATCAGTATTCGCTCGCTGGGCTGGTGTCGACGGCACCCGATCAGATGCCAGCGGAAGCGGCGATCGCTCGGGTGCGGGACTACATCACCGGGCACGCGCTGGACACCGAGGGATATCCGTTGTTCCAGTTGGTTGCTGAACGATTCGACGTGGGGTGGATGGTGTACGTGCCGGTGGCCGAAGGAGAAATCGCGATCGGACGGGCGATCTTCTACATCGGCGACGACGGGGTGCTCGAGCCCTCGTCGTCTTCCGTCGCTCCTGCGCATTACATCGCCGACTTCACACAGCGGTTCGCCGACCGCCATGGTTCAGTAGCTTGAACCGAGTCCGAGTCCGAGTCCGAGTCCGAGAAGAGCAGCCGCCGATGGAGCAATGGGAGCGAGATGGGTTGCGCTCGGCCAACTTCGGGATGTGCAACCAGGTCGAACACATCCTGGATACGCTCGCGAAGCAACGTGCGCAGGTGTCCGAGGTCTACGAGCAGTTGGCGGCGGTGCGGGCTTCGGCGTGTTCGGCCGACGGTTTGGTCACCGTGACCGTGGATGGTGCGGGTGTCCTCACCGATGTGCGGTTTGCGCAGGAGGCGTTTCGTAGCACTCCGGAGAAGTTGGGCAAATCTGTCACCGAGGCGGGACGGGAGGCGGCGCGTTTGGCGACCGAGCAGAACGAGGCGATTACCGCCCCGATCGCCGCGGGTGCCGATGCGATGCCTGATCTGCCGGACCTGGTGCCAGGCGCGCCGAGCCTACGAGATTCGGGCGCTCCTCGGCGCCGCGACCCGTAGGTGAGTGTGCGCCGGAGAGCGGATGACGGGACGTCTTCCGCACCGGGTCACGGGGCTGGTCCCAGCATTGGGTTACACCGCCATTGTGACGGGTACCCCACGATGCAGGTCAGGTTGTCGCGATCAGTATCTGCTCCGAGCTCGGCGGGCGCAGGCCATCGGCGCCTGACAGCCGGGCGGCTGACTGTTCGGTTGGCCTGGAAGACCGGTATTCCGGGGAAGAATCCAACTCCGCCCGACGGCTACGGCCGCTGGGAACAACACGGCCACACGGTGCGGTTCTTCCTCGAATTCTACACTGGCACAGAATCTTTGACCAGCGTCGCCCGCAAACTCGACGGCTACCAGAGTTTCCCCTCCGACGCCTTCGGCATCCTGCTGTTCTCACTGCACTCGGCGCGCCGCGAGACCGGGCTGCGTGCCGCGCTGGGCCGCGCACTCGCTGGCAGCGATCCCGGTGTCGTGATCGCTACCACCGCCCGCCATCTCGCGCACCCCGGACGGCCCCGCAGGCCCGGTATGAGGAGCTGCCTTCGAGGTCAACGACCCGGAAAGTCTGCAACACGGGCGATTTCACGAACACTCGCGCCACCCACGCGCAGGATCATGATCTCCTCGGGCTCTGCGAAATTCAAGAAACTACCCGACAACGGCGTCAGGCTGATCGACGGCATTCCGCCACTATCGCGGAACCACCGCGAACCCAACCGCCGAGGACACACCGGCTCGAACTGCCGCGTCCTCGCTCGACCGCCCACGCGCGATGTTCACCCAAAACTGTTGCTGTTGTCCACGTCTGGCAGCTTTCGGACGCCCAGGCGACCGCAGCTTCGGTCGTGTTTCGCCCGATCCGACTGCCGCCGCTTCGGCGTGCCCATCGCAACTCCTCACCCTAGAGGTGTTGCAACAATCAGTTGAATCCACCCAATGACGGAAAGGCGAAATGATGATAACCAATTGCGCGTACCAGACAGCTTTACGCGCAGCGGACAACCCGCCCCAACGGTGGGCTCGACGACCAACAGATCGACCGAGCAATCCGATGGACCCGATGGACCGGAAATGACTCCGACCGAATAGGCACTGCCCCACCGAGCGCATGCACGACCAGGATCAACCGGCCCCGCGCGCCCGCCACCGAACTCGAGGAAACAACCGAACTGGGCACCGGCCGATTTGTGCACGGCTGCGGGAGGACCTGGGCCTGATGCTGGTGGAGCCGAGTGTGGTCGAACAGAGATATCACGCCGTGATGGAAGTTCTAGCGGGGATCCAGGTTGTCGGGGTCGCGGCCCGTTACCGGGTCTCGCGCCAGTCGGTACACACCTGGGTCGAACGCTATCGCGAGGATGGGCTGGCGGGACTGGCCGATCGGCTCATTCCACCGCTGCCTTGGCCTGCGGCCAGATGCGAGCCAGGTCGATCAGGTACGCGAGCTCGGCGTCGAAATCGTGTGCGACCACGGGCAATGGCGGTGCGCCGGTGCCAGCGGGCGGTAGGCCCGCCTTTCTGGCCTGCGCCGCCCGGATCAGCCGATGGGCGTAATCGGTAATCCCCCGGTCCGATTCAGGCTCTCGCACGGTATTGCGTTGCGTTTCATCGGTTTCGGCCGGGAGATAGGCGCCCAGGTGGAGCATTGCGTCGCGGATCTCCACAGTCATCCGCAGTAGACGGGTGGCTGGACCTGAGCCGTGCCGCGCATCGACGGGCATCACGATCTCCGGGACCGCCGCGGTGAGATCACGCCACAGCGGCAATAGCCGACGGCAGGTCCTGGTGGCGCGATCCATACCCGCCCGCAGCACCAACTCCGCGACCAGCGGTATCGCGAGCAGTGTCGAATCGATCGCGACCCACAGGGTGAACGCAGCCTGGACCAGCGACAGTTGTGGTCCGTCGGGCCATCCGGTGGCCAGCTCGGACAGCGAGAGTGCCTGCACACCCCAGAGAACGGCATTGCTGCCGATCAGGCCGATACACACGATCCGCGCCGCGCGCGGGGTATCGACAGCGCGGAGTGCGCCGAGGCAGCTGCGAGTGAACACGAATGTGTTGTAGGTGAGTGGTACGGCGAAGGCGCAACCGATGCCAAGTCCATCCCCCACGAGACGCAGGTCGACCGATCTTCCCGAGCATCTCGCCGATGCCGCGGCCAGGACTATCGAGGCCGTCGCGGCCGAGGCGAGGAGCGCGACGTTGCGCTGGTGCCGCCATACGGTATCCGGCTCGGAATCGCCGCCGGCAAGCCGACCGATGCTGTACAGGTATGTGGTGGTCATGAGAATACAGCCCAGGGCAAGCTGATTCGCCGGGTCATCGATGGTCGGCGTCGATGCACACCGGTATATCAGCAGGGTCGCGATACTCCACAAACCCATATGGTTTACGAGCCGATCGACAACAGCGCCGCCGACGAGCCAGAACCGACCCGACAAGAGAACCGTGACGTAGCCGATCACCGCCCAGGCCACGACTTCCGGTATCGGTGACGACATCGATGCATCCTCTTGGTCCGGCGGAACTCGTGCCCGTCGGAGGATACTGCCGCCTCGGCCGCACTACCGCGCGGCGCCGGATCAAGGCCCGAGCCCGGTGCAATACCCGACCCAGGCCCTAACGCTTGAACTCCTACCCGGCCAGTCCCACTCGAGCGAATCAGTTCATCAACACGGAAAGTTCGTCTATTCGATCAGGTAGGCCGTTGTCGGATGGGTGGCGCTCCCGAATTCCGGGCCCATGATCATTGGCCGCCCAGCAGTGCTGGTCTTCCGCGCGTCCTCGGCGAATTCCTGCCAGGTCGTCGGCACGTCGTCGTCGATGACGGGATCCTCCAGGCTGACGTCGTAGTCATCGTCGTACTCGTCATCGCCCAACTGCTCGTGCGGGGTTGATTGATCGTCTGTCAACTGAGCCAGCTCCTTCTCGTTCCCAACATCACCCGATGAGGCAGACCCGACTGCGTGAACAGCACATTTGTGGTGATGCCAAGGCAATCATCAGGACACCTTCGAACAGGCTTTTCATGCCGCCTCCCGCCTATAGACGCCTTCGAAATCCATTGTGGTTGCAGCTGATCCAATCCCTACTGCGAACATCGACCGAGCAGAATACGCCAGCCAGAACACGAGCATGTGGCAGCGGGTTTCCACCCCGCCCCTCGGCGTTGTCGTCACGTTCCGGTCAAGGGCCCGAGCCCGGCGCAATACCGGACCCAGGCCCTTGACACTTGAACTCCTACCCGGCCAGTCCAACTCCCAAAAACTACTGAGAAAAGTCTCGCTCGCGGGAACCGTGTCCGCTGTGGTCACGCCGCCAAACTATCCGACGTCGGTACCACAGCGCTCAGACGAAGCGCGCGTCGTTCGAGGGGCTGAAGGGACTGATCCACTGAGTGCTTCAGGCAGCTGAGGCGATCACTTCTCGGAGAAGATGGCGGCGAGACGCCAGACCCTCCCACGAATCGCTGCGGCAGCCGGAAACTACGTAGTTACTGCATGACTGATACTGGACCCTTACCGGGAGCGGATACCAGCACCCTCATGATCATCGTCGCTGCAAGCGCCGCTGCGAGCAGCAGCTTCCGATAGAAGGGGCCTACAGGCAGCGATTCAGCGGTAGAAATACGGTTGACAAGAGTGAAAAACATAGACGGTGACAGCACTGGATTCTCCCCCGAATACGCACCCGCACAATCATTTACAGCGCGGCGCTCACACCCAGCCGTCCGCGCTCATGTCCGGATCGACGCGGCGCAGCGCTGATGCCAGCCATTCACTCCGGCGGTGCTCGACCGGCATCGCGGCCAGCCCGTGTGTCGCCTCCCCGACCGCTTCGGCAGTGTGCCCCAGCAGCGCCAAGACGCCACCGCGCTGCACAGCCCCGAATCCACTGCTCCACCAATACATCGACGCGGGAGGTTCGATGCCGTCCGCCGCTTCGGTAGCCGCGTCGGCCAGAGCCAGCGCGCGTTGCGCTTCGCCCGTCTCGCCATGCGCGGCCAACAGCTCAGCTCGCCGCATTCGCCCGTAGGCCGTGACGATGGGGTGCGCGTCCCGTACCGCCAGCGCGGCGTCAGACAGGGCGACCACCTCGCCGTAATTCCCCGCGCTCACAGTCACGTAGCCGAGAAAGCCCAGGCTGTGCGCAAGCCGGTCCGGGTCGCGGGACGCCTTCGCCAGGCTCACGGCCGTGCCGAGGCTACGCCGAGCGATAGTGTCAGCTCCGATCGCGTGCTCCAGCCATCCCCGATACTGCACGATCTCCGATGCGATGCCCGCCGACGCTTCGGCGCGCGCTGAACGCGCCTGGTCCGCAAACGTCTCGGCCATCTCCGCCATACCTCGGACGGCGGGTAGAACCGTCAAAGCCCCAGCGGCGTCCTCGATTCGGCGTGTAGCCGCCAGCACCACCCCCACGTCGGACAGGGCGGCGGTGTCCACACCGGCTGGCATTCGCGCCACCGCCGTCAGCCGTCCCAGGTCCACGTCCAACACCCTGTTGTAAGCAGCGGCGACACCGGCGGGCACCGGGCGCTGGCCGGTCTCGATCAGCGACAGGTACGCCTTGCTGTAGTAGCTCCGCTCGGCCATCGCGCGCAGTGAGATACCCGCCGCCTCGCGAGCGGCACGCATCAGCGCACCGGGTTCCATAAGACCAGCCTAACGTGCATTGTCCGGTTGTAGACGGCTGTGGACGCCGAACTGCCCGGTTCCCGAACTATGCACGCCTAGGGTGTTTTTCAGCCCCGCCGCCACGTCGATACCCCTCATCGGTAGTCCCCGGCGGCGAGTGCCTACCAACCAGACGATAGATGCGCCCGAACGGTGAAGCGGGTCGGGGGTGTCGGGCTGGCAGCGGCTGACCTCGATCATTTCGTGGCGAGCGTGATCGCTCCGATTCCCGGTTCTGCGACCACGTCGTCGCCGGTCGTCAGTCGATGTCCATGGGCGCATTCCAGATGCAGCCGAACTTCGGCGCCGCAGTCGCGGTGGCGGTAAACGGTGGCCGCGCCGCAGTCGTCGGCGCGGTAGGTGTCTCCCCATTCGTGCAGAGCGGCGAAGACTGGTAACAGCGCTCGCCCTTGCTGCGTGAGGCGGTATTCGTATCGCTCGCGCTGTCCCGGCACCCGGTAGGCCGCGCGATCGATCAGGCCGTCGTGGACCAGGGAATCGAGTCGGCGGGACAGGACGGGCGGGGAGACGGCCAGGTGCTGCTGAATGTCGTGAAACCGGTGCAGGCCACGGAAGATCTCACGCAGGATCAGCAGCACCCACGGTTTCCCGACGACTTCGAGGGTGCGGCCGACGCTGCAGTTGACCGGGTCCTGCTCATGCCAGTGCATGCCACCATCCTATTTGACTTTCATTTGGAAAGTCAGCCATGATCATCTGACTACTGTTATGAAAGCCAGGAGGCTGTCATGCCACTCGTTCGAATCTCGTTGCGCGACAACATCACTGCAGCGATGCAGCGGGCCATAGCCGACGGTGTGCATGAAGCGCTGGTGTCACAGATTGGCATCCCGCGAGATGACCGCTTCCAGATCATCGAGCCGCGTCCGGCCGATGCGTTCGTCTACGCCCCGCAGTATCTCGGGATCGAGCATCGTGACGTGGTTTTCGTGCAGATCGCGCTGGTGGGCGGTCGCTCGGCAGAGCTCAAGCAGGCGCTGTACCGGGCCATCGCCGACGAGCTGGCAGCGGTCGGGGTGCGTCGGGAGGATGTCGTGATCACCCTGGTGGAGAACAGCAAGGAGGACTGGTCGATCGGTAACGGTGAGGCGCAGTTGCTGGACGTCGAACTACTCGAGCGGCACGGGGCGCTACCCGCACCACACTGATTCGGCGTCGATTGGCCGCACATCCGGAAATGCCGCTGGGCGGGCGACTGGTGAACGAGACGCGCTGCGGCTCGAGACATCCCATAATGCCGCGTACCGCGCTGATCGAACCGGCCACGGGGCACGCCCGAAGATCAACGGGCTGAGACCATCTCGGCATCGGCAACACACTGAAAGCTGTCCGATGCCAGATGATGTGACGCAGATCCAGCGCGGTGACCTGCAGTACGTCAGGTATGTGGCAGATCGTGATGGCTGGTTTTCTGTCAGATTGCCGACGCAAGTCACCGTCCAGGTTCACATGCGTTTCGAACGGCGCCGACCACCCAAAACGTGGCCGGGGGACGAGATCATCGCCAGGTACCGTTGAGCGGTGAACCCAACCGATGCGCGACGCCTCAAAGACGGTGATCTCGAGACCCGCGAGGAAAATCTGCGGCACCTGCTCGCGCGGGCTGCTGACGGCGACACATCCGCCAAGGAAACACTGTGCGCGCTCGTCCGCGACTATCCCGACTACCACCGATCGCTCTACAGCCGGGCCTTGAACCAGGCGGCGGTCTTCGGCGACGACACTCTGAAGGCACCGCTGCTCGCATCACTCGCCGACACTCGGTACAACTGCCAGGCATGGGCCGCGATGGGCTGCGCGACGCTCGGCTTCCGCGACGCGGTTCCCGGATTGGTCGCGATGCTCGACCACCCACAGCAGATGGCTCGAGAGCAAGCGGTGATCGCTCTGGGCACCCTCGGCGACGAATCGGTCGTCCCGGCGCTCACACCCCTGCTGCGGGACTCGATCGCAGGAATGCGCGAACGTGCCGCCGAGGCCCTCGGCATGATCGGCGGCGATGCAGCCCTGGCTGCCCTATGGGACGAACTCGAGAACCGCCGGTACTACCGCATCGGCTATATCGCCAGCGCGCTGGCCAAATTCGCCCCGGACGTCATCCCGAGGCTGTGCGAGGCGGCCGCCAGCGACGACCCGGACCAGCGATACTGGGCGGCTGTCGCGCTCGGTTCGACCGGCGACGATCGTGCCGTGCCGACACTGGAACGGCTGATGGCCCACGACCGGGGCTCAACAGTCTTCGACGGCATGGTGAGCGTCGCCGCGAAGAAAGGCCTGCGCACGCTACGACGAATCCAAGCCGCAATCGCCGCCCGCGAATCCTGAAAGTACAGCAGCCGCGCTGATGAACTCGGCCCAGCAGCCCTCGTCAACCCCGCTCTCAGCGGCGACAAACACGACCCGCTACGACCAATCCAGGTGAACCCGCACCGAATACAGGGCGTTCGCAGGAGCGTGCACGCGATCTCGGCCCCACCGATGAATTTCGCGCGGATCCGTCGTCAATGTCTCTGGATACCGAACGAGATGATCATGCGCCTTCCCTCAGGAGTGGCTGCCAGGTGATCTCGCCGACGTAGAGAGGAATTCAGGCATGACGAGACCGTTTCGATTCGGGGTCGTTGCCCCGCTCAGAACTGACGTGCCGACGTGGCGAGATCGCGTGCGCCGCATCGCCGACAGCGGCTACTCGACGCTGCTTGTGCCCGATTTCCCGCAGATGCAACCGGCGCCCGGTCCCATGCTGGCCACCGTCGCGGCCCTGACCGACCTCCGCGTGGGCACGTGGGTGTACGCCTCTCCGCTACGCCCGGCCTGGCTGACGGCGTGGGAAGCGCACTCGCTGTCGCTGCTGACCGAGGGTCGCTTCGAGATGGGCATCGGCACCGGCAGACCGGGAATCGAGGACGAGCTGCGCGACAAGGGAATGCCCGTCGTACCGCCGCCGTACGAGCGGCTGGCACAGGTACGTGAGACCGTCAGGACGTTGCGAGATCTCGACGGCCCTGACCTTCACACGCCCGTGGCGATGGCCGTACTCGGTCCGAAGGCCCGGGCGTTGGCGGCCGAGGTCGCGGACACTGTCACCTTCGTGCTGGGGGATCAGCCTCGGGGCGAAGTCGCACGGCTGGCAAGCGATTTCCGCGCTGTCGCGGACGTCGAGCTCGCACTCGCCGTCCCGGTTATCGGTGACACTGTCGCACCGCACATGGCGCGCCCCGACACCGACACTGCTGCGCTTCGCGCGGCGGACGCACTGACCGTACTTCCGGATGACCCGGCGGCCGCCGCAGAGGAAATCCAGCGGCGACGGGAGGAGATCGGCTTCTCCTACTTCGTCTTCGGCGCCGACTTCGCCGAAAGGTTCGCTCCGATCGTAGCCGAGCTCGCCGGACGGTAGTCGGGCGTCGATCACGCGAGCCCGGCGGCGTGTCTCGAATACGCGCGCCCTGGCGACGCCGTCGCCTTTAGCACCCCACGTCCGCTCGTGCCGCATATCGGGCGCACCGAAACTCGGCTATGCGCTTTTCGGATGCCCTGGATCACCACCCCCACCGGCCCATCCGAAGAACCCGATACAAACCAGAATGCAAACCGTGGGGTTTCGGTGGGGTTGGGCCAAATGAGACAGGTCAGGCCCGGTCAAAAACCGAGCCTGACCTGGTGTTTCTGTGGACAATATGCCACGGTATGCGAACCAGGACGTCCTCACCGGCAAGCTCAGTCCATCCGTTCACAGGCCTCTAACCAGCGCGAATACGCGGTGCCAGCCGAGCGGCCGAAGGCCAATGCTCTCCGCCGACCCTATGGAACCAACTTCTACTCAGGCGTGGGCCTGGCCTCCAGCGGGTCGGTTTTACGGCGGTTGCCCCGCCGAATACTCGCACCTGGGCGGAGAGTTCGGCGGGGACGTCGAGGACGGTTTCACCGTCGTGGACCAGACGGTGCGCCGCCACCACTGTTCGAGCGTCGGTTCCAGGCTCATTCAGTGGCGAGGACCGGTTGCCGGGTGAAGGACGGTTTCCGGTCGTAGAGGCCGGTAATCACCACACCGACGACGACAGCCAGTAGGCCACCGATAGCGACATGGATCCATGCTGTGTGCAGTCCTGACGGTGGTGTCGAGTGGAAATAGAGAATCGAGCGCAGGCCGGCCACGATCGGCTGCATCGGTTCGAATTTCGCGATCACGCGAAAGAACGCGGGAGTCGCTTCGATGGGAATTGTGCCCGCTGAGGATGTCATGGCCATGGCAACGAAGAAGAACATATTGATCAACGGGGCGAGAGACCCGAAGATCGCGAAGACCGTCAGGGCGCCGAGGGCAACGGCGTCGATCGTGGTGGCGGAGAACAGATACAGCTGCCACGGCGAGGCGACAGGCATGTGAAGTGTTTTGGTCGCCAGGAGCTGGACCAATCCAGCGCTCAGAGGTGCCGCGATCAGCGCCACGCACCATTTGACAACCAGCATGTGTAGTCGGGACAGGTGGGTGTAGCGGCGACGTTGTACTTTCGGTCCGAGCTCAGTGGGCTGAAACCCGCTGGCGGAGTCCACCACCGGGTGGATCACCGAGGCGCCGACGAAGCCGAGAAGAACCAAGACCACCGCGTAATAGAAGACACTGGTCCCGGCCCCGGTGTGCGCCGGTAGTGGTGTCAGAGGCGCGGTCGCGACCGAGAACGGGTTGGCCAGCGCAGTAGTGGCGGCAGCGGTCGGCGCGTTCTGCGGCAACTTGGCACCCAAGTCCACGTTTACTGCGGCGACTACTGGCGCGAGGTACCCGGTGAACAATCCAGTGCTCATCGTCGCGGCAGCCGGATTGGTGTCAAGATGGATCACCGCGTGCGTGGCAGCACCTGGCGATCCGCTGGCGAGCCGGGAGATCTCGGCATTGAAATCGGCGGGTACGCGGACCGCTCCGAAGATCTTGCCGCCATCCATCTGCTCGCGTTCCTGCTCGGCGGTCGTCGGAATGAGCTCGATTGCCTCATGGTCGACGCCCTGTGTGATAGCCGCACCGACCTGATCGGCGGCGCCGATACTGCTGGCGGTCTGAGGCTCGACGACCATGGCGACCGGAAGCCCGCGCAGGCTTCCGATCGGGTCGAGGGTACCGCCGAGATAGACCGCAGGCAGAGTTAGTGCCAGGATCAGCATCACGACCAACGGCGGGAACCAGGTGCCGGGGTGGCGGCCGAAGTCACGAGTGATCTTCAGGGAATTGCGGAATTCGACGGTTACCAGAGAGCCCCCTTTCCTGCGAACCAGTTTCAGGACAGGGCGTTTGGCGGAGCGCGCCTCGAGTTGTTCGGCAAGGACCTGTCCGGCGAATTTTCCGCGGGCGGCGGGGTTGGCGTATCGCACCTCGGGGTTCATACCGGCGAGGCGGTCGGCGAGGCGGTCGGCCCAGTCTCGCGATCCGGTGCTGCCGAGTCGCGTTTCTCGGCGATTCGGCGGCTGATCTCGCCCCACGACAGGGGCAACTCGTCCGCCGGCGCATTGAAAAACACGAAGGTCGCATCCCGCATGACCCTTCGCTTGCGCGCGACAGTCGACTTATGGGGCTCGGAGCCCGCATAGGCGTAGATTGCCGCCTTGTCGTCCCAAGCAGAGTAGGTCCAGAAGGTGCCCTTCAGCATTTCTGCTTTCAAGGCCACACCCAGCGCTCCTGGAGAACGGCGGGCCTGCCACCACAAGGTCAGTGACGCGATGAGGAAGCCGGGGGCGTTTACCAACGACTTGACCTCGAGGCGCGAAGCCATGCATTGGACCTCGGGGGTGGTGGGGTTACCGACCGTCTTCCACGGAAGCGTTGGCATTGGCTGCTCTTTTCGATCAGGAGGGCGGCGGCGAACTGCCGTCTTCTCAAAGGTTGTCGAGGTTTCAGCCTCGGTTCGCGGTGAGAATTCATCAACGGCGAACTGCTTATAATGCGGTAAGCCACCGTGATTGATAGGAAAACCGCATGGACCTGCGCGATCTGGATCTGCGCGACATCGAGATCTTTCTGATGTTGTCCGCCGAGTTGCATTTCGGCCGGACCGCCGAGCGGTTGCACCTCTCACCAGCCCGGGTCAGTCAGGTGATCTCGAAACTGGAACGTCGCATCGGCGGCAAACTCTTCGAAAGATCCAGTCGCACAGTGACATTGACACCGATCGGACGACAGCTGCGTGACGACTTGCAGACCAACTATCGTGACCTGCGGGCCAGCCTGGGCCGGGCGGCCCGCTCAGCCCGCTACGGCGACGCAGGCATACTGCGGCTGGGAATCACCAGTAGCAACCTCGGCAACGTCCGCCCGCTGCTGAACACCTTCCAATCCCAGCATCCCCACTGCACCTTGCACATCGAGCACGTCCACTTCGGCAACCCCTTCGGCGCTCTGCGTGGCGACGACATCGACGCACTGGTGAGCTGGCTTCCCATCGAGGAGCCCGATCTGGTGGTGGGCCCGACTCTCTATGAGGAACCGTTCATGCTGCTCGTTGGTGCGGATCACCCACTGGCACAACGTGAATCGGCCTCATACGAGGATCTGGCCGACTACGGCGTCTTCGGAGTGCCCCCATCCGACCCGGTCAACCTGCCCCCCGACTACTGGACCGCCGCCGCCGTTCCCTACTTCACCCCCAGCGGCCGCCCCATTCTCCGCACCGCCCACGCCGCCAACTTCCAAGACCTGATATTGCTCGTAGCGGCGGGCAAGGCCATCACCCCGGTGCACGCCCACGCCGCCCGCTACTACTCGAGACCCGACGTCACCTACATCCCCATGCCCGATGTACCACCCGCCCGTTGGGCCCTGATCTGGCGCCGATCCGCCGAAACCGACCTCATCAAAGACCTGGCCACAGCCGCCATCCTCACTGGCGGTCATTTGCAGATTCCCGATGCGGAGGACGAAGCAGCAGACCATTCGGTCGCATCGGCCGGATCCCGCGGCAGCACCTCATGAAGCCCGAGTTTCAGCCCATGAGCTGTTCTCAGCACCGGATTCCCGGAGGTGCACAGCGTCTTTCGACGCGCACGTGACTCCCGCGTCCGTTGCATCAGGACGCGAATGGCGTCGTCGGAATCGTCCGCCAATCTCGACACCACGGAATCGGCGTGCGGATCGGGCCAGTCGGCGGCCACATATGCCGCTGTCACTCGCACGTCCGGTCCTCGCGTCGCGCGGCGATCCGCAAGGCCTCCGCGGCACCGGCCTCGGCGATCATCTCGCGAGACTCGCCGCCTTGGCGGCCAGCATCGCGATTCGATCGCCCATACGCGGTCAGGGAAACGCTGTGTCGCGGTGAGCATCTCGCTGTAACCAGCCGCGTCGGTGCCGTACCGGCCGGCGGCCAGTGCTGTGGCATTGTGGTCGATGACTTCTATGGTGGCTGAGCGTTTGTGTGGGTCCATCCCGATGATGACCGTCACCGGGGTCCTTCCTCGGTTCGAACGAACAGGTGTCCGTGCGGGAAGGCACCGCTACTTCGAGCCAGGGCAGACCCCTTTTCAGCCACGCCCGCACGGCACCCGGTGGAACGCAAGCCATTAGTGAGCCACACCAAACGACACCGGGGGCAGCCGCTTAGGGAACCTCCCACCGGGTACCTGGACCCGATCCTGGCGGGGAACGAGCCCTACCGCCGGTCTTTGAGCACCGTCGTGGGGTGTGTAGGTGAAGGAGTAGGAGATGGTGTCTTGGGACGGCTTCTCTGGGACACCGTTGGGCAGATAGATCAAGCAAGTCCGCGAGGCCGGGGTACCCGAACTCGAACCTTTCCTGGTCAGCCTCGACCAAGACCACGACGCCGCGCCGCCCCCCAGCCAGCATCCACCTCGGACCGACGCATGCCCCGATCCGCCGAAAACGGGCCGAAACCGTGCGGTAAGCGTGGGGTTGGTTCAAATAAAACAGGTCAGGCCCGGTGCTAGACCGGGCCTGACCTGCGATTTTGTGGACCTTGAGGGACCTTACTCGAACACGAACACGCAGGTAGAAGCCCTGGAAGCCCTGATTAAGAAGCTGCCTGACACCACGACAACCACCCAGCCGACTGCGGAACGGCCCGCTCCACGGCGGGCACGGCAACTCGATGCCGACCAAGTCGCGGAACTGATCACCGGATACCAGACCGGATCCACCGTGTACGAACTCGCCGCCCGGTTGATCGATGGTCTCGGCGAGGTGATCCGCGAGCAACAGCCCGATCTCGTTGTCGTCCAGGGCGATACGACGACAGCGCTGGCCGGCGCGCTGGCCGCCTTCTATGAGCGTGTTCCAGTCGCACATGTGGAGGCCGGCTTGCGCACCGGCATGCCGAACAACCCTTTTCCCGAGGAGATCAACCGCAGGCTCATCGCTCGGGTCGCACGCTGGCACTTCGCCCCCACCGCCCGCGCTGCCGAACATCTGCAGGCCGAGGGCATAGTGGAGTCGACGATATTCACCACCGGCAATACCGTCATCGACAATCTGCTCTGGGTCCCGTCCCAGGGTGCGGGGCGCAACCACTTCGGCACCGACCTGCGCCACATCCTGCTCACCCTGCACCGCAGAGAAAACCAGGGCGACACAATGTGCCACATGGGCAGCGCTATCCGGCGGCTCGCCGATCGCGGCGATGTCGAGATCGTGGTGCCGCTGCACAAAAGCCCCGCCGTCCGAGAGGCACTACTGCCCGAACTGACCGATCACCCCAACATCCGGGTCGTCGAGCCCCTTGACTATATGGACTTCTCCGCCACCCTCGCCGCCTGTGACCTCGTGTTGACCGACTCGGGCGGCATCCAGGAGGAGGCGCCCGCCCTCGGCAAACCGACCCTGGTCTTGCGGACTACCACCGAGCGTCCTGAGGCCGTGGAGGTCGGCGCGGCAAAGTTGGTTGGCATCGAACCCGACGCGATCGTGGACGCGGCAGCCACCCTACTGGACGACCACGCAGCGTACAAGCGAATGGCTAACGCGGGCAACCCTTTCGGGGACGGCCACGCCGGCGACCGCATCGTGGCCCAACTGGCCGCGGACTTCGGACCCGCACCGGTGAACGCCAGAGTGATCCCCGATCCGGCGCTCACCCGCCGGCAGCACCGAACCACCCCGGTAGGTGGTTGAGGCAGACCCTGCTGGTTTTCACCAACCCACGCCAGGGGTCCGAAAGGCGGCGCGCGGGCCGCCCCTGGCCCGGCCGCGTCGCGGTCGCCATCTTTCGGCACGAGCTGTTGACGGTCACGATTACCGAACATCAGGCAACTCGTACCAGCCGACAGCGAGCCAGGCCAGCCCTCCGCACATGCCGAAGCGTCGACGGCCGCGAAGGCATCAGTACCGCTGGCCGGTATGCGCGGCCAAGGACAAGCTCGTTACGAGATCACTTGCAGCGCAGGGTGTTACGTAACGATCGAGTGATCGCGTGCCGGTCCGGGCGTCCAGATCGACGCGTGGTTGTGGATGTCCGCGTCGAAGGACTGCATCTCCCGCGCGTGCCGCGACGATGGGAATTCGGCGCTCATCGGGTACGCGAGGCCGGATGTCTCTATGCTCCAGTAGGTTTGATCTCCGATCTGGTTGCTGACGGTTAAGTTGGCGAACATCTGTCAGGTGGGCTTCTGGGAAGCTGTTCTCGATCTGCCGGAGCTGGTGCCAGGCGTCGATGTTGGCTGGTGCTGCGGAATCTCAGTACCGATCCCCGTTGCGCACTGTAGAATTTTGTACGGCAACGAGTTCGAGTACGGCAGGCAGAGCGCACACCTTCTTTCCACGCCGAACGGGACAGGGGATTTAGATGTCTCCCAGCATCGGTTATTCCGACGTCTTCACTCGCTCCACACTATGGCAATGCGAAAGTCGTTCTGGGGCAAGGCGATTATCGCCAGTCACTGTTCTATGACCAATGCCGACATCAGTCGTCGCGTTCCCCGTTTCAGAGACCACCTCTGACCGGTTGCGCGATGAGATGTCCGGTCGTCAGGTGATGGCCTGCTGAGCGTGCGATGTGGCAGTCTTCCCCGCCAGGTGCTGGCCATACTTCGATTCGAGTGAGCGCTCATGCCGCTTGCGGGGCGCTCGGCAGGGCGAAACCGTTGCCGCACAAACTATCCGCTATTCCGTTGATCGCGCGGGGCCGTCTCTTCCGTGGCCTCGAGCTGCTGACCAAGACCGAGTCTTCATTCTGATTGTCGAGTGACAGACCCGACTATCGAGTGACAGTCCAGCATCTCCGCACTGCCTGCCGATGTGCTGCCCAGCCTGCCATCGATCGCCAGTAGCCGTCATGTGCCACCGCAGCGGACGCGACCCCGATACGGGTGCCGTCTGGGCGTATGTCGTGTGGGTGTGCTGCCGGTCAAGGAAGAAGTAAGGAGGGACGACATGCATCTGACTCCGCACGAGCAGGAGCGCCTGCTCATCCATGTAGCGGCGGACGTGGCCCGCCGACGCCAAGAACGTGGCCTGAAGCTGAATTACCCGGAAGCGATGGCGCTGCTGACGGTGTACGTCTACGAAGAGGCGCGGGCGGGGACGCTCGTACAGGACATCATGGACTCCGGTCGTCAGCAGCTATGTCGTGATCAGCTGATGGAAGGTGTCCCGGAGATGATCAAGGACGTCCAGGTGGAGGCGACCTTCCCTGATGGCACGAAACTCGTGACGATCACCAACCCTATCCAGCCACACCAGGCGGCTCACCCCTGTGGGCCAGTACACATGCTGAAGGTCGAACCCGTTCAGGACACGACAGTGCAACCGGTGCATCCGGGAAAGGTGGAGTACCCAGACGGGGAGCCGCCGATCGAATTCAATGAGCAGTTGAAGGATTCGACGAGGAAGGTGGATGTGTCCAACCCCGGAAAACGTCCGATCCAAGTGGGCTCGCACTACCACTTCGCCGAGGCCAATCCCGGCTTGGACTTCGATCGTCAGGACGCCCACGGCATGCGGCTGAACATGGCGGCCGGGACCTCCCAGCGTTTCGAACCCGAGTGCGGCCCCGTCGAGGTCGAGCTCGTGCCTATCGAGGGTGAGCGTGTCGTGCTGGGCCTGCGCGGCGAAGTGAGCGGCCCTCTCGATCCTGCGCCCACACAACGAAACGGGAGGACCTCTCGATGACCATGAAAAGGGAAGCGTACGAGAATCCACTGACCCGCGAGGAGTACAACGAGCTGTTCGGGCCGACGGCCGGCGACCGGATCCGGCTCGCGGACACCGCCTTATCCATCCAGATCACCGAGGACTGGGCCGGCGGGCCCGGCCGTAGCGGGAACGAGGTCGTCTTCGGCGGCGGCAAGGTGATTCGTGAGTCGATGGGCCAGTCCAGCATCCCCCGCGATCCCGGCCCGCGCGATACGCGCAGGCCTGCGGACACCGTCATAACAGGCGCGGTGGTATTGGACCACTGGGGAGTGGTCAAAGCGGATGTGGCTCTGCGCGACGGCAGGATCCAGGCGCTGGGCAAGGCATACAACCCCGAGACGATGGACCCGATGCACGGTGACGATGGGACTCCCTCCGACATCGTGATCGGTCCGGAAACAGAGGTCATTTCGGGCAAGGGCCGCATTCTCACCGCCGGCGGCGTGGACACCCATGTGCACTTTCTGTGTCCGGAACAGATTCACGTAGCCCTCGCGGCTGGTGTGACCACGTTGATCGGCGGCGGAACCGGTCCCGCCGAGGGGTCCACCGCCACCACCGTGACGCCCGGCAAGTGGCATCTGGCCCGGATGTTCGAGGCGCTGGACGACTTCCCCGTCAACATCGGTCTGCTGGGCAAGGGCAGCACCACATCCAAGACCTCGCTGTACAACCAGGTGGACGCCGGTGTTCTCGGCTTCAAGATCCACGAGGACTGGGGAGCGACCCCCGCGGTCCTCGACGCGTGCCTTCGGGTCTGCGACGACACCGGCGTGCAGCTCGCACTCCACGCAGACTCGCTGAACGAGGCCGGCTTCGTCGACGACACGATCAAAGCCATCGGCGGGCGCTGCCTGCATGTCTTCCACATCGAGGGCGCCGGCGGCGGCCATGCCCCCGACATGATCAAGATGGCGAGTCACCCCAATGTCCTGCCTGCTTCGACCAACCCGACCCGACCCTTGACGGTGAACACCGTCGCAGAACACCTGGACATGATGATGGTCTGCCACCACCTCAATCCGGAAATCCCGGCAGATCTGGCCTTCGCCGACTCACGGATCCGCCCTTCCACCATGGCGGCCGAGGACCTGCTGCACGATATGGGCGCGATCTCCATAATGTCCTCCGACGCCCAGGCCATGGGCCGCATCGGTGAGATGATCATCCGTACCTGGCAGACCGCGCACGTGATGAAGAACCGTGTCGGCTTCCTGGATGGAGACAACGGCTCGGATAATCACCGCGCCCGCCGCTACATCGCGAAGTACACCGTCAATCCCGCGATAGCCCACGGCATCGACCACGAGGTCGGCTCGGTCGAGGTCGGCAAACTCGCTGATCTGGTGCTGTGGGAGCCGAAGTTCTTCGGCGTCAAACCACACCTGGTCCTCAAGGGTGGCCAGATCGCCTACGCCCAGGTGGGAGACGCCAACGCGTCGATCCCCACGCCGCAGCCGATCCTGCCGCGTGCGGTGTGGGCAGCTCAGGGCCGGGCCCCCGCGGCCAATTCGTTCAACTTCGTCACACAGCGGGCCCTGGACAAGGGGCTGGCCCAAAGGCTCGGCGTCAGCAAGCAGTTCCGCGCCATCGAAGACACCCGGGGCCGTGGAAAGAGCAGCATGCTGGAAAACAACGCCACGCCCGAAATCGACGTGGACCCCGAGACCTTCACGGTGGAAATCGGCGGAAAATCGACAGGGGACAACATGACCGAGGTGGACGGGCAGAAGATGCTCCCCAAGCAGGATCACGCCACCGCGCTGCCGATGGCCCAGCGCTACTTCCTGTTCTGACCGATGAGCCGCGCAACCCTGCTCATCCTGGCCGATGGCCGCTTCCCCGCCGGAGGACACGCGCACTCCGGCGGGATGGAAGCTGCCATTGCTCGCGCAGCGATCCGTGACGCAGACTGTCTGCAGACGTTCTGCCAGGGACGGCTGCACACCACGGGTCTGGTCGCCGCGGCCCTGGCGGCCGCGACGGCCGCCGGCGCCGACCCACTGGCACTGGACGAGGCCGCTGATGCTCGCACCCCTGTCCTCGCGTTGCGCGACATCGCCCGCAAACAGGGACGGCAGATGATGCGCGCCGCGCGTGCCGTGTGGCCGGCACCCGAACTCGACAAGCTCGCCCGGGACCGCCCGCAGGGTACTCACCAACCCGTGGTGCTGGGCTTGACTGCTCGCGTGGCCGGCCTGACGTCCCTGGACGCCGCGTACGCCGCCGCCTACGAGAGCGTCAGCGGCCCAGCCACCGCAGCGGTACGACTGCTGGGCCTGGATCCCTTCGAAGCCACCGCCGTTCTTGTCCGGCTCGCCGACGACCTGGACCAGGTCGCCGACCGTGCGGCACGAGTTGCCGACCGTGTGGCAGATGAAGGCACCGCCGTGCTGCCCGCCAACTCCGCGCCACTGCTCGACGTCACCGCCGCGCAACACGCCCAGTGGCCGGTCCGCCTGTTCGCTTCCTGACCACACCCGTTCACACCGCTGAGGAGACCTCCGTGCACCTCGACGACAGCATCCCCCACTCGCACAGCGCCTACGCCGACCGACCCGCCGATCCCACCGGACCTGACGGTTCCCGCCGGGCACTGCGGATCGGTTTGGGCGGTCCGGTCGGCTCCGGAAAAACCGCCACGGTCGCCGCGCTTTGTCGGGCCCTGCGCGACCAGCTGTCCATCGCCGTGGTCACCAACGACATCTACACCCGCGAGGACGCCGACTTCCTGCTGCGCAATGCGGTCCTGCCCGCCGAGCGCATCCAGGCCGTGGAGACAGGAGCCTGCCCACACACCGCGATCCGTGACGACATCTCCGCCAACCTCGAAGCCGTCGAGCACCTGGAGGCGACCGCCGGACCGCTCGACCTCATGCTGGTCGAATCCGGTGGCGACAACCTCACCGCCATCTTCTCCCGGGGGCTGGTCGACGCCCAGATCTTCATCATCGATGTGGCCGGCGGCGACGACATCCCCCGCAAGGGCGGCCCCGGCATCACCACCGCCGACCTCCTGGTGATCAACAAGACCGATCTGGCTCCCCACGTCGGCTCGGACCTGGAAACCATGGCCACCGACGCCAAACGTCAGCGCGGCGAACGACCCGTCGCCTTCACCTCCCTCACCGCCGATGACGGCGTTCAGCCGGTAGCCGACTGGATACGCGCACGCCTGGCCACCTGGACCGCGGCATGACCAGCACCTCGCCACACACCCAGGCCGCACCGCGCGCAGGCAGAGGTGTCCACGCCACCGCCCGCATCCGGGCGGTCGGCATCGACGGCCCGACCGCCGTGCCCTACCTGCACAACGACGGCCCCTTTCACCTGTGCCAGCTCAGCCACCGCGGCACCCAAGCACGTGTCCGCATCGTCGGCGCGATGAGCGCGCCGCTGGGCGGGGACAGACTGGCTATCCACGTCACCGCCGAAACCGGCGCCGAACTGGAGATCACCACCGCCGCCGCCACCCTCGCCCTGCGCGGCGCCACCACCGACCACGCCACCTACGACGTGACTCTCACCGTGGAAGAACAAGCGACCCTGTCCTGGCTGCCCCACCCGCTGATCAGCACCCACGGCAGCAACCTACGCCAGACCTACACCGTGGACCTCGCCCCCACCGCCCGGCTCGTCCTGCGCGAAGAACTGATCCTCGGACGAGCCCACGAAACCCCCGGCAACCTCACCAGCCACCTCACCGTGCACCGCGACGGGCGTCCACTGCTCGCCCAGCACACCGCCTTCGGCCCCGCAGCCCCCGGCTGGGACGGCCCCGCCGTCCTGGCCGGACACCGCGCCACCGGCCACGTCCTCATCGTCGACCCAGCCTTCGCCAACGCCCCACCCGCCACCCGCCTGCTCGGCAACGACCCCGCCGACGGCCAGGGCATCGTCACGCCCCTGCCCGGCCCCGCCCTACTGGCCACGGCCCTCGCTCCGACAGCCACACCCCTGCGTCGCCTGCTGGACGACGCCATCGATACGTACACACCGAGCCGCACGTAGCCGACCAGATCGCAGATCCTTACCGGGCCTGTCCAGCCTCAGGCTCCGTCCCACTTTTCGGCTCGGACCCACATGCGGTGGTGGCAAGTCCTCCGGACCGGCCCACAGTGCCCAAGGTCAGACAGCCATACCGAAATATCAACTGCCACAGAGTCATTCAACAATCCGAAACGAGGCAATCCAGGTTTCCGAATATGAGACAAAGCCGACGACCGTGCAGGCCCTGACACACGCTCCGCCTACATAAAAGCCCCACCGCGCAGTCAGGGTTCGACGAGCGAGCCGCCGACGCGGCCGACCGTAACGAAGACGACGACGATTGACCTGTCGAGACGATGCGCCGCCGCGGGTTGTCTCCCGAGCAAGTGGACGATGCCGTCCATCTCTACGGGCTGGGTTGGTCTTTGGCTCGGGTCGGTCGGCATCTGGGTGTCGAGCATTCCACGGTCCTGGCCAAGTTGCGTGAGCGTGGTGCCCCTATTCGAGACACCCACGGCCGCCCGCGCACGTGAGTCAATTGCGACGGCTGTCGCCGCCCGTGCACTCGGATAGGTCATGTTCGGCTAGCGGGAACCCCGCCGCCAACCCATTACCGCGGGCTCGATGGTCGCCACCAGAGAGATGTCCGATGGCCGGGCATCGCGCGCCGGGCCTTCCTCGGCCGGACTGCAACACAGGATTCGAGCAAGATCCAGTAGCAGGTGACAGTGAACCGATCGGCATCTGCCTCCTGGGACCACGACCGCGCGCCGACGATCACACCCGCGGGGCCACCCGAAACAGTGGGCAGCGTGGTGCGGCTGCCGCGAAGCTGTCGGGCGACTCGGAGTCGACCAGGCCATTGCGGAGGAATGCCGCTGCGCCCCGGGGGTTCTGGCGCGGGAACTCGCGCAGGATCGGGCCGCGCTCAGCCTCGGAAATCTCGATCAGATCCACGTTCCGCACCTGGCGGCCGCGGGTGAGCGTGCCGCGTCCGGCGGCCCGGGCATTGCGGACCCAATCGGCATTCGGATACGCCCGCACGAGGTACTGGATGCCGTCGATGAGCACCGGCGCCACGGGCGTGATCTGCGCCCGGCCGGTCTTTCGGCCGGGCACCGTCAGCAGATGCATCGGACCGAATGGGAGTCCGATGCGGTGTGAGAAGACGACGACTCGGTTACGGAAGCGCTGTTTCGGTGAGAGTGTGGTCATGCGGGTCTCCGGTCAATTCGTGTCGGGGATAGCGGTTGTGAAGTTGTCGATGGTGGGGCCGAACGAACTCGCCACGTCATCGATGGAGTCGGTGGCGACCGGCCCGAGTTTCATGATGTAGCGGGCCCAGGCGATGCCTACGAGCTGAGCGCCGATCATGGCGGCTCGGCGCGCGGCGGCGTCACCGAGGGGTTCAGCCTTGCCGCCTCGCCAGATCCGTTGTGTGACGAACTCATTGAGCAGGGCCGCCGCCTCGGGTGAGCTGGATGCGGCCTGCGCGAGGGCGACGAAGGCACGGCCGGGCTCCTCCGGACCGCTCTCCCATTTGTGCAGGAAGTCCGAGACGATCTCGACTCCGGCGCGCACCCGTCCCTCGGCCCTGGCCGCCGCCTGCCGCTCCTGCGTGTACAGGCCGGCCATGCTCTCGACGAACAGTTCGAGCTTGGTGCCGAAGTAGTGGTACAGCAGCGCGGTATCCACATCGGCACGCCGCGCGACTTCGGTCATCGCGGCCTTGTTGAAGCCCTGTTCGAGGAATGTGGCCCGGGCCGCGGCGAGGATCGCCTCGCGGGTGCCCTGGTCGCCGGGCCTGCGTCCGCGTCCGCGTCCCACCATCGGGATCTCCCTTCAAATATTCACACAGTATGAATTCCATGCTTAAATCAGACACTATGAATTCTATCTTGGCAACCGAACCCCACCGGCCGGGCGGGCCGGGGCCGCTGCATATGAACCGGCCGGGCCGGATCGGGGCCTGGTGTTGCGACCACCGCCGAATGGTGCTGGCAGCCTGGATCATCGGTCTGCTCGCCGCGTTCGGGGCGGCGGGCAGCCTCGGGCCGCACTTCAAAGACAATTTCGGGGGTGTCGGGCAGGCTCAGCAGGTACAGGACATCCTGCACGGGCAGTTCCCCTCGCGGTCCGGTGACAGTGCGCGGGTGGTGTTCCACTCCACCGGCCCGATCGATGCCGCCACCGACCGGATCACCGAGACACTCGATGGGATCCGACCACTGCCAACCGTGGTCTCAGTGTCGCCGCCGGTGCGGGCGGACGACGGGCGCACGGCCTTCGCGACAATCCAGTTCGACGCGGTCAGCGCCGACCTCACCCAAGCCGATGTGCAGCGGGTGATCGATACCGCGCATGCATATGCCCGGCCGGATCTGGCTGTCGCCCTGGGCGGTCAGCCGATCAGTGTCGCGGTGAAACCGAAGCCCGGACCGAGCGAAGCCATCGGCATCGGCGCGGCCATTGTCATCATGCTCATAGCGTTCGGGTCTGTGGTGGCCATGGGACTGCCGATCCTCGTCGCGCTCGTCGGGGTGGGCGCCGGGTATGCAGTGGTCGCCCTCTTCAGCCACCTGCTCGTCGAGCCCAGCTTCGGGCCGGCACTCATGGCCATGATCGGCCTGGGCGTCGGGGTCGACTACGCACTGTTCATCGTGACCAGATACCGGCAGGCGCTCACCGACGGGCTCGACTCGCGCGACGCGGTCGTCCACGCCATGTCGACCGCCGGGCGCGCTGTATTGTTCGCCGGCACCACGGTACTCATCTCGCTGTGCGGCCTGTTCCTGGTCGGTCAGCAGTTTCTCGACGGTCTCGCCGTCGGAACCATCTCGGCCGTACTGGCCGTATTGGTGGCGACCGTGACCCTGCTCCCGGCTCTGCTCGGCTTCGCGGGCCGGGCCGTCGATCGGTGGCATGTACCGGGGCTGCTCCGATCCACCACAGCGGGGGCCGAGCGTGGCCTGTGGTGGCGATGGAGCGGGGTGGTGCAGCGTCGACCGGTGTTGTGTGGGGCGGCCGCATTGCTCGCACTCCTCGTGCTGGCCGTGCCGACCTTCGGCATGCGGTTGGCCTTCAGCGATTCCGGGAACGATCCGGTCGAACTCACCACCCGCCAGGCGTACGATCTGATGTCGGATGCGTTCGGGCCGGGCTTCAACGGCCCGCTGGTGCTGGCCGCCGAATTGCCCGGCGCGGCAACCGATCGCGCGGTGCTCGCCGAGTTCGTACAGCGACTCGCGACCGTTCCTGGCGTGGCTCGGGCGGCGGATCCCACCTTCAACGCGGCCGGCGACACTGCGGTGCTTACGGTCTACCCGACCAGCGCCCCGCAGTCCGCGGACACCGCGGCGCTGGTCGAGCGGCTGCGCAGTACCGTTGTCCCGCAGTCCACGGCGGGCACCGGAGTGCGGATTCTGGTCGGCGGCCAGACGGCGGCGGGGATCGACGAGTCGGCACACCTCGGGACACGGCTGCCGTGGGTGATCGGAGTGGTGATCCTGCTGTCCTTCATCTTGCTCATGGCCGTATTCCGTTCCATCGCAATCCCATTCAAAGCGGCGGCGATGAATCTGCTGTCCATCGGCGCCGCCTACGGGGCCATTGTCGCGGTCTACCAGTGGGGCTGGCTGTCATCGGTCTTCGGTGTCACTCGGACCGGACCCATCGATCCCTGGATTCCGCTGATGATGTTCACCATCACGTTCGGATTGTCCATGGACTACGAGGTCTTCCTGCTCTCGCGCATCCAGGAGGAGTGGCGTCGACGGCAGGACAACAGCGAGGCGGTGGCACACGGAATTGCCGCGACCGGGCGGATCATTACGGCGGCCGCCGCCATCATGGTCTGTGTCTTCGGGTCTTTCGTCATCGGGGATCCGCTGCGCACCCTGAATGTCTTCGGACTGGGTCTCGCCGTCGCGATTCTGGTGGACGCGACGCTGGTGCGCATGATCGCGGTCCCCGCGATCATGCAGCTGCTCGGCCGGGCCAACTGGTGGCTGCCCGGTTGGCTGGATCGGGTCACCCCGCAGTTCACCATCGAGCGGGAGGAGTTCGCGGCCGGCAGTGGCACAGTTGACTGATGCGGATCCGAATCTTGGGGCCACTGCAGGTGGTCACCGACGACATCGTCAGCGAGATCGGGGGTGCGCGGCTGCAGACCGGCACCGAGGCGGGCGTGGCAACTCGATCAAGACCAGATCCAGGCGTTGATACAGAACTACATCGCGGGCGCGTCGACCTACGAGCTGGCCGGCAAGTTCGGTGTCGACCGCCGGACAGTCAGCGCGATCCTGCATCAACACAACATCCCGATGGGCGGCGCGGCTTGTCCCCGACTCGAGTCGACGAGGCGATCGACCTTTATGGCTCGGCTGGTCCCTGGCCCGAGTCGCCCGCCACCTCGAAGTCGACCCGGCCACAGTGCTCAACCGACTGCGCGACCACGGCGTCAGCACACGGGACACCCATGGACGAACCCGTCCATGACACTCCACAAGATCGCCAGCAGAACACGCAGCCAACCAGCCGACCGAACACCAAAGGTCCCTGATCAACGCCAGAACCATGCAGATCACCCTGCGGGAATAGAACACTAAAAGGCTGCTGAACAGCAAATATGCGAGAGAAGTGCAGATTGCTCTCGCCTGCAACTGGGCACAAACGCCCTGTTCAAATGCCACTTTCGTCTCAAAAAGTGGACGTTGGGGGACGCTACTACAACACAAACGCGCAGGCAGACACGCTGCAAGCACTGCTGTCGAAGCTGCCAAACCCCGGAGACCCAAGACCACGCGCCGCCGACCAAGTCATTCCCCGGCGCGCACACCAACTACAGCGACGACTGACCGATACAGACCGCGCCGCGATCATCGCCGCCTACGAAGCGGGCTCATCGACCAAACATCTCGCCGCCCAGTGGCAACTCGCCAAAGCCAGCGTCCTGACCATCCTCCGCACGGGCGGTGCCAACATTCGACAACAACGACGACTCACCGACGAGGAGATCAATCATGCCATCAGCAGGTATCGTGACGGCGAATCACTCCAACGCATCGGTAAGCGTCTCGGCGTCGCCCACACCACCATCCGAGCCGCCCTCGAACGACGCGGTATCCCCCGACGCGACACCCACGGCCGACAACCCTAGCCACGCGCGTGTCAACACCGGGGGACCGCTGGGCGGGTCACTGTCGCCTGCCATGGTGTAGATCCATGCTGTTGCTCCCGCCGCCAGCTCGGTTTGTGACCCCGAACACGCTACGCCCGGCCCAGCTCTGCCTGATCCACTCCGCGACCTCGGAGTGTCGGAGCCGCATGAGATCGTCCACCCTCTCTCCGGCGCAGACGACCAGCCGATCGATTCTGCGAAACTGGCCATTCACCCGGCGAATTCCGCGCCCGAGGATGAGCATGAGTCCAGCGCCCCTCCGGCCGACCCCCGCCAGGACAACCACAGCGGCTCGCAACGGCTTCCAGTCGATCGGCGATACCGAAACCGCTTGGTCGAGCATGTGGCCAACCGGTCGACGAGCCGGCGTAGTCGCGGTTCTCGATCAATTCGGTGAGTGGGGATTCGAGCAGGTCCTGATAGAAGCGGTCGTTTGTTCAACGTCACTGCTGATCAGCGCGGTGTGGTGCAGGCCGCGTGCGGTGGGTTCGGCGCGCTGGCCCGGCAAGGCGGAGGTTCGACCGACGCAGCCGCCATGGCAGCGGCTGCGTCGGTCGATGGATCTGTCGTCTCGGGCTCCGATGATGTAATGCGCGGAACGGTTCCCCTGACGGTGGGTGGGCACTGAGGGTCAGAACTGGACGCTGGCGTGCATTTCCCAGACCAGGATCTCGGCGGGCTCGCGGTGACATGCTGGCCGCCGGTAGCGGTGAAGCGCACCGTGTCGCCGGTATGCAGCGGGCCAGCACCCTCGAGTGTCACCGCGCCGCGGGCGGCCAGGAACAGGTGCAGGAACGGCGCGTCGGGCAGGTGTACCGACTGCCCTGGGGCGAGCCGCGCGGCGTACAGGGCCGCGTGCGAGTTCCGGATCCGGATCGCGGCGTGGCCGTCATGTTTGCGCATACCCGAGGCGACCGGCAGCAGACTGCCGGACAGCAGTTCCGCCTCGATCTCCAGCTGCTCGTAACCGGGGGTGATACCGGCCTCGTCCACCCACATCTGCACGAAGTGCACCGGGGCCTGGTGGACGTCGCCGCTGAGCCGCCACGAGTCGTTCTTCTCCGAGTGCAGGATGCCGGTGCCGGCGCTCATGCGCTGGGCCAGGCCGGGGTAGATCACGCCGTTGTGGCCGGTGGAGTCCTGGTGGACCAGCGAGCCCTCCAGCACCCACGTGACGATCTCCATGTCGCGGTGTAGATGGGTGTCGAACCCCCTACCGGGATCGACGATGTCGTCGTTGTTGACCAGCAGCAGCCCATGATGAGTGTTGGCCCGGTCGAAATGGTGGCCGAAGGAGAACGAGTGCTTGGAATCCAGCCAGCCGAAGTCGGACTTGAACCGGTCCTCGGCGCGGCGGATGTCGACGGTGGGAGTCAAGCCGATGGTGCTCATGAGGTGCCCTCCTCCAAGATCGGTGCCGGCCCGATCGCCGACCCACAATTTGGTTGCCATGGAAACCAATCCGCGTCGGGGCGGAACTATTTCCGCCAGCGATCGCTGAGCAACGCCACCGCATAACGCTCACCCAACCGTGCCAACAGCACTGCCGCACCCTCGACGATCCGCCCATGGTTGCGCTGCCACACCCGCATCGCCTCGTGGCCGCGTCCGTCGAATCGGTACGCCAGCGCCGCAGCCACAGCCTGGCGCCATTGTTCAAGCAGACGGTTTGGTGACCCGACGTGGGAAGTCGCTCGCGATCACCGCAGATCAGCCGCGACCGCGGCCTGTAGCTCAGCGATGGCCGCCTCGAGCGTGTCTACACGAACCGCTGCTGACGGCGCCGCGCATTCCCTCCATCCGGGCCCCGCCAGCAGCACACGCGCCCAGCCCTCGCACGGGCCGAACGCCGGAACCGCGATCGCGGTGTGGCTCGATTGCGACCACAACACCACGACCGGCCTACGATTATGCTTGGCCAGCGCATCGGCAAGGGCGGCGGCGGGCACCGACGCGCCGAGCAGCAGCACAGGCAGACCGAGTTCGGCCAAGGCGGCGCGCAACACCTCCAACGGGAGCACATGATTCTCGCCGTCGGTACAGGCCAGCACGATCGGCGGCCCATCGAACACGTTGCGCAACAACGGAATCGCCCGGTGCAGACTGGTAGTCACTGCCCAGGACAGCAGATGCTCGACATCGACTAACCCGGCTCCCCTACCCTGCTTTCCGACGATCTCGGCAAAAGCCGGGCGGCACAACCGATTCCACGTCGCCCCTACACCATGATGAGTGAGATGGGCAGTGATTATGGCAAGCAACTCGGCGGCGTCGAGCCGCTGCGCGGCGGAGATCACCGGCGCGAGGTCACCGAGCTGTGGCACCGGCACGGCCACCGCGTGGGCAGCCACCGCGGCACTGGCCGGCCTCGCGCCCGCCCGCACCAACTCGACCATCCGAACCGCAACCGCGAAGTCGGTCGGCGTATAGCGCCGATGCCGGCCCTGGCAGTGCTGCGATGGCCCGAGGCCGTATCGCTGATTCCAACTCCGCAACGTCGCCACCGGCACTCCGAGCCTGCGAGCCACCGCTCCAACGGAGTACTCGACCAGCGGCTCCGCGGGCCACTCATCACTCCTCACAGACCCACCGCACTTACCTCGATCCCCCTGCACCCCATGACCTGACCGCAGCCACTCATCGCCAGGCCTCCTCCAGTTTGTAGCGAGTCGAGGAGCGGGTCGTCGAATCTTCAGCTCGATGAGGGCGCGCTCGCGGCGGGGGTGCGTTCGGCCGTCCCGGTGATGTTGCGGGCCATGCCGCCGAACACGGCGTTGTGAAACGGCGTGATCGCCTTCCAGTAGAGGTGCCCGGCAAGTCCGTGCGGCTGGAAGATGGCGCGTTGCCGGTAGCGGGAACCCCCGCCGGGATCGGGCTCGACGCCGAGTTCGAGCCACGCCAGTCCCGGGACCCGCATTTCGGCGCGAAGCCGCAACAGGTGAGGACGGTCGATATGTTCAACGCGCCACCAGTCCAGCGCTTCGCCGACGTGCAGACGGTGTGGGTCTTTGCGGCCGCGACGTAAACCGACCCCGCCGGTGACCCGGTCGATCCAGCCGCGCAGCGACCAGGCAAGCGGAAACGAGTACCAGCCGTTCTCGCCGCCGATGGATTCGATGACCGCCCACAGGGTGTCGGGGTCGGCGTAGGTATGGCGCTCACGCATGTCCTCGTAGAGCGAGCCGCCCGACCAGGCCGGGTCAGTCGGCAGCGGATCCGAGGGCGCGCCGGATGTGCTGGCGTCCGACCAGCGGGTCGGCACCTCGGCGTTGCGGATGCGGGTCAGTGCCAGCTCCATGGCACGTTCGCAGCGGGTGAGGCCGTCGGCGGGGTCGGGGATGTACGCGGCGATGTCGTGATCGCCGCACACGACTTCGTGGACGAGAGATTCGATGAGCGGGACGGCCAAGGCGCGCGGCACCGGGGTCACCAGATTGACCCATTGCGCCGACAGCCATGGCGTGAGCACCGGGACCGGCAGCACCACCCGACGAGTCAGCCCGGCGACCACCGCGTATTTGCGCATCATGGTCAGGTAGGTCAGGACGTCGGGGCCGCCGATATCGAACGGTCGGTTGACGTCGGCGGGCAGCTCGGCGGCCCGCAGCAGGTAATACACGACGTCGCGCACGGCGATGGGTTGGATGCGGTTGCGCACCCATCGGGGGGTGATCATCGCGGGCAGGCGTTCGGACAGATAGCGCAGCATCTCGAAGCTGGCCGAGCCGGATCCGAAGATAACTGCCGCGCGCAGTTCCGCGGTGGGAACCCCGGATGCCTGCAGGATTTCTCCGACCTCGGCGCGGGAGGCGAGGTGGCGCGAGAGCTCTGTGTGTTCCGGGATGATGCCGCCGAGATAGACGATGCGCTTGACCCCGGCCGCGGCCGCCGCGGCCGCGACGGTCCGCGCGGCATGCTGGTCGATGTCGTCGAAGTCGCGGCGGGTCAACGAGTGCACCAGGTAGTAGACGACCTCCTGGTCGGCGACCGCGGCGCGCACCTCGTCGTCATCGGTGACATCGCCGCGAACCACCTCGACCCGATCCCGCCACGGCACCTCCGCCAATTTCGCCGGTGTCCGGGCCACCGCCCGGACGCGATGACCGGCCCGCGCCAGTTCGGGCACCAGGCGTCCGCCGATGTACCCGGTCGCGCCGAAAACCACACACCGCATGCTTGATCATCCTTCTTCCCGGTCACGGTGCATGAACGATGCACATCCGGCCGCACCGTTCACGCGGGTGGCATCAAGACCGCGTCGATCAGGTACACGGTGGCGTTCGCCGTCTGCACTCCGCCACAGATCACCGAGGCGTCGGCGACCTTGATGTCGTCGCCCGACCGAGTAACGCTCACGGTGGCACCTTCGACGGTCTTGTGTTCGCCCGCGATCTGGCTCGGCGTCAGCCTTCCCGGCACCGCATGATAGGTGAGAATGGTTGTCAACTTCGCCGAATCGGTTTTGAGCGAATCGATCGTCGCCGCGTCGATTTTCGCGAATGCAGCATCCACAGGCGCGAAGACGGTGAACTGACCGCCGTTGAGCGTGTCGACCAGGTTGACCTGCGGATTGAGCTGACCGGATACCGCCGCGACCAGCGTCTTCAGCAGCGGATTGTTCGATGCCGCGACAGCAACCGGCTCTTGGGCCATGCTGTCGACCGATCCGGGCCCGGTCGGCACCTGTTTCGCATAGTCAGCGCAACCGGGCCCGACCAAACCCGCCGCCGCACCGCCCGCCGCCGCCGAAGTAGGCGCGGCCGAAGTAGGCGCGGCCGAAGTGGGCGCGGCCGAAGTGGGCGCGGCCGAAGTGGGCGCGGCCGAAGTGGGCATCGCTTTCGATGTAGCGGACGACGAATCGGAGTTGTCGTCGGAGCAGGCCGAGGCGCCGAGCAAGGCTGCCGCCAAGGCCAGACCGGCCAATACCGAACGTTGGGTTTTCCTCATTGTTCTATCGCTTTCGTCGATTCGACCTCACAGAGTCGTCTGTGGTTGCGGCGGCTGGCATCGCCTACAGCGCCGCCAGCCGTGGCGAGGGTCCGAAAGTCGGGCTGCACCTGACCCGCCCTCACTGTGCTATATCAGCAATCCAGCGCGACAATCTCGAGCACCACTGAGTGTTGCACCATCTCGACTCGAATGCATCGCTTTTGCATCGAACTATCCCGGATAGTGATGCTTGCCGGGCTCGCGGGGACGACAGTCACTGCCAGGGTCATGTCGCAAACCGTCAAGTCGGTGGCAATACCGATATCCGTCGCGTCCCTGGTCAGCTCGGCGAACGAGGGTCGATCACTTCGAAACAGCGGGAAACGGCGTCAAGTACCCCCACTCCTGTGTCAGAGGCGAGCATCGGTGAGTTCGTCCGCCAGTCCGCCGACATGGCGATGGCGAGCGTGCCAACAGGAAGTTGCGCCGTCCCCGGGCGGCCCGCACGGAGACCAGATGATGCTTCCGCAAACCCATGATCGGGGGCTCGCACCTGGGATCGGGAGTCCTGTTGCTGCTCACAGCAAAACTCCGCCCTCGCCGCCCGCCGACCGACATTCCGGTCGGCCCAGACTGTCCGAGCCGACGCCACGACATGTGTCGCTGACGGGGCCCGGTGCCGTGAACGCAGACTCAGCCGCGTTCGGTCTGCGAGGTATCAGGAGGGTCGTGGAAGCTCGCAGGGGTTTCCACATGCGCCCAGCCGCCTGACCCGCCCAGCAATGCGCTCTCGACCGGGGCGTCACAAACGCGGGCGGAGCGAATCGGACCTCGCTCTGGCGCCCTGCGGCGCTCACCACTGCGAGTTGCTCAGGTCCGCACCATTCGGTAAGCCACAACCGTCCGAAAAACATGACTTCGGGGCGGGACCGATCGGCCAGGGTCACCGTGACATCGGCACCGACATACTCGCCCCATACCACCCACCACATTTGATCCCGGTCGCCTCAACCCGGCGGCGACTGGGGCAACAACGTCCCGACAGCCTCACGCCTGCGACGCCATCGGCGTACACGTCCGCCATCCAGCCCTGACGGACATGCAGGGCCATACAAATCCGACACACCTTCAGACGCCGACCCGACCGTTGAACACAACACGGCGGCCGCGACCGCATCGGTGCGCATATTCCCGAGCCCCGACAGCCGGAGAAGCCTCGGGATCAATATCAGGGGCTGCGCGACGGCTGCTCAGGATCAGCCCTCCGCTGCGTCTCACCCGACTTCGAGTCCGGATCGACCTTATCCGCGCGCTCCCACTCCTTGTCCAACTCGGTTCGCGAATCCGCCGCCTCGCTGCGATGCGCATGCGCCTGCTGGGCAAGCTGCTCCGCCTGCGCCGCCTTGACCTCACCTTCGGCCTTCGCCGCGCGGCTGCGGGCAGCGACCTCCTCCGCCCGCGCCTGCTGCTGACCGACCTCGAATTCCCGTTCCGCCGCGCGCTCACGGATACCCTCGGCCTCGACCCGCTGATGCTCGCGCCGTTGGCGCATCAACAACCAGGCCACAAGCAAAACGACCACAACCGCGACGACGATGATCACGATCACAATGGTGGTGCTCATCTTTCGACTCCTCGCACCCTCCCCTCTCTACCCTAACGCCACTCCACCACCCCCCGAACTGGGAAAATGAGCGATCAGACGACGGGGTGAATCCGGCCCGGATCTACCGCCAGCGGGGAAGGTGGGGCTACGCTGACAGCGCGGAAAGGCCACCCAGAGGACACCCCGTGATCACCGATATCGGGTGGGTTCCCGAGACTACGAAGCCAGCCGGACAATCAGCCTGGGGACCGCGCTCCCACCCCGCATTCCGTCCGTCGCACCCCAGCGGAGCTTTCACCACCGCTACCAATACGAGGCAGGCACCATGCCTGACAACAACCTGTCCCCGATGTCCTCCGGCGCTTCGTCGTCGGCGTCCAATGACAACACGTCGTCCACGGCAGGCCAGCTGGCTCAGAACAGCATTTTCGAACGATTCGCCCGCACGGGCTTCATCGTGAGCGGCATCGTGCACCTGATCATCGGCTACATCGCCATCAGGATCGCCCTCGGCGGCGCTGGTACCGCCGACCAATCCGGGGCCATGTCGGAGCTGGCCGGCAAACCGGGTGGCGTCGTTGCCCTGTGGGTCGGCGGCGTCGCGTTTGTGGTGATGGCGCTGTGGCGGCTCGCCGAAGCGGCGCTCGGCAGTTCGTCCAAGCCTGACGCCGACAGCAAGAAGTCCGCAGCGTTCGATCGCGTCAAGGCATTTGCCCTAGCAGTCGTCTATTTCGCCTTCGCTGTCTCCGCGTTCGGATTCGCCCGCGGCCGCGGCGAGTCCAGCAGCGGCCAAAGTGCGGGGATCACGGCCCGCATGATGGACACCACCACCGGCACGCTTGCCCTCGTCGCAGGCGGGTTGTTCATCATCGCGATCGGCGGCTACCACGTCTACAAAGGAGCGAGCCAGAACTTCCTCGACGACCTCGAGGGCACCACCAGCGACCTCGTGCGCAGGCTGGGCACGGTCGGCTACATCGCGAAAGGGCTGGCCATCGCCGCGGTCGGGTTGCTGGTGATCCTCGCCGTCAGTCGATCCGAGCCAAGCAAAGCCGCCGGACTCGACGGCGCCTTCAAAACCGTGGGGGCTCAACCCTACGGAGTAGTCCTCCTCGTATTGTCCGGCCTGGGCATCATCACCTACGGCCTCTACAGCTTCGCCATGGCCCGATACACCAAGATGTAGCTGGGCGCAGCCCTGAGCAGCCGCGCGGCGAAGCTTCCCCACTAGGTTGCTGTATCGGTTGCGGACCAGCCTGCCATGGCGGGACCTGCCCGAACACTCGGACCGTGGCAGACGGTGTGGAAACGCCACCGCCGCTACGCCACCGACGGCACCTGGGATCGGGTACTGACCGCGCTGGTGGCGCTGGCCTACACCACCGCTGACCTGGACTGGATCGTCTCGATCGACTCGACGATCGTGCGGGCTCACCAGCACGCCGCCGGCGCGGCGGCCGATTCGGTGACCGCGCTATGAGCCCGCCGATCACGCGATCGGGCGTTCCCGTCAGGGTTGACCAAAGTCCACCTGGCCACCGACGGCGCCGGTCTAGGCCTGGCCGTGCCGCTCACGTCCGGCCGCACCAATGACTCACCGCTGCTGCCAGCAGTGCTGGATGAGCTCGTGGTGCCGCGCCTCGAAGGCGGGCCGCCGCGCCGCAACCCGGACGTGACCATCGCTGACCGCGCCTACTCCACGGCATCGAACCGAACCCCGTTGCGGCGCAGACGCATCCACACCCCCATTCCGGAACCCTCCGACAGGTCGCCAACCGCAAACGCAAAGGCCACCACGACGGCCGGGCACCACGCTTCGACGCCGAGCTCGACAAGCGTCGCAACGTCATCGAACGCGCTTTCAACAAGACCGAGCACTGGCGCGCGGTCGCCACCCTCTACGACAAGCTCGCGACCACCTACCGTGCCGGATTCGTCCTGGCCCTCATCGTCGAATGGCTCAAATCACGGGGAGACACGGCCTAGTCGGGCGTCGCCTCTGCGCCGTTGTTTAGTGGCGCAAATACCGGCTATCCGCAAGAGGACCGGCTGGAAAACGCAGGCCGGGCACCTTCGAAGAAAGGGGCTCGCACCATGAGCGGTGTAGACAAGGCAAAGAACAAGGCCGAGAAACTCGCCGGTAAGGCCAAGGAAAAGTTCGGCGAGGCCACCGACGACAAGGACAAGAAGCACGAGGGCAAGGCCGATCAGGCCAAGTCCGACCTGAAGGATGCGGGCGAGAAGGTCAAGGACGCCTTCCGCGACTGACTCGACGCTCGCCGGCGTCGATCGCGAGCGGGTGACCCGCCGAGGTCATCCGCTCGACGCGCGCCGATTCCCGGTCTCCGCCAGCGTATTTCACCCCAAGAGGTTCGATGCGAGGCCGCATCGACCGCGCGTTGGTCTGCCCCCCCGCCGCGCTGTCATTGAGCCGAACCCAAATGGCTAGCGCTCGTCCAGAGAAGGCAACACCGTTTCATCGACGATCAGCAGCACCGCGGCAGCGACCGGGATGGCGAGCAGCGCACCGACAATCCCGAGCAAAGCGCCACCGAGCAGAACCGACACCACCGTCACGATCGCCGGCACCCGCACCGTTCTGCCGATGATTCTGGGCACGAGTACGTAGTCCTCGAACAACCGCAGGACGATAAAGAAGATGATGGTTGCCACCGTGACAGGCACCGACACGGTGAGCGCGACCAGGGCCACGATGATCCCAGCCAGGGTGGAGCCCACTACCGGGATCAAGTCGAGGACAGCGACCAGGACTGCCAGCAACAGCGGGTAGGGCACATCGAAGATCAACAGCCAGATAAAGGTCAAAACCGCGGTGATCACCGAAATGACCAAATTCCCCAAGATGTAGCCGCCGACCTTCACGAAGATCTCATCGCCGATCAGGATCGCCCGTGGGCGGCGTGAGCGCGGAAATAGCCGGTAGATCGACGCGCGAACCTGCGCGAAATTGGCCATGAAGTAGCCGGTCAGAACGGCGACGATCACTGTGCCGCTGACAATGCTGAAGACGAGCTGACCCGCACCGAGGACACCCCCGGCCAACTTCGAAGGATCGGACCCGAGCCCTTCCTGGACTCGGTCCTGGAGATGGAAGCGAGCGTCGAGCGCTTCGATGAGTGGATATCGTTGCGCAAGATGGTCGACGTAGTCCGGAGCGTTGTGAACCAGCGTGCTGCTTTGGTTGACCAGCGGAGGTATCGCGGCCGCGAGGAACCCTGCCAGCAGGCCGATCGCCACCACGAACACTGCGGCCACTGCGGCCCATCGCGGAAACCATGGTCGAACCAGCCACGACACGACAGGTTCCAGGCCTATCGCCAGGAATAATGCGATGGTGATCAGTACCAGCACTTGACTCGCGGCGAGTACTGCCTGGATCGCTGCGTAGGTCACCGCCACTCCGGCCGCGCCTGCCAAGCCGATCATGAACGGCGATCGCGCATCGAATCGTCGCCCCGGCTTACCCAGCGGATTCTGCGTCGTACTTGCCTGCGCGGCCGCAGCTTCCGCGGCGATGATCGGCCCGCCCTCGTCGGTGGTGTGGGGTTGCGCGACCAGGTCGCTGTGGACCTGCTCCGCCCCGTCGGCGGTGCGGGGGTCCTCGGTTCGGCCTGGGTCGGTGTCTTCGTTCATGGCGTGGGTCCGCGGGGATCTGCGACTGAGGCGGAGGAAATCATGTTCGTCGGCGGAAAGGGTCGTACGGTCATTGGTTGGTCGAAAAGCATCGACAAGCTCACCGACACTCGAGCGACGTCATCAGCGATCTACTGATCCGCAAGCTCGATGGGCAGGCTGCGAAGCCGGCTATTGAGCCACACTGAGCATACCGTGCACGCATATCAGGCCGATCTGTGTGCAGTGCAGCCGAACCGAAGACACCGTCGCACAATGCTGCTGAGCTGCGACTTCGATAAACAGGGGGTGTACATCCCTTGTCCTGAGGCGTCTACTGGAATATGTAGGCCATCGGGTTGATCATCGTGGCTCTGTTCCCGTGGTCGTGGTTGGGTGGGCGTAATGACTGGTGCTGACATTGCGCACACGATCGGATAGGAGCACCGGAGGGTTTCTCGGGCCCCTCGAATACAGAGAAACCAGGTAACTGGCCATGATCGTTCTCGGAGTCATCCTTCTTGTCGTTGGGTTCATATTCGGTATCCCGATCCTCTGGACCATCGGAATCGTGGTGCTCGTCATCGGGCTCGTGCTACTGCTGATGGGATCCATGGGACGCGCAGTCGGCGGCCGACGCCATTACTACTGACCCCGGGATCGCGTTCGCTATGACCCACGCGAATTACGTCGATGACGGCAACACTTCAACGCAGATGAAAGTACGCGGCCACCACGGAGCGGATCATGGTCCCTCACTACGTTCTTTTGGTTGGACAATCCCGCCGAGAAGCCGCGGCAGTGCAGCGGGAGGCTGTACCTATTCGCCTGCGGCAACTTCCGCGACACTCTGGCGCGTGCTTTCGCTGGCGTGCATCTCGTTCGCGTACAGCAGGCCGTAGGTGAAACCGTTCTCGTCGCCTGCCGTGCCCGCTGCTGTAGCGGTTCGCCACAGGAATTCGCTCGACACGATGCTGTCGTTGTAATCGCCGAGTAAGCGCTGAATCTTCTTGTAGTACTTGATATTCGACTTCGCGCGGGCGGGCTTTCGAACGGGTTTGTGTAATTCGGCGGCGTAGCGTGCACGCTTGGCGGCTTTACGCGCGCGGTGCAGCGATTCGTGTCGCTGGTTGCGCAACGCGGTCATCAACCGGCGGTCGGCCTTATCCGCGGCCCGGCGGGCCCGCTTCACGAGTTGGCATCGCCGGATCCGTCGCTCGAACGGCGGCTGTGATTTCCATGCCTGCAGGGTCGCGAGCAGTCGCAGGTAGCGGGGCGAGTTCATGGCCTCAGCGAGAGCATTGCGGCTCGGCAACTGCCGAGCCAGCAGCGTCGCATCGATCCGAGCAGCGACGGGACCCAAGATGAGTTCAGGCGGCAGGGCGTTGAGTTCATCGGCGAGGCGTCGGCGTTGGACGTGGCAATCGCGTATGTCGCCGAGCAGCGCTGCGTACCATTTCAGCTCATCGTCGATCTCGCCGACGGCACCGGAGGCCAGCAGCTTGCCGAACACGCGTAGCGTGCTGCGCAGTCGCCGCGTCGCGACGCGGGTGTCGTGGATCGGTTCCTCGCCTCGGCGTAGCCCGACGTCGCCGACGAAGATCAGGTCGATCTGCGTGGCCATGTATTCGTGCACGGCGTGTTCCGCCCGCGACTTGGTGACGGCCGGTCCGGATCGCTCCGGCAGTACATGAGACAGCTTGGAGGGGTAGCGCGACTCGCGTGCGCCGGCTTCGGTGAGCCGGTGCCGCAATATCGCGGGGACTTTGTTGGTGTGCGGGCCGAGCTCGACCTCGATCTCGCGCCAGGCAACCAGTTCGGCAGGCCGGTCAGCTGCGGTCGAGTCCACAGTGTCATCGTCGATCTCGACGATGAGTTCGCCGTCCGAACCGAAGATGCGGTGACGGCGGCGCAATGTATGAACCCTGGCGACCGCGTTCAACGGCCTACCCAGCGCGGCGCCGTTGACGACCTCGGCGAGTTCGTGCGGCAGCTCGTCCGACAGCTGGGCGGTCACTTCGACGCGACCGCTCGAGTGGGGGATCTTCAGCTGCCAGCCGGATTCGTCTTCTCCCTCACGGCGACGCAACGTCAGGTCGTGGGCGAGCAGGTCTCGCTGAGCGGTGTCGAAGTAGGTGCTGGTCAGCTCGACCGGGATCTCCTCGATGTGGCTATTCGCGACAAGGTCGTCGAGCCTCGGAAGAGTGAAGTTCCGGTCGACCGCCCATTTGCTTTCACGTTCGAGTACGTCCTTCATGAGTTACCGCATTCCCTGCAAACCGCACGTCAAACAGGGAAAAGCGATCTCGGTTGCCGCTGATCGCGCCGCAAGCTTCCCGACTAGTACGCCAGAGTTGGAATCGCGATCCGATAAGGCGTCGTTCAGTACCGCCGGACTCGCGGCATTCTCCGGTGCGACAGCCGCTGCCCGCTCATCGCATACCTCGAAGCGGCTCACCGCACACCGGTACTCGTTCTCCTTCGCGCCCTACCACGACCGGTACACGCGGTATCCAGGGCGGTCGGAGATCCTGGACTACCCGCGTCGCATCGCCACCGACCACAGGCTCGTCACGTCGCCACTCGAGCTTGCGGTTCGGGCATTCCCCGCAACAAGACTCGTTGCCACCGTAGGAGATCGCGATCGGCTTCGGGTCATCGTGGATTACTTCGGTTGTGGGTGTCGCGCGCACCGGCTACCCACGTGTGACGCTGGCTGTTTGCTCGCCGAGTCGCGGGGTAGCCGGGAACCATGAGCGACTCGGGATACGACCGGGCCCGTTCCACGGACACCGACCGACACGAGGATGCCTGCGTGATCGCTCGGGTCCTGGTCGTCGTTCCGGTTCGGGATGAAGAGCGGCTGTTGCCTGCCTGTCTGACGGCGCTGGCACGCGCGGCGGAGCGGGTGGATGTTCCGGTTCGGATCCAGCTCGTCCTGGACGCGTGTACCGACGCCTCCGCGCGGGTACCGACCTCGAACGTCGAGGTGATGGAGATCGACGAACGCAACGTCGGCGCGGCCCGTTCGCTGGGTTTCGCCGAGGCAGGCGCGACCTGTGGGGCCGAGACCTGGTTCGCCACCACCGACGCAGACTCCGAGGTCGACGGCTCGTGGTTGCGGGCGCAGCTGGGATACGCGTATAACGGCACCGATGTCGTCGCCGGGGTCGTCGGTGTGCGGAGCTGGGCGGATCACCCGGCAGCCGTCCGACGAGCCTACGAGAAGCAGTACCGCACGACCAGAGCGCACGGCCACGTGCACGGTGCGAATCTCGGTTTCCGGGCCGACGCATATTGGCGGATCGGTGGCTTTCGGCACCTGCGCACCGGTGAGGACATCGAGATGGTGGCGCGCATGATCGCGGCGGGCGGGCGGGTCACGTGGGCCGATGACGTGGTCGTCACTACCTCCGCGCGGCGAATCGGGCGTGCACCGCACGGATTCGCCGACCACTTAGGACGCATCGAACGGGCCGTGAACCCCCATCGCAAGGAGAGCCGAAGTGCCTGACATTGCCGAACAGGTCCTGCGCCGTTCCACTGGCATGGTGTCGAATGCTTTACGCGGACTGGCCGATTCGGGTCGGCTCGAGCTGCCGTATCCCGGATCGGGCCGAACTGTCGAACGCTGGCGCATGCTGGCCGCATTGGCGTTCGAGAACACGGTGGTCGGACGGCTGGCAGAAGCGCACGTTGATGCGGACGCGATACTGGCCGAGCTCGGAGGCAATGGGGTGGCCCGCGGTCAGATCTGGGGAGTGTGGGCAGCAGAGCCACCGAAGCCGGTGCTGCAGGCGCGATTCGAGGCCGGCGGTTGGACCGTGACGGGCCGCAAGCTGTGGTGTTCGGGAGCGACCATCTGTACCCATGCCCTCGTCACCGCCCGGGTGGGGAACGAGCGCAGGCTGTTCGCCGTCGACCTCGGACAGTCCTCGGTCCGCACCGTGCCGGGTACCTGGCATGCCGTAGGTATGCGGGAGTCCGATTCCGGTGCAGTCGATTTCGATGAGGCCCCGGCTGAACCCATCGGCGAACCCGGTGCCTACCTGACGCGTCCCGGCTTCTGGCACGGCGCGATCGGAGTGGCCGCCTGCTGGTACGGCAGCGCCTGCGCCATCGCCGGGATGCTGCACGACTATGTCGCCGCGGGCAAGGCCGACGAGCATGCCTCGGCGCATCTCGGCGCGGTGCTGAGCGGACTGTATGCCGCCGGGCTGTGCGTGACCGACGCCGCGCACCGGATCGACGAAGACCCCCTCGATGCGTCGGCGACGGCGCGGCTGCGCGCCAGGACCGTGCGCGCGGTGGTCGAAGACGCGGCCACCACGACCATCGACCGTGTCGGGCGCGCACTCGGCGCTGGTCCACTGTGTACGGATGCCGAGCACGCGCAGCGTGTCGCCGACCTCACCGTCTACCTCCGCCAGAGTCATGCGGAGCGAGACCTGGCCGATCTCGGCCGCGATTACGCGGAAAAGGAGTTCTCATGGTTGCCGAGCCGATGATCGATCTTGCTGTTCGCGGTACTCCGGACGATGTCTGGGCGCTGTGGCGGTGTGGTCGCCCCGAACTGTCCCTTGCCGGGTGGCGACATTTGGTTGTCGTTGCTCCGCATCCCGACGACGAGATACTCGGCGCCGGTGGTTTGATCACATTGGCGCGCTCGACCGATGTGCCGGTCACGGTGGTCACCGTGACCGACGGAGAAGCTTCACATCCCGGTTCGCCCACCTGTTCGCCGACCGAACTCGCCGATCTACGTGTCCAGGAATCTCGGCGTGCGGCAGCCGAACTGGGTTTCGGACCACCCATTCGGCTGCGAATCGGAGACGGCGCCGTAGCGGCACAGCAAGCGGCGGTGACCGATGCCCTCGCGGAGATCCTCACCGCATGTGGGCATACCGGCGCCTGGTGTGCGACGACCTGGCGGCGTGATGGTCACCCCGACCACGAAGCCGTCGGCCGGGCCGCAGCCGCGGCGTGCGCCGGCACCGCGACCCGATTGCTCGAATTTCCGGTGTGGATGTGGCACTGGGCGACACCCGAACACCCCCTGGTCCTCGTGACCCGCGTGCGGACGTTGACGCTGCCGGAGGTCGTCATCAACGCCAAGTCGCGCGCGATCGCGCACTTCCGCAGCCAGACCAGCGCCCTGTCGGACGATCCCGCCGACCAACCGATCCTGCCGCCGCACCTGCTCGACCGCTTCACCGGCGCGACAGAAACGTTCTTCGTATGAGCGAGACACGCCTGACAGCAGGCTATTTCGACGACATGTACGCCCGCGAATCCGATCCGTGGGGGTTCACCACGCGCTGGTATGAACAGCGCAAGCGGGCACTGACCATGGCGGCACTACCGAAGCCGCACTACCGCAATGCATTCGAACCCGGCTGCTCGATAGGCACCCTCTCCGCCGAACTCACCACCCGTTGCGATCGACTGGTGTGCACCGATGTTGTGGCGCAGGCGCTCGATTCGGCCAAGGCCCGGGTCGAGCGCCTGCCCTACTCCACGCGAGGCACCGTCGAATTCCGCCGCTGGGCACTCGGCGAGGAATGGGTCGACGAGCGATTCGACCTGATCGTTTTCAGTGAGGTCTGCTATTACCTCGACGCCGCGAGCCTCCGTGCAGTGTTCGACCGCGCCGTCGAACACCTCGAACCCGGCGGCACTGTGCTGTGCGTGCACTGGCGACGAAAAGTGCCGGAGTACCCGATGTCCGGTGATCAGGTCCACGCGATCGCGTGCACTACTCGCGGCTTGTCGACGCTGGCGCACTACCGGGACGAGGACATGTCCATCGATGTCTTCACGGCGGTCGATCACGAGCCGACATCCGTCGCGCAGGCCGAAGGGATCAGGTGACACACCGGCTCGGTAGCCAACCCCTGTGCTCGCTCCCCCTGCAGGTCGTGCACGAAATTTCGATACGCCACCGGCCGCTACCCAGGCGGCACTGACCGCGGCAATGGCGCGACGCCAGTAACCCCGGCCTTCCAGCCGCAGCCATTGCCTCTACACAATCATCCAATTCCCACGAATCGAACACACCGGTCGGTTGCTGGGTCGATACTGGTCGGGCACTGCTGTTACCTCAGCGCCGTCGGGCAGAGGTAATCCCGTCTGCGTAGCGATGGACTTTCCGAGCGAGGCGAGGGGTTCACGATGCCGCAGTTTCTGACCACTCCGGCTACCGACAAGCGCCTCGGCCTGGACTCCAAATATGTGGTGGTGCGCCAACTGATCGCCTTGGCCACAGCGCAGGTGCCTGGACACCCCGCGGTGGGAATCACCACCTACCGGCGGGGCGAGCTCGCTACGATCGCCGCCTCGACGCCGCGCGCGCAACAGTGCGAACACGCCCAGCTGACCTACCCGGCGGGGCCCGTATTGGAGTGTCTCGTCGCCGCGTGTCCGGTCACCGTGGCCGACCTCATAGTCGAGCACCGATGGCCGGACTGTATTGCCCGGTTGGTCATGCTGGGTGTTCGGTCACTGCATTGCCAGCCTTTGATCGCAGCTCGCGACCGCACCGCGCTCGGTGTACTCACCTTCTACTCGCCTTACCGCACCAGCTTCGGTGGCCCCACCGAACGCATCATCCAAAAGGTGGCGCTTCGGGCCGCGACCATCCTGGCCCGCGACACAGCCATCACAGCGTGAGAACCTGCGCCATGCCTTAGAGCGCATCTGAGAACTCGGCCTCAGGTGCGCTTTGAGGCTTATTCGGTCCTGATCCCTGTCTTCGGGGTCGTGTCCGGCTGTGGTGCGGCGCGTTCGACCGGTCGCGGTGAGCTGGGGCAGTGCGTTCACACGTTAGGGCGGGCTAGTTGTACTGACCATGGACGTTGGTGACGGCGTGGCGAGCTGACATGGCGAAGACCTCCGAGTGAAGTGCGAGCTGTCTAGGAACGCATTCACCTGTCGGAGGTCTTCGTGTCTCACCGTAATGCCCCGCTCACGGAGTTGGGCCGGTTGCGTCTTGCTCGTTGTGTCGTCGATGAAGGTTGGCCGCTCCGCCGGGCGGCCGAACGGTTCCAGGTCTCGGCCACCACCGCGTCGAGGTGGGCGGGTCGCTATCGCCTGCAGGGCCCGGCGGGCATGGTCGATCGGTCCTCGCGACCACATCACAGCCCGCGCCGGACACCGACTCGCACCGAACGCCGCATCATCAAAGTTCGTGTGCTGCGCCGATGGGGACCGGCCCGCATCGCCTACCTACTGGGCTTGCATCCCTCGACGGTGCACCGGGTCCTGACCCGCTACCGGCTGGCACGGCTGCGCTGGCTCGACCGCGCCACCAGCCAACCGGTACGCCGCTATGAACACGATGCCCCGGGCGATCTGATCCACATCGACGTCAAGAAACTCGGCAAGATCCCCGACGGCGGTGGCTGGCGCAAGCTCGGCCGTTCCGCTGGCAACCGAAATTCCCAGGCGCACAAGCTAACCAGGGTCAACAATGTTCACGGCAACCCGATGCACGGCTACCACTACCTGCACACTGCCCTCGATGATCATTCCCGGCTGGCCTATACCGAACTCCTCGGTGACGAGCGCAAGGAAACCGCCGCCGCGTTCTGGGCACGCGCCAACGCCTGGTTCACCGCCAACGGCATCATCACCCGAAAGGTGTTGACCGACAACGGGTCCTGCTACCGATCCCGCACCTTCGCCGAGGCCCTAGGGCCGGTGGTCCACAAACGCACCCGTCCCTACCGGCCCCAAACCAACGGCAAGGTCGAACGCTTCCACCGCACCCTGGCCGACGAGTGGGCCTATGCGCGGCTCTACCGCAGCGATGTTGAACGATGCGCAGCCTTCACCACCTGGCTCCACACCTACAATCACCACCGCGGCCACACCGCACTCGCAGGCCACCCGCCCGCTAGCCGCGTTACTAACCTCTCAGGTCAGTACAGCTAGCGCATCATCGAGCGGAACAGCGTTGCGTGCGGCGAACTTGCGGCGGGCGCGAAGTTCGGCCCGGGTCCGCGGCCGGTACTTCGGTACCCGGCCACAGCCGCACGGTTCGAAACCCTCGTAACGCAATCCGGCGCCGACCACGGCAGCGACTACCGACCAAGCCCGGGTGTCACGGCGAGTGGGCACCGCGAAATCATGCCCCGCACACAACATCGATTTACCGCATCGCGGGCAACGGTGCGCTACACCGGCAGTCGGCGGGTGCCGCTTGAACGACACACGGCACGCAACGCACACATAGTGCAGTTTGTAGTGCACGAAAGCGTAGGTACACATGAAGCGACGGTATCCCCGATTGGTCCGGCCAGGCCATCGCTTTCCACCAGCGTTGGGGAGTTCCCGTTGGCCGACCTTCTGCTCGGTCGACGCTTTGGGCCGGGGGTTCGATCTTGGTCAGGCCGGAAGGGGCGGGTCGATCGTTCGTCAGGCGTGGCGTCGCTATGGGGCACTCACCGTGCACGATGCTCCCGTCAGCGGGCTCGGTGGGTTCGTGCGCACGGATGACCTGTGCGCGCAACCTGCCCGATTCCCGGTACGGCAAATGTAGAGGGGCTCCCGGTACGACTGACGTTTCCACACTATCTGTCGTAACCCGAGAGTCCCTGTGCCAGTGTCGCTTACCTGCTCGTGTTCGTCGCGCCCGGCTCACAAGTCGCCGGTCGAGTCGCCGAAGTACTCGTTCTACCCTTCCTCGTCGCTGACCGACCCCGAGTGGACGCTGCTCGAGCCGCTGTTGCCGCTGCCAGGCAATCACGCTGGCCGCGGCGGGCGGCCGGAGAAGTGGCCGCGGCGGCTGGTGTTGGACGCGGTCTTCTACCTGGTGCGCGGCGGGATTGCCTGGGCACAGCTGCCGCACGACTTCCCGCCCGCGAAAACCGTGTATGACATCTATCGGCGGTGGACAAAAGCCGGTGTATGGCAACGCATCCACGACGTGTTGCGGGACCGGGCACGAGTGCAGGCAGGGCGTGACCCGCGGCCCACTGCCGCGGTAATCGACTCGCAGACCGTTCGTGGCGCCGACACCGTCGCCGCCGGTACGACCGGTTACGACGCGGGCAAGAAGATCAAAGGCCGCAAACGCCACATCGCCACCGCCACCAGCGGACTGCTGCTGGCTATCGTGGTGACCGCCGCCTCGATCCAGGACCGCGACGCCGCCCACCGGCTGCTGACCGCCCTGCGTGCCCGCTTCGCCACAGTGCAGGTCGTGTTCGCTGACGGCGGCTACGCCGGACGGTTGGTCGAATGGGCGAAAGCAGTTCTGGCGCTGACGATTCAGATCGTGAAACGCAGCGACACCGCGACCGGTTTCGAGGTGCTGCCCCGCCGCTGGGTTGTGGAGCGGTCGTTCGGCTGGCGGAAGGGGATTCGAGTCAACAGCGTGGCTCCCGGCCCGATCTGGACAGCGGATGAATCGCGGAACATCGGCTAGGCACCGGCTGGCGCGCGGCAAGTTCCTCCGTCACAGGGGCTCCTCAGCGCCCGGCCTCGGTGAACTCGGATATGCCCTCACCCACCCTCGCACCGTACGCCGCGGCTCGCGCTGGGTAGCTACGTCGTGGTCAGCGCAGAACTGCAGCAGCCACTGTTGCCCTTCACGGTTGGCCGCGACATAGGCGCGTAACGTCGCTTCGGAGTGTTTCTGGGCGATCCTCGAAAGATGGGTCCCCTGCAACAGGCTGAGCTTCGCGGTGGTGTTTCCGGTCGCGGCGGCGCCCAAGCTGCGCGCCTCGACCAGCGCTACCTCGGCGCCGTCGCGAGCGAGCAACAGCGCGGTGGCTACACCGGTGAGGCCGCCACCGACGACTACGTGGTCGAACCGCGATCCCGGCACCAACGTCGGGTATGTCGTCCTCGAGGGCGCTCGGTCCAGCCATAAGGAGGTCACGCCTGCCGAGTGCCCCAGCGCGCCACCACGAAACTTCGATCTCCGACCAAACCTGGAGACCCTGACAGCGAGCGCAGACTTCAGGCCACCACCATGTGGGCGAGGAGTTCGAATACCTGGACCTCGACTCGTTTCATTGGCCGTATCGCGGGGGAATGGCAGCGCTGGTCGGGTGCCCATGCACACCAGCGCGGTTGCCTGCTGTAGCGAGGTCGAGGTAGCGGTGGCCGCGGGAGGTAGTGCTCAGGGATGCTGGCGAGGGGCGGGGACGCGATCCCCCAACCTCGTTCCGTTGAGGCGGGCGGCCCGACCTCGGCATCGAAATCTCTGCGCCCCGCGTGGGCACTGAGGAGTCCTCGAGGCGGCCAGGACGCCGGTTCAACCGCGCCGTCGGCGTCACCGTGGATGGTGGTCGGCACGGGTCGAGCCACGCCGCGTTAGGTAAGACTTCCGACGCTGCCGAACCTCTGGCGCCGCCGTCGATCACGTGCCACCCGAGGACCGCTGGTCCCACGCCCGCGGGTCTAACGACCCATCCGGGTATCGCTCTACCCGGCGACGACAAGGTCAGTCAACCGCGCCAGTGACTCCTGGTTGCGTGGTCTCAACACGGTGGCCTGCACGGCGCTGGGAAGTAGTCGGCCCGGGCCCTATTTACGACACCACTACACCGGCATGATCCCTACCGGCATCGTTGCTAGATCGGACGGTGGGCGGACGGTTGGATGTGTCTCATAGTTGCCTGAAGGCGACCGGAATGCCCGCCCACGTCTCGGAGCCCTCATGCCCGCCCGGAATTCCGTAGAGCACGTCATCGGGAGGTGTTCGGCACGGCGGCCCGTCCCACAGTGATGCCGATGGATGCCTGGCGCGAGGGCGATGAGTTCGTGGCCGAGTTCGATCTGCCCGGTATCGACCCGAAGTTTCTGGACCCGGATATCGAGCGCAACGTGGTAACCGTGCGAGCCGCACACCCGGAGCTGGACTCCGGCCGGGAAATGATCGCCGCGGAACGTTCCCGTGGGGTGTTCAGCCGGCTGTTGATAAGTGTGGCCACTCCGCGACGAGATCAAATCCCGCACACGGGGTCAGATCACCGAGTTGCTGCCCACCCACGCGTGACCTTCCAGTCGGCAGCGCGAATCGGTTCCGCCTGTTTCGACAGCGGATCGGCCGCCGTTGGTCCGTCACTCCGGCGGGTGCCGATCCTTGCCCCGGCCATCTCGGAGGGTTTGCTGTAGTTCGCTGTTGATGCGCTGGGCTTCGGCGAGCTGATCTTCGAGGATGACGATGCGGCACGCGGCCTCGAGTGGGTTGCCTTCGTCGACGAGTTGCCGGACCCGAGCCGCGATACGCAATTGGTAGCGAGAGTAGCGGCGGTGGCCACCCTCGGAGCGTTGCGGGGTCAGCAGTTCAGCGGCGTCGAGACCACGCAGGAAGGCTTGAGTGACTCCGACGATTTCCGCGGCCCGGCCCATGCTGTAGGCGGGGTAGTCATCGTCATCGAGCCGGTCGGCGGGCGTGCTGTCAGGGTTCGCTTGCGGATCTTCCACTACACCTCTCGAGGATTTCATGCCTCCAGGCCCCGGCGCGTACAGCGCCAGGGCCTGGGGTCGATCTATCTGTTGTTTCAATTCCGACTATCGGCCGGCAAGGCCGGTGTCGCACACCGCGTCCGGACATGTGCACAGGGACGCGTAGTGCGTATGTGTTTGCTCGTAGACCACCTCCCGGTTCGTTGGATGCGCACCCCCGCGCCAACCAGCGACGCGGTCCCGCTCGGAAACTCGTCGAGACGCTTCCTGCGCTTACTTGCGGTGTTCTTCGTCCCCTCCGGCGGTACAACCAAACATCAACTACTTCACTTCACCCCAGCCGGAGGGGACGGCCGAACCTAACATCTTCCGGGCAGTTCATCTCTGCCACGGCCACCGGACTTCCTACTCTCTGAACAAGAGCGACAGTACAACAGTACGCATCGGTTGTCTACATTCACCACTACAGTTTTTCCCTCGCTGATCCGTAGCCCGCTCCACCATTCACGGCCGCAACCGCTCGACCGTCACGAGCGGCGACCCTCGCGTGGCGAGACCACGCCCAACAGCACTCCTCGAACTCGGCCAACAGCACGCGGGTGCATGAATAAACCCGGCGTACAGGCCTTTCCCGGCTGAGACGGCGCGCCCGAAGCAGCGCACCATCCCACAGGGTTACGCCAGGGACGAATCCTGTCGACGCTCGCTGGTTGCACACAGTCACCCCCGGTGCTATAAGAAATATGCACCCAGTGGCACAGATTATCTTGCCAGTAGATTCGAGATGAAAGGACAGTTGGAGGTGGCGACCATGTTGATGCGTACCGATCCGTTCCGGGATCTGGACCGGTTCACACAGCAGGTATTCGGCACTGCGGCACGTCCGGCGGCGATGCCGATGGATGCGTGGCGCGAAGGCGAGGAATTCGTGGTCGAGCTGGATCTACCCGGCGTCGATCCGGATTCGCTGGATCTGGATGTCGAACGCAACGTACTCACCGTGCGAGCACAGCGTCCGGAGTTGAACGCGGGCCGGGAATTGATCGCCGCGGAACGAGCACGGGGCGTGTTCAGTCGGCAGTTATTCCTCGGCGAGTCCCTCGACACCGAGGCCATCAGCGCCGACTACAACGATGGTGTGCTGCGACTTCGCATCCAGATCGCAGAGAAAGCCAAGCCACGCAAGATCAACATCGAACGCAGCAACCGACGGCAGGCGATCAACGCCTGACACGAACGAGTACGCCGGAAAAGAACAGGTACTCCGCGAGCCCGGCCATCTCGGCCGGGCTCGCTTCGTGCACGTCCCTGCCCAGCACCTCGACCGGCCGAACAACCGCTCGCTGAGACCGACCCGATCGTGTGGGATACCGGAACAACGCGACGAGCGTTCGCTGTCCTCGTTACTCCGGCCGACCATGTCGACTGCTCGGTCCACGAGCCCCCGACGTGCGGATTCTGCGGTTCATGGCATAGTTACCTGTTGAGACCGGGCGTATCGAAGTGATCTGCACGGCTCACCTACAGAGAAGAAGTTGTTAATAACATGGCTCAAGGCAGTGTGAAGTGGTTCAACGGTGAAAAAGGCTTCGGCTTTATCGCTCAAGACGGAGGCGGCCCTGACGTCTTCGTGCATTACTCGGCTATCGGCGGGGCGGGTTTCAAGTCGCTCGAAGAGGGCCAGCGCGTGGAGTTCGAGGTAGGCCAGGGCCAGAAGGGTCCGCAGGCCCAGGATGTCCGCGCTATCTGATCCAGCGTGACTTGTAAAGGCTCCGCACCATCGAGGTGCGGGGCCTTTCTCATTCGTGTAGCACCGGCGACTCCGGGATTGGTTCAGAAGCGATAGTTGGGCTACTCCGCTAAAGCGGAAGCCCGCATGAGCGCAGCGCACAAACACCCGAGGTGCCGCTGCTGTCGCGAACTGAGGAGAGCATCGTGGAGTCTGCCGAGCAAGGTAAACCGTCTGTATATCCCAAGCGCGACGATGTACCGCCTACACCGTCTCCCCCGACCCAGCCACCGCTGCCACCGCCGACCGGGGTCGCCCGCACCAGAGCGGGCAGCATCTGGGTGAGCCTGGCCGCTGGCGGCGCATTCCTTATCGTGCTCTTGATTTTCGTAGTTCAAAACACGACCAGCGTTCGGCTCGGCTTCCTCGGATGGCATTTCGCCCTGCCGATCGGGGTCGCAATCCTGGTCGCCGCCGTCGTCGGACTACTGGTCATGGCCGTGGCAGGAGGAATCCGAATCATCCAGCTCCGCCAGGCATTCAACAAGCTGGCCCGATCCCGAAAGAACAGCGCGCGCCCGCAAAAGCGGAACGCGAACACGCCGTGAACGACCGCTCATCGAGCGGCAGTGTCGCCTGAGTCGGGTTCGTCGCGCGCCGGTAGGAACGGGGTCGCATCAGGTGACCGTCCTTGCTCGATGCCGCGCCCACGCGCTAGTTCGGCATCGAACGCCGCACCCATCAGCACCGCGAGATTCGTGATCCACAACCACACCAGGAAGACCACCGCAGCGGCCAATGAGCCGTAAACCTTGTTGAACGAACCGAAATTCGCGACATAGACCGCGAATCCGGCTGAGGCAGTGGTCCAGACAACTACCGTAAGCACACTTCCCGGTGTCAGCCAACGGAACCCAGGGTGCCGAACATTCGGCGCGGCCCAGTAGAGCAGCGCGCACACCAAACTCACCAGCACAGCCAACACAGGCCACTTGAGTACATCCCAGATCCGGACACCCGCCGAGCCGACACCGAACCACGCCCCGATCTCGCGAGCCACCGCTCCGGTGGCGACCACCCCGACCGTGCACGCCGCGACGACGACCAGCAGCGCGACGGTCAATCCAAGCCGCAGTGGCAACGTCTTCCACATCGAACGGCCTTCATCGATCTCGTAGATCGAGTTCGCGGCGCGAATGAACGCGCCGACGTAGGCGGAGGCGGTCCACACCGCGACGGCAAGCCCGGCCATCGCCACGGGCCCCGACAGCGAACGTGCATTCTGCAGATTCTCGATCGCGTCGACGAGAAGGGCGATACCGCTGCCCGGTCCGAGCTGCTCAACGGTGTCGATCAGCGTATCCGTCGAGCTGGGCTCCAGCATGCCGAGAACCGCAGTGAGCACCAACAGACCCGGGAAGAGCGACAGCACGCTGTAATAGGTCAGCGCCGCAGCCCAATCCGTGAGCTTGTCCGACCAGACCGCGCCAATCGTGCGCCACAGCGCATCACGCCAGGACCTCCACCGCAGGTCCGTCGGGCCCGACACCCGCTCAACAGTCATCCACGCACCTCCCGGCCAGCACGCGGATACCCAGGCGCCGTCACCCAAAACACATGGCCGGCTACAGGTCGTGAGCCTCCGGGCCTCGATTGATCGCACTTCCTCGACAAGCCACGCCCGAGACTGGTCGCGGGCAGCGCTGGTGCACCTCGAGCGCAACCCTGAGTCCGGGCGCAAGCCACGGCGTCCAGGTCAGGAACAGCCACCCTCCCACACGTCCCCCAGCATGATGAAAACATTGGGGCGAAACCGTGGGGTAAACGTGGGGTCGGCGCAAATGAAGCAGGTCAGGACCGGCGCGATACCGGTCCTGACCTGTATTAATACGTGGATCTTGGGGGAGGTTACTACAACACGAAACGCCAGGTAGAAGCGCTGGAGGCCCTGCGTCGGAAGCTGCCGGACCCGGCCACACCCGCTCGACCGGCCGCCGCTCGGCCCAGACCTGGCCGGGCACGCCAACTCGGCGCCGATCAGATTGAAGAACTCATTGTCGGCTATATGGGTGGAGAGACGGTGTATCAGTTGGGTGTCCGGTCCGGTATCGAGCGGCGGACGGTCAGCGAGATTCTCCATCGTCACGATGTGCCGATGCGTCGTCGTGGTTTGTCTGCTGAGCAGGTTGATGAGGCTGTCCACCTTTATGGTTTGGGTTGGTCTCTTGCCAAAGTCGGTCGACACCTCGGTGTTGACGCGATGACCGTTTTGAACAAGTTCCGCGAGCGCGGGATACCCACGAGGGATGCGCAAGGACGACCGCGGGCGTAGACGGCTGCTGTCGCAGGTCGTGCGTCGGGTGGTCGGACAGCATGGGCACGAAAACGGGCCCACGGTGATCTGGCGATTTCGGCTGGTATCGCAGGTTGCCTGGGCACGTCGACGCCGCCGGATTACAGCACCTGATAAAGATTCGATGGGATCCGCACGGCCGGTGTGGTCGGCGCGAGCGGGCAGTTCAAAGCGGTCACGACACCCGGTGGCGAACGCACTGTATTGCCGATGTCCGAGCAGCCAGAGCCGTCGATAGACGGAGCCCGTGCGGCTCGCGGGTTCGCCCGTGACGACAGATTGGTCAACCTCCGGGAGCTGATTGTGCGGATCGGCGAGCACGCTGGGCCGCCACCGCAGCAGGGCCGAGGCCGAGGATGGGACCGGTCGGCGAGTGTGGATTCGGGAGGTGACGCCGGTCTGCTGCTCGAGTGTGGCGAATCCATTTGCGATCACCTGCTGCCGAATGCCGTGCCAACATCGAGGTATGACGCAAATCCCTGGAGGCAGAACACCTTTCGACGACATCTATGACCAGCCGGACCCGCGGGGGTTCTTCGGCGGTCTCGGCCGGTTCGACTACCAGACCCCGCAGCATGCCCAACGGGTATACCGCCGTCTGGCCGCGGCACGCGCACGATCGGGACCGGTGACGGTGCTGGACCTGTGCTGCTCGTACGGCATCAATGCGGCGTTGCTCAACCACCACCTGACCCTCGCCGACCTGTACGCCCGCTATACCTGCCCGGGGGTGGCCGCGCTGGACACGGCCGAACTGATCGAGTCCGACAAAGACTTCTACGCCGCTCGTCGCCGTGATGATGCCGTGCCGGTGGTCGGGCTGGATATCGCCGCTCCGGCGATCGACTACGCGCTGGCCGTGGGTCTGCTCGACGCCGGCTTCTCCGAGAATCTGGAGACCGACACCGCTTCCGCGGCCCTGCTGCGCGCGGCCGGAGCCGCCGGTTTGATCACCGTGACCGGTGGCGCGAGCTTCCTGACCGCCCGCACCATCCACCAGTTGCTGTACGCCGCAAAGGAGCCGGTGTGGGTCGCCGCGTTCGTGCTGCGCACCGGCTCCTACCAGCCCATCGCCGACGCTCTGGCCGAGCATGGGTTGGTCACCGAGGTCGATTCGGAACGCACGGTCGTTCAACGTCGATTCACCGATCCCGACGAACAGCGCTACGCCGTCGCGGCCGTCGCCGCGACCGGCGCCGACCCCACGGGAAAGGAGACCGAGGGCTACTACCATGCCGCATTGCATCTGTCCCGGCCTCGGGACCGGACCGTGCCCTACGCCGGCCTCGCCGGGCCCGAAACCAGCTGAGCGATGCCTGGATACCACGCGAGACTCACACACCCGCGGCATCCGCTCACGCCGCTGGCGCGCACCGAAGCCCGGCTGCGGCCTGCGCTCAGGGTCGACTCACCAGCGAACGCGCGCACATGGCTCCCCTCTCGTGTCAAGGCGCGGATTGGAGCTCGGGGCTATTCTGGTTGGTGGTGAGTCCGGGTTGTGGCTTGTCCGAAGGGCCGGTGTGCGGGGTCAAGCCGGTCGCGCTGGAGTCAGTAGTCGCCCCCGATTGCCCTCCCGGGCTTGCCGTTTCCCGACGTTGCTGGTCGGCGAGCATGCGTGCGTAGACGACATTCGACAGGCGTCGTTTCAATGCCCGCATCGATTCCATCGACGTCTTGCCCCCGGCCCTGCGGCGATCGAAGTAGGTGCGCCCCGCGCTGGGACGGCGTAGTTGAACGACGGCCATGATGTGCAAGACCCGGTTGATCTTCCGGTTCCCGGCGCGGGAGAGCCGATGTCGTTGCTGCTGACCAGAGGAAGCGTCCAACGGTGCAGTGCCGTTCCAGGACGCGAACCGATTCCGGTCCCGGAATCGGTGGATGTCACCGACATCGGCGAGCAGCCGAGCCGCGCCGGCCGGACCGATCCCGTTCAGATCGACCAGAGTGGATCCATGCTCGGCGACGAGCTGGCGCAGTTCTTTGTCTGCGGCCTTGATCTTGCGATCGATCGTTTCCAACTCGCCGATCAACTCCACGACCAGGCGGCGCCGGACCTTGCCCGCCGGATCGCGGGGCTTCACGGTCGCAACCAGTTTGCGGGCTTGGGTCGCGGTCAGGAACTTCTTTGCCCCACCAGGCAGCAGTTCCAGCAGCAACCGGTGCAGCCGGTTGACGGTGTCGGTGCGAGCACGGCCGAGCTCGTCGCGGCGATCGGCGAGCATGCCCAACGCGATCAGCTCCGAATCCGCTTGCACGCGGCGCAGATCCGGTGACCGCAACGCCGCCAACGCCACCGAGTGCGCATCGACGGGGTCGGTTTTGCGGCCGTTGCCGGTCGCGAACACTCGAATCTGTGCCGAGAGTTTTGCCGGCACGTCGATCACGGTTTCCCCGTCGTGGACCAGGCGGTGGGCGAGGTGTCGGCCGATGCCGTTGCAGCCCTCGATCGCCCACACCCGATCCACATATTTCATTGCTGTGGTGAGCATTTCGGCGTAGCCGGCGTTGTCGGTGCCGTATCGGCCTGTGGCCAGTATCGTGCTGGTGGGGTCGATGATCTCGATCGTGGCTGAGCGTTTGTGCGGGTCCATTCCGATGATGACTGTCACCAGTGGGTCCTTCCGGTGTCGGCGTGTGAGGTCCGTGCGGGAAGGCACCGCTACTTCGAGCTGGGCAAACCCCTCTTCAGCCATTCCCGGCACGGCACCCGGTGAGACGCAAGCCATGTGAGAGCCACACCAATGAGGCAGGTGGGCAGCCGATTAGGGAGCTTCTCACCGGGTACCTGGACCCGATCCTGGCCGGGATCAGGCCCTGGCACCAGTGTTAAGTAGCCGACTACCGTGTATCACCACCAGAGGCAACCGTTGGGTCGGTCTCGCGACATCCCCGAACTCGGCAACGCGTAGCTATCGAAGGTCGACCACCGATAGCGGCAAAGACGCGGGCCCTATCGCCGGTCAAAGCCGGAATTCGCCGAGCAGGAAGCGAATGGCACTACGTTCAGACGCCCCTCTACGGCATCTTCGGGTGTGCTTCCTTCTGGGTCCGGCGGCCGGGTGACCGTGATCGTTTTCGGGACCGGGGCCGAGGTGTCCGGCACGCCGGTAGTGGGCGGACTTCCCCGAACCCGTGACGGATCAATCAGCGTACTCGACCAGAAAGCCCACCTTCGTCTGCACGGACGGTGTCGTGTCAGCCGCGTCGCCAACTACCGAATCGCCGAGGTCGACGACGCCGCCTCGGGTTGGGGCAGCCGTCTCCTCGCCCGGAACCGTGCGCGTCTACACCCAGGACAGCGACAGGTCTCACCGCCGACGCCACCGCGATCGGCTGGGCGTCGTGTTTGACCGAAACGGCCGCTGGGGTGTGAACCGGGGGCTCATACTTGTTCGGCCGGGTCTTCACAACCAAAGCTGGCGCGGCTCAACGTTATCCGGCCAGCGTTCGCGCCGCTGATTCCTTGTTCGAGGGCACACAACCGTGGGAGGCGCAAGTGACTGAGATCGACTTGGAAGACAAGGAACTGTTCGTGCCGTTGTCGGAGATGGGCGGGGAGGAGCCCGACGAGCCGGACGCATCTCGTGGGGTGGCGTGCAGGCTGTACAACGATTTCCCCACCGGCATCACGATCGTCCGGATACGCGGCGGACAGCATAGCTACCTGTTCACTCTGAATTCCGGCTCCACCAGCGATGATTTCGAGACCACCGACGAGCTGGCCCTATCGACCGTCACCGGATTCAAGCGCCGGGCCGAGTTCCGCGGCAACGGCTGGCACTACTGGTACCAGATCAAAGTGTCTCTGTCGGCCGGTACGAACAACGTCAGCCGTTTCTTTTTTCCTAACTCATCGGCGACTGACGGGGGCGAGGTCGCGCAGGCTGGTGATGGCGCGCGAGGCCGGTAGGGGTTTGAAGTAGCGGCGTAGGTTGTCGGGCTTGCTGTGTCGGGAATCGGCCATCAGCTCCAGCGAGCAGGCTGGCTCGATCTTCGCTGAAGTGGGGTAGGCCCGAGTGCCGGATTTCCGGCTTGCGCGCCCGACAACCACCACCGAACCGTTCGTTCGGTAACGCCCAACCACGGAATCGGCGCGCGCTCGAGTGCGTCCAACCACGCATGACCAACGAATCCGAGTTCCCGCTGAATCCCGGCCCCCACACCGACGAGAGCCTGGCCGCGGAGTTTGTGCGATGGCGGGCTTGGGTTGAGCACCGAGCAGCCCTGAGCGATCAACCACCGCCACCCGGAACCGGTGCCTAGCACGACCTATCTCAGCTTCGAACGTCCGGAAATGCCGAATTTCGTGCACTCGACGTACCGTGTTCCGAGGCGGCCTTGCGGTGCCTCCAGTGACGTGCCGGATACCGCTATTGTTCGTGGGTATCGACCGGTTCAGCCTGTTCTAGCCGAGCTCTGACTGGGCCCCGATGGCAGGTCCACCGGCTATGCGAGTTGTAGTTGCTGCTCGAACTCGGTCGGTACCCATTGCTCACGGAATGCTTGCGGGGTAAGGAAACCCAGCGATCCGTGTGGCCGGTAACTGTTGTACTCGATGCGCCAGTCCTCGGCAAGGACCCGCACCTCGGTCAGGGAATGAAACACCTCGCAGGACAGGAATTCGTCGCGGAAACGCCCATTGAACGACTCGCAGACACCGTTCTGCCACGGCGATCCCGGATCGATGAACGAGGCATCGACTCCGGTGAACCGGCACCAATCCCGCATCGCGTGTGCGGTCATCTCGGTGCCGTTGTCCATGCGAATGTGCGTCGGCTTCACCCCCGGTGGCCACGATGATCTCGTGGAGCACACCGACCAGCTGATCGGCGGTACACGACCGGAATGCCCTGGTGGCCAAGGCTTCCCGTGTGAACTCGTCGATAATGTTGAGGAACCGGACTTGTCGGCCGTCGACGGTGACATCGACCTGGAAATCCAGGGCCCACATCTGATCCGGGAACGACGCCTTCAACCGCTGATTCCGCCCCGGCCCGATGCGGCGTTTCTTACGCACTCGACTCGGTCGCTTCAATCCCTCCTCACGCCAGAGTCGTTGGGTGCGTTTATGGTTGGTGACCAGACCTTCGCCGCGGCACAACGCGTGTGCCTTCCGCCAGCCCCACCGCGGATGACGCCGGGAGATCGCGCGCAGCCGCCACCTCAACGTCCGTTCGGCCTCGGCGACCGTCGGCGGCCGACGTTGCACCGACCGCGACTGCCCCACCACTCGGCAGGCGCGGCGTTGCGAAACCCGAAACCGCTGCTGCAGAACCACCACGGCCCTGCGACGGCGGTCCGGGCTCAGTAGTTTCCCCGGTTCACTTCCTTGAGCATGTCGATATCGAGGGCCTGCTCGGCGACCATCTTCTTCAACCGCGCGTTCTCGCGCTCCAGCTCCTTGAGCCGTTTCGCGTCGTCGGATTTCATGCCGCCGTACTGGGCTTGCCAGCGATGCCAGGAAGCCTCGGAAATCTCGAGGTGCTTGCACACTTCCTCGATCGAGAATTTCTCGCCGATCAGCTTCTCGCCCTCGCGCAGCTTGCGGATGATCTGCTCGGGGGTGTGTCGTCGTCGCGCCATGTCGTGATCTCGTCCTCCTGCACCCATTCTGGTGCATCAGAACTCTCACAACCGCTGGACCTGCTCAAAGGGCTCCAGTCAGTTGGGCGAGACGGCGCCGAAGCCGCCACCGGCGTACTCCAGCGATTCGCCGGTGTCGGGATAGTGCACCTGGTACAGGTCGATGTGGTCGACACCCAGCCGCCGCAGCGAGTCCTCGACCTCGCGGCGGACGCTGGCAGGCTTCATGATCCGGCGCGGTGCGGCCTGCGGGTCGTCCGGGTTCCAGACCAGCCCGGCCTTGGTGAAGATGTAGGGCCGGTCGGCCTCGGGCAGGTCGGCGATGGCCTTGCCGACCACTTCCTCCCCATGGCCCAGGCCGTAGACGAACGGAACTGTCAGTAGAACCTACGTGACTCGCTGTCCGCAGTGTCCGCTGAGAGGCGGAACTCGAGATCCTTCGTCGGGCCGGCCCAGCGTCCGCGGGCTGTCTGTCGCCGGTGGCTTACGCCTCTGCGCCGAGATCGTCGACGACGTTCACCGCTGCCCCCGACGGTAATTCTCACTTCGGTCGATAGCGAGATGCGCCATCCGGCCTGAAATACGCTGGCGGACTGACTCGTTCGTGATGAGAGCCTGTCGTTCGGTTGGGCAGCTCGGTGCGGTTCACCGGGATCAACCCGCATCCGCACTCGACGCGTACGGTTTCCCCCAGCCGAGGCCAGCAGCGTCATCGCGCGCTCGTATCACGCCCACGCCGATTCGCCGCTACCGCCGGATTCCGCGCAACTGCTCCTCATGGCGATGGCGATATCACCGATTGTTCTGTTCGCCGGGGCTTTTGGGCTGGTTGTGATACGGGCGCGACGCCGACATCTCGGCGGTTCGGTTCTCGCTCCCTTCCGGGAGATGTGGGATCCGGCGTGCGTCGAACTTACGCCTCTGGGCGGGGGGTCAGGCCTCGCGCTGTGTGTAGCCGAAGCACGTCGTCGACGATGGTGTTCACGTAGTCGGCGTCGATAGCGAGCCCGGCGAAGAGCCGGCGGAAGATGAGCGGGCCTGCCAGCTGATCGATGACCAGTGGGAGCTCGGTGTCGGGTGACAGTTCGCCGTTCGCATCGGCGGTCTCCAGGATCGTCCGGAAACCCGCCGAACCGGCTTGGTAAAGCGCCTCTTTCAGGCTCTCGAACGCTGGGTCGAACGGGGCGCGGTCCAGAACGGCACGCATACCGTGTTCACCTACCGGATCATGCAGCAGCTGCCGCAAACCGTTCAGTTCGCCCACGAGGTCGGTGCGCAGATCGCCGGACGGTGCACGCCGGACCTGGCCGATTCGCTGCACGATCGCGTCGTGGATCAGCGCCGCCACATCGGGCCAGTGCCGATACAGCGTGGTCCGGCCGATGCCACTGCGGGCCGCCACGGCCACATGGGTAACGCCACTCCAGCCCTCCTCGGCCAGCAACTCCTGGGCGGCGGTCAGCGCGGCCTGCCTGCTGCGCAGCACCCGGGGGTCCGGATCGCGCTGCGGTGCGCCTGCGGTCGCTTGCCGGACATCGTTCACCTGTCACTCCGTTCGCCGAGCGGACCGTTCCGGAACATCTTGCACCAAACCAAACTGTAGTACATTATGTTCCATATCTTTGGAACATCATGTACCGAACTGTGTGAAAGGCGAACGATCATGTACGAATTCGAAAGGGGTGGCGATGAGCACTGAAATAGGGGTTCCCATCACCGCGGCGGTCGGGACGAACCGAAAGGGCCTGGCGCTGGCGGTCATCGCGATCGCACAGCTGACGGTCGTGCTGGACGTGTCGATAGTGAACGTCGCGCTGCCATCGATCCAGCAGGACCTGGGGTTCTCCGCGACCGGCCTGGAATGGATCGTCAACGCCTACGCCCTGGCGTTTGGTGGTCTGCTCCTACTGGGAGGACGCATCGCCGACGTCTACGGCAAGCGCCGGACATTGATCGCGGGCCTGGGTCTGCTGGTGGTCGCCTCGACCGCCGGCGGTCTGGCACCGGACGCGGGATGGCTGATAGGCGCGCGAGTCGCCCAAGGCGTGGCGGGTGCGCTGATCGCGCCCGCCGCGCTGGCACTGATCGCCACGACCTTCGCCGAAGGTCACGAGCGCAACCGGGCGATGGGTGTCTATGCCGCGATGTCAGGTGCCGGTGGGGCACTCGGCAATGTGCTCGGCGGCGTGCTGACTACCGGATTGAGCTGGCGTTGGGTGCTTTTCGTCAATATACCGATCGGGATCTTCGCGGCTGTCCTGGCGCCGAGGGCCTTCCAGCGAACGGCGACGGCGGGTGGGCGCATGGACCTGGCGGGCGCGCTGACCGTCACCGCTGGTGTGTCCTCGATCGTCTACGGCCTGATGCACGCCTCCTCCGATTCCTGGGGCAGCGCAGGCACTTACGGGCCGCTGACCGGTGGCGCGGTGGCGCTGCTGACGTTCGTGCTCATCGAAGCGCGCCAGCCATCGCCACTGATGCCATTGCGCATCTGGGCCGATCGCAACCGCGCCGGCGCCTACGTGGTCATGTTGGTCGTCGGCGCCGCGACGATCGCAGTGTTCTACTTCCTCACCCTGTTCATGCAGATCGTGCTCGGATACAGCGCGCTCCGAACGGGCTTCGCATTCCTGGCGTTCGCGGTAGGCGCCGGGGCCACGGCCGGCATCAGCGGCCGGCTGGTCGGCCGGATCGGCCCGCGCCCGTTGCTAGGGGTCGGACTGCTCACCCTGGCGTCCGGATTGTTCTGGTTGTCGTTCCTCGACGCCGATGCCCGATACCTCGGCGATCTCGCGGGACCGCTCGTACTGGCGGGATGCGGGGTGGGGCTGTGCTTCGTCCCACTGACCCTGGCCGCCGTGGTGCGTGTCGACCATGACGCGGCAGGCATCTCCTCGGCACTGCTCAATACGTGCCAGCAGGTGGGCGGCGGACTCGGCTTGGCGGTGTTCGGGACCATCGCGGCAACGGCCGCCCGGCACCGGCTCGACACCGCGGTCCCGGGCCTCGGAGCGCAGGCGCACGCGGGCGGTGGTGGACCGATGCCGCCCGAGCTACGCCGGTTGATCAGCGATGCGCTCGCAGATGGTTACGGCCTCGCGTACCTGGTCGCCGCGGTGACGCTGGCCGTCGCGTGCGTGATCGGTGTCATCGCCATCCGCGAAGTCGCCGACGAGGGCGCAGCAGTTCCGATCGCCTGAAACCTCTCGAGAAAGAAGACTTTCGAATGAACCAACCCGACGTCACCATGATGATCCTGGTGCACAACGCTTTTCGTCGAGATCTGCTTCGGATGCAAGCTGCTGCCACCGAGGTGGGCGATGATCCGGCCGCGCTCACCGCGCTGCGGGCCGGGTGGCGGACATTCAGCGAGTATCTGACCATCCACCACACCTCCGAGGACGAGGTGCTGTGGCCGACGCTGCAGGCGAAGCCGGATGCGCACACCGCCCTGCTGACCCAGATGGCCCAGGAGCACGCACAACTCGATCCGCTGCTCGAACAGATAGAGCAAGACCTGGATCAGGCATCAACCACCCATCTGGTCGCCCGGCTCGAGCGGCTCGCCGAGGTGCTCATCGGCCATCTTGACCACGAGGAGGGTGCGGCCCTGCCATTGGTGCGGGAGACCCTCACTCCTCAGGAGTGGACCGCGTTCGGCAACGATCAGCGCCACCGGATCGGAATCAAAGGCGGCGCATGGTTCTTTCCGTGGCTGCTCGACGGGGCATCGCCACAAACCCGAGCATTCGCCCTCGGGCTACTCCCGCCGCCACTCCGCCTCGTCTACCGATGGGTTTGGCAGCCGCGCTACCAGCGGCATTCGCCGTGGCGACCACGACCGGTGGAACTTGCGCAGGCGGATCGGAAGACACCTGTTGCGAGTCGCTGAACGCCCAACTGGGTCGGGTTGCCTTCACGAGAGATCATCCGGGTGATGTCGTGGGCGGACACTTCACCAGAGTGGATCGACACCGCGACCCGGCACATGTCTTCCCCGGTGCGCATCTTCACGGCAGGCGGTCGGCTCGCCAGGAATTGAAGGTCCTGACGAGTGCGACGCTCGCGGCAGTCGATACCGCCACTCCAGCATTGCCCACCACGACCAAAGTGACCGTCGTGAGCGCGATGATGACCAGGGCCGCCAGCTCCAGCCAGGCATTGCTGCGAGGCTGGAGCGGCGGGCATGGTTGTCGGGTACTCGGCGGCCCTCACTGTGCCGGATCTTCCGCGCTATTTGAAGACGACGCCGCGACCGTCGAAGACTCCGCCGTGGCAGACGCCGGTGGAGGAGGCATACGGGTAGGTGTCGACGCGTCCGCCTCCCCTTTGGCAGTCGTTGATCGTGATGAGGCTCCCGGGTGTCTTGCCGATCGGGGTCGCGGTGGGAGTGGAGTCGGCCGCCGCTACTCCGGAAGCTGCGGCGACAGCGATGCCACCGGCGACGACGGCAGACCCGATGAGCGCGGTGAGTGCGTTGGACAGAGTTTTCATACGAATCTCTCCAGAGAAATCTGATTCTTTACCCGGGTGTCGGCCCGGACGAGAACTCACGGTAGGAGTCCTGACGCAGCCCGAGCCAGCCGCCTTACTCTGCGGCGTGAAAACCCTGCAGGTCAACGCCGTGATCCAGCTTCCCGGTCCGGAACCGGAGGATCGACCACTCGGTGCAATTCCGACTACTCGAATACCGGCCCCTGCCAGTCGGCGACCCCATTTGGTCGGGGCGTGAACGCTGGTCGATGAGGACAGGCGGTTGGTGGGCAACAAGGTCGCCCGGCGCCGGCGGGCATCTACAACACGTGGACCAACGACGACACCGGCGAAACGGTCGCGACTCCCGTTCCAGCCTTCCTACTGCAGGAGCTCCGCGAGGTGTCCCACTACGAAGGACCGAATCGCGTTGTGAACAGCATCGACAACGGCCGAAAGCCGGTCTACAAGGTGGTTGAGGGACAGTCGCCCGAGATCCGGCGCTAAGGAGTTCCGGCGGCGCCCCGTTGAACCGACAGAACCAGGGCGGACTGGTGAGATCGCGTATTCAACTGTCGACTTATCTATACGCAGCGGTTCGTGGTCGGGGTTAGCTACCCCGTAACGTCCCGCAGGTGACCAGGCGGGGTGACCTGCCCCACCAGTTAGGTTCCAGTTGTGGTGGCTAACTGACAGCGCGGATGTTGTTGTTGTCGAAGGATAATTCGTACTCGATCGGAGTGGAGTAGCCCAGGGCGGAGTGGCGCCGCTGGCGGTTGTGGAAGATCTCGATGTAGTCGAAGATCGCGTTGGCGAGCTCGATTCGGGTCTTCCATTTCTTGCGGTTGAGTAGCTCGATCTGCATCGAGGACCAGAAGCTTTCCATCATCGCGTTATCGAGTCCGTCGCCGACGGTGCCGAACGAGGGCAGCAGACCCGCGGAGCGGATCTTCTCGCCGAAGACCCAGGACGTGAATTGGGTGCCGTGGTCAGCATGCACGACCCCACCGGGAGCGGGATGGCGATTACGGATAGCCATGTCCAAGGCGTTGACCACCAAGGTCGCGTCCTGCTTGGAATCGATCGACCAGCCCACGATCCGACGGCTGAACGCGTCGAGAACCGCAGCGCAGTAGACCCAGCCTTCTCGCGTCCTGTGTTGCGTTATGTCAGTGACCCACAACTCATTTGGCGCCAGCCGGTGGAACTTGCGGTTAACCAGATCATCGGCAGTCGCGACGCCGCGCAGGCGTTTGACCCGCGTCGGCCCGGGCAGCCCGTAGATGCCGGCTTGGGTCATCAGAACCGACACCGTTCGCGAGCAGACCTGCACGCTCATACCGAGGGTGAGTTCGGCATGGATTCTGCGGTACCCGTAAGTGCCCCGGGAGGCGACGTGGACCTCACGGATCAGCCCGGTCAGCCACTGGCGCCGCAGCTGGGTGGGTGTGGTCGGGGTGCGTTTGTGCTTGTAGTAGTTCTGGCGAGTAATTCCGAGGATTCGGCAGCATCGGTCCACTGGGGCCCCGGCGTCGACGAGAGCGTCGATCACCGGGTAGACCCTTTTGGGCGGGGCTTGTCCTCGCCGAGGAATTTCGTTGCTTGGCGGATGATCGCCAACTCGCTTTCCAGTTCGGAGATCCGTCGCCGCGCCGCCCGTAACTGCACCGACTCGGTAGAGGAGGTACCGGGTCGCAGTCCGCGGTCGATCTCGTCTTGACGGACCCATTTTGACAGCGTCACTGGATGAATGCCTAGCTCGACGGCTGTCTGCTTGGCTTGTCTGCCTGCGCGTACCAGCGCGACTGCTCGCGCACGGAACTCGGGAGGGTAGGGGCGGGGCACGGCGTTCAGCCTTTCGTAAAGGCTGTCAGTTAGCCACTGGAACTGGAACCCAAGGGGTGGGGCAGGTCAGGTTTGACACCTATCTGTGCAGCAGTCCCGCTACCTGTTTCCAGGCGGATGCGCAGGCCGGCCAGCTGCGGCCAGACGGCTTTGGCGTGCACGTTCAGTTACAGCTCGGGTTTGGAGCCGGGTGTGTGCCGAGGGCGTGCGCACAGCGGACATCCTGCCGGACAGGCAGGTGTCGGGGTGCGGCAGGATGCGGCCTGTCGTGATCCGCTTCTCGCGATCGGCCTTCCTGCCTTGCCCGTTGCCTCCGCCTGCCTCGGAACGCGAGCGGCTGAAGAAGATGGCCTACGGCCACAAGTCCGAACACCGGCTCCGTTAGCGCGCCCAGGTTGTCCTGCACACGGCCCGGGGCCGCTCGAACGCTCGCATCGCCCGGGAGCGCGCGACGGTCTTCGGCCGCTGCGAGAAAACCACCGGCATCGACCCGTTGATGAACCTGGTCACCCAGGTCATGAGCCAGGAGCCCTACACCAGCGCGAAGCGGTGTTCTGAGTCGTCGACAACGGCTCCTCGCACCGCGGCAAGGCCGCGGCAGACCGGTTGACCGCTGCGTTCGGTGCACACCCCGTGCACGCCTCCTGGTTGAACCAGGTGGAGATCTACTCCTCCGTCGTGCAGCGCAAGGTCGTCTCACCCCACGACTTCACCGACCTTGCCCAGGTCGGGGATCGGCTCCGAGCCTTCGAAGACCGCTACAACGCCACGGCACAGCCGTTCCAGTGGAGGGTCACCACCTCCGACCTGGACGATCTGCTGGCCAGGCTCGACCGGCACGCCGCCGATCACCCAGAAGAATCCTCGTTCCGCCTCGCCGCGTGATCAACCCCGAAGGACTTCCGAACACGACCACTAAGGTTCATCGCAACCTTGGCCAACCACACCGATGACACCGTGCACGGCTACCAGCACAGCAGCATACAAACGGGTGCACGCACCTATGCCGGGGTCGCCCGTAACCGTGAACGCTTCACCCGAAGTTCCGCGGGTATCGCAGTGTTGACATACGCTGCCGAACTGCAATGGGACCGGTCGCTTTTGCAGGTAGCAGGAATACCGGTCCGGGGAGAGAATAGATGCTCGATGTTATGTGCACCGTCAGTATTGGGGTATGTCACTGACATGCGCCGTGTCCGTTCAGCGGGGTGTCCGAAGCGGGCAGTGCCGTTGTGAACGAACCCTTTGCGCCCTTTTTGTAGGAATACGGGCAGCCTCCTGAAATCTCTGCCTCGATTTCCGATTCGTGACCAGGAAACTCGATGAAACCCATGGTAACGACCAGCCCGGCATCTGTGGAGCGAGTCGACCTTGGGCCGCCGCCAGGTAGTGGAGTGTCCATGGCCGATTCCACCGCTTCGGTCACCGAAAAGCCGAGCCAGGCTGGGCCGCATCGCGGGAGCTTCGGCATCGACGTGGGCGGTAGCGGTGTGAAGGGCGGCGTCGTCGATCTCGGCACCGGGCAGTTGATCGGCGACCGCTTCAAACTCCCGACCCCGCGGCCGGCCACTCCGGAGGCTCTCGCCGACACGATCGGTGTGGTGGTGAAGCACTTCCAGTGGGACGCGCCGCTTGGCGTCACCTATCCGGGTGTGGTCAGCGGCGGCGTAGCCCGTACCGCCGCGCACCTCGACAAGTCTTGGATCGGAGTGAACGCCCAGGCGGTGATCAGTGCCGAACTCGGCGGACTGCCGGTGACCCTGCTCAATGACGCCGACGCGGCGGAATTGGCCGAAGTCGAGTTCGGTGCGGGCAAGGACAACGACGGCGTCATTGTGTTGCTGACGTTTGGCACCGGCATCGGTTCGGCGGTGATCCATAACGGGGTGTTGTTGCCCAACACTGAATTCGGTCACATCGAGGTCGGCGGTATGGAGGCCGAGCGTCGGGGCGCCGTGTCGGTCAAGGAGAGGCACGCCTGGAGCTACAAGCGGTGGGCCTCCGAGGTGACGAAGGTGCTGGTCGCCATCGAAAACGCGATCTCGCCCGACCTGTTCATCGCCGGTGGCGGGGTCAGCCGCAAGGGCGACAAATGGATTCCGTTGCTGAAGAACCGCACGCCGGTGGTGGCCGCCGCGTTGCAGAACACTGCGGGGATCGTTGGGGCAGCAGTGGCTGCGCGTGCCGATCCAACGCGCGCATCGAGCCCGCTCGGCGGTCGCGTTCATCTTCGCTCGGGTTGATCAGTGGACCCGGCCATGGTGGCGGCGGGTGTTGAACCCGAGAAAGTCACATCCCTGCCCCTGACGGTGGGTCGGCACTGAAGGTCAGAACTGGACGCTGGCGTGCATTTCCCAGACCAGGATCTCGGCGCGCTCGTTCGCGGTGACCTGCTGGCCGCCGGTAGCGGTGAAGCGGACCGCGTCGCCGGTATGCGGCGAGGCGATTTTCGGTGCCGTATGACTCCGAACAGGCCCAGTTTTGGCAATGAACCCCAGGTGAGATATCGCCCAAGAAACGCGGCGCCAGAGCCGGATACATATATCTGCACACGGCGATCGACGGCTACTCTCGACTCACCTACACCGAGGCACTACACGACAAAAAATCAGTAACAGCAAGAGGATTCATGGACTGGGCATGAGCATTCTTCCACGCTCACGGCATCGTTTTCCTCGAGCGGATCGTCACCGACAACGGTGCCTGCTACCGTGTGGCCGACTTCGCCCGCGCCCTGATCGGCGCCCATCACCAGCGAATCAAGCCCTACACCCCACGTCACAACGGGAAAGTGGAGCGCTACAACAGGATTCTGGCCGAGGAATTCCTCTACGCCCGCAAATGGACCTCTGAACACCAACGGTCGAACTCCCTCGGCGTCTGGAACATCCATTACAACTACCATCGACCGCATTCGGCCGTAGGAAACCAACCGCCAGCCACCCGACTCCACACCGGCGTCACCAACGTCATGACCTCATACACCTAGTCGACTGGGACGGTCGCCGAGCCGAATCACAACCAGCGCCGAGCCGAACTCGAAACCAAGCAAGTCCGGCTCCGAGACCAACGCCCCCGCGCCCGAGTCGCCCGACACCTCATCGTCGATCTATCACCGTACTGAACCGGCTGCGCGAACGTGGCGTCCGCACCCGCGACCCCCACGGACCATCCCGACCCTGATCATCCGAACTTGGTTGGGACAGAGTCGAATACCCCCACCGGTGGCGGGATAGCCGGTAGATTCGAAGTTTTATGGGGACGCTTGAGATCAGCGAGGTGGGGCCCGGAGATCCGGCAGTCGATGAGCTCATAAAGTTGAGCAAGCGGTACAGCCGCACGCTGGGGATGATGCCAGCGGGCGCGTTCCGGGAAGCCACACAGTGGGGCGGCCTGATTGACGCAAGGATCGACGGCGTGCTCATGGGATATGCCCTCTTTCGGCTGCCCCGCAACAATCAGGTCATGTTGTCGCACCTGTGCGTAGACTCGCTTGCACGCAAGTCGGGCGTAGCTCGCGCACTGGTGGCCGAGATTCGGGAAAAGCACTCGTCACGGTTGGGCATACTCGCCAAATGCCGAGACGACTACGAACTCAACCCCATGTGGGAGGCGTTGGGTTTCCACGCCCGTAGTCGAGCCGTCGGCCGCGGCAGAGACCGCAGCCCGATGACGGTGTGGTGGCTGGACCACGGCCACGCAGACCTTTTCAGCTTCCTCACCGAACCCGAGCTGCTGGCCGACGAGCCTGACCTGCTGGAGGCGGCGCTCGATCTGAATATCCTCATGGACCTGCACACGCGGGCAGACTCCGCCAGTTCGAAACGGTCCCGCGTGCTGATCGCCGACCACTTGGTAGGACGGCTCCGCTTGGTCGTCACGAACGCTGTCGACCGCGAATTGGCGCGCCGCCCTCAGGTCCAACGAGCCCCGATCAAGGTGGCCGCAAATCAGTACCCACGACGAACCGCAGTAGCCAGCCGAGCCGAGGACCTTTTCACGCAGCTCGTTCATGCGTCGACTACGGGCGACCAACAGCTGTCTCCCCAAGACGAAGGGGATCTGTGGCAAATTGCGGAGGCGGCGGCCGCAGGTGTCGGCGTTCTGCTGACATGGGATGACAAGCTGCGCAGGCGGTTCGGAGAACTGCGGAAGGTTATGCCAGCCTTGGCCTCCTTCCACGTCCTGGACCCAGACCACCTTGTCACCCACTTGGACAAACTCGCACAAGCGTGGGCCTACCAGCCCGCCCGGCTTCAAAACAGCGCATACGACCAGGTCCGAGCGAGCGCAGACGACGAGCACCGTCTGCTTGAATTCCTCGGCAAAACGTCCGGCGAAACACGCGGCGAACTGCGCGATCTACTGCGAGCGCTCGCGCGGGAACAGGTACCGCGGTGGCTGATTCGCACGGTCGATGAACCCGCAATCGCCTGCTATGCCGCCTATCTCGACGGACAGATCCTGCGTGTGCCGCTGATGCGGACGATCGGGCACCAGCTGTCCGACACCATCGCCCGCCAACTCCTCTGGCTGTTACGCCGAGTTGCGCAGGAGCAAGGTGCACGTGTCATCGACGTCTCCGACCGACACGTAGGTGGTGTCCTCACTCGCGCGTTGGCAACAGACCCCTTCCATCACCAAGGTGATCACTGGTACGCCTGGGTCATTCCCATGTGCGGGACAAGTCACGACATAGGCCAGGCTGCCAATGAAATCCGTCGACTGGTCAACGCGGGGCCGGGGCCGCTACTGCGGCCCGGACTTCCGTCCCGCGCGGCTGCCGAGATCGAGCGATCGCTCTGGCCAGCCAAACTCATCGACACCGCGCTGCCGCACTACGTCATTCCGATCCAGTCCCGGTGGAGCGGTGACCTGCTCGGCTACCCGATCCAGCTCACGACTCGCCCCGTCGAACTGTCGCTGGGGCGTGAACAGGTTTACTACCGAACCCACGATGCCAAGCTGACTGCCCCTGCGAGGGTGCTGTGGCGAGTCAGTCAAACGCGCCGAGCCTCTGCGGCGATTGTCGGCACGTCTCTGCTGGACGCCATCGACGTCGACAGGCCGGCACGGCTTCACGCCGCTCTCAGGCATTACGGCGTGCTCGACTTGCCAGATCTGGAGGAATTCGCAGACGGTAGACCGACCGTGCAAGCCCTCCGGTTCTCCGATACCGAGTTATTCGACAGGCCGATTTCCAACAGCACATATGACCGGCTCCGACAACAGCATGGAGGGCCGAAGGCGTTCTATGGCCCTCAGCGCGTCAATCCAGAACTCTTCGCCGCCCTTTATAGGGCCGGAAGCGCGCACCTCCAGTAACATCCAAAGATCAGGTATCGAACTCACGTTCGATACATAGTCCGTGGATAAGGTTCGAGCCATGACTGCGACACCAGCACCCGAAGGCGAACTTCTGACAGTGCAACGCCCCCTCCTGCTGTCGCTTCGCCCCAGGTTTGCGCAGGCGATCCTCGACGGCACGAAGACCGTCGAGTTGCGGCGCACCCGCGTATCGGCACTACCCGGCACGCTGCTCGTGCTCTACGCCAGCTCCCCAGTGATGGCCGTACTAGGCGTCGCGACACTGAGAGACCGGGACACCGCCAGCCCGGCGACCATATGGCGCCGATACCGCGACAGCGTGGGCCTGTCCCGAGCCGAGTTCTCCGACTATTTCGCTGGCGCTGAACACGCCACCGCACTTTCGATCGATGCTCCTCGAACGTTGCCAGAACCGCTGACCCTCAACTTGTTACGGACTTACGCCACCTTTCAACCACCCCAGAGCTACCGATATATCGCCCCCACCGATCCCTCCCCGCTCGCAGACCTTGCCGCGGCATGGGCAAACTGAGCGAACACACAGCGCATGGCCAAGCGGCGCCATCGTCCAACCGATGGTGGCGCAGTGGAGATCCGCCAGAAGGATCGACCTGGGCGGGATGACGTTGAGTGGAGACCACAGGCGAAGTGATCAATCTCGACGATAACTTCGAGGTCCTGTTCCGGCAGGTCGTGGAGAGCCCGCAGTGACGGCCACCGGGAGTTACTAGTTACCAAGGCGTGGCGGATAGCGGAAGCGAACCGTCACGCTGAACTACACCTTCTCCTGCCAGCATGCCGATCACGTAGCCCGCAGTGACTCGCGGCCACTGCACCAGCTCACCCGGCAGATAACCGACTCGGCGTTTGATCTCCACGCTGTCGGTGTGGGTGTCCAGCCCGAAGATGCTCGCTCTCCCACGATCCGGACGGGCCAGATCCATCAGCAGCCGGATCGTGGTCGTCTTCCCGGCGCCATTGGGACCGATAAAACCGAACGTTTCCCCGCGCCCGACGTTAAGCTCCAAGTCGAATAACCCGCGACCCGAGCCGAAATCTTTCGTCAGCCCGGCGCAGGCCACCACTGGTTCCGTAGCCGGGCGAGCGCCGATGGAGGAGGCCATACCCCATCGTCACAGTCAGCACTCCCGACCGACCAGAGCACTTCGGCCCGGCCTGATGAGCACCATGTCCCGACCTCGATCGCCACGCAGCACCAACGGTGGTCGCGGCCATTGTGCGCGACTATAGCGATGCTAGCGGCGGGCTGGGAACATCACGGCGACCGCGATCGGACAAGTGCTCCTAGATCATGATCGTGCCCTCACCGTTGACGCGGCAGGTTCAGGTCCAATGGAAGTGTCTGCCAAAGCCGCACGGCGACGATGAGGACCCCCACCCACAGCGTTCCCAGCGCCCATCCGGCGATGATGTCGCTGAGATAGTGGACGCCGAGGTAGACGCGGGAAAGCCCACGCCCGCAATGACTATGAGGACGGCGATCCATAGTGTCACCCGTGTGAGCCAGCAATCGGCACAGCGGCGGGTGAGCAGCCAGGCGCTGATGATGCCGATCACGCTGACGCCGATGGCATGCCCGGAAGGGAAGGAGTAGCCCTCGACAGCGACGGCTCGGTAATGCAATGGCGGACGTGGGCGGACCACGACGAGTTTGACGATCAGCACCGTGAGGCCGAATCCACCCAAAGCCAGTCCGCCGATGCCCAGCGGCACGGCACTGCGGCTCCGCCAAGCCGCAACCGCGGAAACCAGTCCCATAACGACGACAAGCACGAGCGGGCTGCCAAGCTGAGTGAGAATGCGCATGACACCGGTGAATCCAGGGTCACGATGCGTGGCAAGCCACGTCGCAACGGGTCCGTCCACGAAGGCGATACCGTCCCCGTCGAGCACATTGTCGAGAATCTCGGCGAACACCGCCGCCAGCGAGCACATCGCGGCGGCGCCGATTGCCATGGTGACCGGTGCGGCGCGGCGAGCAGGCGGCAGCCGAGCAGCCAATCGGCGCAGGTGCGTGCCCAGCCGATACATCAGTGACGCCCATGATCGCGCGCCACCGCCCACCGGGGACGGGGGTTTCGAACTGTCCAGATCGCCACGATGACAACGACTCCCATTGTTGCGGGGGGTGGCTGTACCCACCGTGCCTGTCGGTGTCCTGAGTCGGCCGCGGTGTAGCCGGAGGCGGTCTACCCGGCGAGTCGGTCATGGTCGCGAGGATGGCTTGATGCCGGATCGTGTGGATGTCGAGGCGTATTCGGGTTCGTCGGTGAGCGTGAAATAGTTTTCCTCTTCCTGTCGAAAGTGCAGCTTCAGCAGGACGTAGAGCCCATACAGGCAGGCCAGCAGATCATCGATCTGGTCGGAGCCGATGCGGCCGGTGGTACGCGCCAAGCGGAGGTGGTTACCGATTCGCATGGTGAGCCGCTGGATCTCGGCATGCGTTCGACTCATGGTGGCGGTGGCCTCGGCACTGCCGAGTGGCGTCGCCAGAGCCGGATACAGTTCGGTTTCCTCGGCCTCTTCGTGAGGCAGCAGTTCGTCGAGGAGGAACCTATAGGCGGCCTCGACCGCGGACAACGCGGTCTCCTCGCCGCTACGCTCGGCGAGGCGATCGGCGGCGGTGCGGAGCAATCCGAGTGCGTCGCGCAATGCCTCGTGTTCACCGGCGAAGCGGCGCAGCATAGCCTCGGTGTCGGGGGCGAGTTCGGTGCGCAGTGCCGGATTGCCACGCAGGGCGCGTAGCGCATTGAGGATCACTGCCACGTCGATGCCTTCCTGCAGCAGCGCACCGGCGGCGGGTGGCAGCCAGCCGGCGGCGGCGACGATCATGGCCAGCAGTGACAGACTCATGCCGACGACGGCGCTCTGCACGGCGATGCGGCGCGACCAGCGGGCGGTGTCCATGGCATCGGCGAGCCGGTCGAGACGATCGGTGGTGAGCACGATGTCGGCGGCTTCCGACGAGGCGGTCGATCCGCGCGCCCCCATCGCGACGCCGACGCTGGCCGCGGCCAGCGCCGGGGCGTCGTTGACGCCGTCACCGACCATCACCGTCACCGCGTGTTCACGTTCGCGGCGCACGGCATCGACCTTGTCGGCGGGGCTTTGCTCGGCATACACCTCGTCCAAGCCGAGTACGGTCGCGACTTCGCGTGCGGGTTCGGGCCGGTCGCCGGTGAGCATGACCAGTCGGTTCAGACCGGCCGCACGCAGTCGCCGAATGGTGCGGGGTGCGTGTCTGCGCAACGGGTCTCGCAGCAGGATCGCTGCTACGAGGTCACCGTCGACGACGATCCAGGCGATCGCGGCCGAATCCAGGCTTGCCCGGTTGACGACAGCGCGGGCCCAGCCGGCACCGATGCGCGAGTCGGGCAGCTTGCCGACGTCGACCCGGTGGCCGTCCACGGTGCCCGACACCCCGCGCCCGGCTTGCTCGGCCAGGTCGGTGGGTGCCGACAAGTCGATACCGCGCGCGAGCGCTTCGGTGACGATCGCTTCGGCCAGAACGTGGGGCGACACCTGGTCCACCGACGCGGCCAGTCGCATCATCTCCGTCGCCTCGCGGCCCGGTGCGGCTACCACTTCGACGACTTGCGGACGGCCCGTGGTGAGAGTGCCGGTCTTGTCCATCACCAAAGTGGTTGCATGGCCGAGGCTTTCCAATGCGCTACCGCCACGCACGACGACTCCCAGGCGCGAGGCCCGCGATAGTCCCGAGACGATCGCCACGGGCGCGGCCAACAGCAGCGGGCACGGTGTCGCGACCACCAGGACGGCGACCGCCCGCACCGCCGACCCGCTGATGGCGTAAGCGGCACCGGCGACCAGCAGCGCGAGCGGCAGGAACCACGCCGCGTATCGGTCGGCAAGCCGCACCACCGGTGCGTTCTCGGCGCCGGCCTGCTCGGCCAGCCGCACAATCCCGGCGTAGGTACTCTCGGCCGCCGTCGCGCTCGCACGCATCTCGAACGCATCACCGGCATTGACGACACCGCTGCGCACCGGCTCACCGACCCCACGCTCCACCTGCAGCGGTTCCCCGGTCAATACCGACTCATCCAGCACCGCAACGGTATTCAGAATCCGCCCATCGACCGGCACTATCTCACCCGCAGCGACCACAAGCACGTCATCGACCACGACCTGGCCGAGCGGAATCACCGTCACCTCATCACCGACTCGACGACGAGCCGACCGGGGTGCATGCTCCAGCAGGGCGCGCAGATCCCGTGAGGCACGCCGTTCGGCAGCGGCGTCGAGGGCTCGTCCACCGGCCAGCATGACGGCAATCAGCGCCCCAGCCAGATACTCGCCGACCCACAGCGTTCCCGCCAACGACAACACCGCGATCAGGTCGACACCGGCCCGGCCCTTCACAAGCGTGGCGATCATCCAGAACAGCGCGGGAACGAACGCCGCCACTGTCGCCGCGATCCAGAACCCGTCGGCAGCACCACGCGAACCGAACACCCACAGGACCGCGCCGATCGTCAGCGCCGCCACCGTGACCACCACCAGCACCGGTTCCAGCCAACCGCCCAGCCGTGCCACCCACGGCCGAGCCTGCCTGGTCATTCGACTCATCGCACACTCCTCCCGACCGGGTTAAACGCCGGACCGATCCCACTGCACCGCAGCAGGCATGATCGACAGCAGAGGCCGGGGTCCCTTGTGCCGATGTCTTAGGCCACCGCTGAGTCGATGGCGGCGGTCAGGGCTTGTGGCGCGTTCATCCCGGTGGCATCGCATTGTTCCGCTACGCGGGCCGACCCCAACCATTCGACAAGCACCCCACAGTGCGTCCGACTCCCGAGCAACTGCTCGCCGAGCGGTTCGCGCGCGGGGAAATCGACCAACAGCAGTACTGCGACCGCATGCACACGCTGCGCAACCCCACCGGCCCCAGCCACCCAGTTCTCGACAAGAACGGGCCCGCGATCACACCGGTCCAGACGCCGTGACCCCTCGGCAAAGGGGTACGGCCTGTTGCGGTCATCGAGGCGATGACCGGTTGCGCTTGCCGCCCTGCGACGGCAGAGCCGAGGCCCGATCCCCGCGTACGATTTCCGGTATGACCACGGCGAACCGGCAGCTCATACTGACGTGTGCGCTGCTGTTGTCGCTGGCGGTAGCGATCATGCATGCACTCACCACGCACCCACCCGGCCCAACACACAGCATGCACGGCGCACGGTCGTCCGGGCCTGCCGCATCGGTGATGTCCCCTATCGTGGACGGCACGATCCCGGCAGCGACCTGCGGACCCGACATGCGCGGCGTCCACGATCATGCGTGCGTGGCGGTCCCAGTGCCGCAGACCACGCTCACCCCGCCGGAGGTGCCCGTGTGGACGATCGAGCAATCCGGCGTTCCCGAAACTCGCACCATGATGCTGGTTCGCGCTTTCGGCGGGCGCGGACCGCCGTGGACGACTCCGTCGTTGCCGCAACTTTCGATTCTGCGGGTGTGACGGACACACCCGTCCGGTACATCAGCCGAATGGCCGGAGCGGGTCTGCTGTCCGTCCCATTTGTTGTGCGCGCCCGCGCACTCTTTCGAGGGAATCCTGTGATGACCGAACCATTTCACCGCAACCCACTCACCCGCCGAACCTTTCTCGCCGCCGCTATCAGCGGCCTGACAGTGGCGGCGTGCGGCCGATCCGACCACGGCGCCGCCGCCAACAGTTCTCCAACTCCCGTGGACCCCACTACGATCGAGGCCGCCGAAGCCCTCCGGCCACACACCGGCCGTATCGTCACCGCGGCGCTGCGACCCCAGACCACCGAGGTCGACCTCGGCGGAATCACCGCACGTACACTCGTCTATGGCAACACTGTGCCCGGGCCGCTGATCCGGGCGAACGTCGGTGACGAACTCGCTGTCACCGTCACCAACAGACTCGACCACCCGACATCGATTCACTGGCACGGCATCGCGCTGCGCAACGACATGGACGGCGCGGCACCCGCCAGCCCTGACATCAAGCCGGGCACCGATTTCATCTACCGGTTCTCCGTAGCGCATCCGGGCACCTACTGGGCCCATCCACACGCCGGGCTCGACACCGACTACGGCCTGTATCTGCCGGTGATCGTGGACGATCCCGCGGATGCGGGACGCTACGACGCCGAATGGATCGTCGTCCTCGACGACTGGACCGACGGCGTCGGCCAAAGCCCACAACAGATCCTCGACGGGCTGCGGGCATCTGGCATGTCCTCCTCGGGCATGGGCCACGGTATGCCGGGCATGAGTGGGATGGGCGGAGTCGGCACCAGCGAGCTGCTCGGCGGCGACGCCGGCGATATCGCCTACCCGCACTACCTGATCAACGGCCGCGTCCCCGCCGCACCATCGGTTTTCAAAGCCTCACCGGGGCAACGTATTCGGATCCGGATCATCAACGCCGCCGCCGACACCGCGTTCCGGGTGGCGCTGGCTGGACATCCGATGACGGTCACCCACACCGACGGCTTCCCCATCCAGCCCACCGTCGTGGACGCCCTGCTCCTCGGTATGGGCGAACGCTACGACGTCACCATCACCGCCGCCGACGGCGTGTTCCCCCTCGTCGCCCTCGCCGAAGGAAAGAACCAGCAGGCCCGAGCCCTGCTTTCCACCGCCACAGGCACCACCCCCGAACCGGGATCGCGGCCCACCGAACTGAACGGCCGCATCGGCACCATCGACTCGTTCACCCCCGCTCCCGAAGCTGCACTACCCCAAGCGAAACCGGATGTGACACTCGCCGCGAACCTCACTGGCGGCATGATGAAATACGACTGGTCCATCGACAATCGGCCCTACCCCGACAACGCCCCACTCACCATCCGCCAAGGTCAACGCGCACGCCTCACGTTCGACAACCAGACGATGATGTGGCACCCGATGCACCTGCACGGCCACACCTTCCAGGTCGTCAAGCCCGACGGAACGGCTGGACCACGCAAGGACACCGTGATCGTCCTCCCGATGACCAGGGTCCGGGTCGACCTCATCGCCGACAACCCTGGCGACTGGATGCTGCACTGCCACAATGGATACCACATGGACGTCGGCATGATGACCAGACTCGACTACACAAGCTGACCCGAAGGCCACGGCCGTCGGCAAAGCCTGCGCAGAGTCGTTCCTCAGGCTGCTGTGAGAATCGGGGGCAGTGCACCGGTGGAAAGCTTCTCGATCAACAGGGGCGTGCATCTGCACGGCGCCAGGGCGATGACCAGCCCGACGACGACATCCACCATAAGACCGGCGGCCACGTCGCGCGGATAGTGGGCACCGCCCTGCCCGATCTGCAACGCGCCGACCGGGCGATCCACCATCCGGCCACCAGCAGCACCGCCAATTCGGATCTCGTGCATCCCGGCCAGTGGATGCTGCACTGCCACAACGCCTATCACGGCGAAGCGGGCATGATGACGGTACTGTCCTACGTCCGCTGACCACAGGGGTGACGCCGACAGAGTCCGACAGCCCTGGCCGCAGGCCCTACGTCCCCGGCTCACCTCAGATATGCGAGTGTTGGCAGATAAGCAGGTGAAAGGCATCATCGCCATCGCCCAGGCGACGGCCCTCGGTCAGCGTGAGCCCGGCCCTGGTCAGCTCCCCCAGAGCCTGAACTGTTTTCACGCGCTACTACCGGCGGGGCGAGTCTGGTCGAGTCCACACTCGCCCGGCCGACTCAGCGATCGGCGATCGAGGCCGCTCAGTTTTGTTCGAGCATCGCCTTCATCTGATCGATTTCGCCCTGCTGGGCAGAGACGATAGTGTCGGCGAGGTTCTTGGCGTCGGTATTGGTTCCGCTCGTCTGTTCGGTCTTGCCCATATCGATCGCCCCTGTGTGGTGGTCGATCATCATGTTCAGCCACATCGTGTCGAATTCTTTGCCGGACAACGCTTTCAGTGAGGAGAGTTGTTCCGGGTTCATCATTCCGGGTGTGCCGTGGCTCATCGTGCCGCTATCAGCGGTCGGTGCCGGTTTCCCGAAACTTTGCAGTAGCGAACTGATTTGGGCCATCTCGGGGGCCTGGGCGTTCTTGATGCGGACGGCGAGGTCGAGCACTTGCTGGTTCTGCGAGCGTGACGGCACCAGATCGGCCATCTCCACCGCCTGTGCGTGATGTGGGTACATCATCTGCAGGAACATCACGTCGGCGTCGTTGTACGCCGCGGGGGACGTCGGCGTGGTCGCGGTTCCCGGCATTCCCGGCATCCCGGACATGCTCGGCATGCTCGTGCTGGGCGACGTCGGGGGCGTGCTCCCGGAATCGTTGTTGTTGCTACAGCCGGCCACGATGAGCGCGACCGCGGTGAGGCCAGAAATAGCGATCTCGAGGGTCTTCGATCGTACAGACATGATGAAACTCCTTGGGGGGTCGAGAAATACGGCGTCATATCCAGAGACGAGATACCGTCGCGCGCGATGAACCGATCGCAACCGTTCATCGCCGCGGGCCGTCCGTCACAACCGCAATATCGACAACTGCGCCAGCGTGAGCATCGTCCACGGTGGCGCACGGCCCAACGGCTCCGCAATCGCGGCAACCGGCGCCGAAGACTCATCATCCATGTGGGAGAACCAAGCAACGAACGCATCCCAGAGGCCCGCACACCGCCGCGGCGGCGGGCATAACGAACACACGCATGCAGGGAGCTGTGCCTCGCATCGCCGCCATCGGGACAGTGCCCCGCGGCTGGTGTCGGCGGGTTGCAAGATCGCATCAACATCGCCATCTCCGCGACACCTATTCGGTGATGCGGCGGGCTGGTGAGCGCGACATGGTGCATGGCCACGATCCCGGCGAGTAGCGCGCCGACAAGCACGCCCACCAGATCGGTCATCCGCACCGACCGATCCGTTATCTTCGCGCCTTCCGACGGTACCGTCATGCTGAAGACATCTCCCTGAGGACCGGTCCCTTCGGCTGGGGACCTCCGAGCGAAGATCCGCCCGATCGGATGAGAGTCGACCATGATCGTAACTGCAGGCACGGTTATCGGCGTCGCGAAATCGCCGCACACGGCCAGCACCTCGGCGGTGCTTCACCCGGCAGCCAAGCATCGGGACTGCGGCGTCCGCGGGGGCCGTCCTGGTCTCAGCTACGTGCTACGGCGGCCACGAACAGCGGTATCGCCAGGAAAAAACGCCCGGCAGCGCCACGTTCGGCCTGCTCGGCGATCCAGATATCAGCCTGCTCGCGGGTTGTTGCGCCAGTAGAGCATGCGGCCTCGGCGAGGCCGGTGAGCATACATCATCGCGTCGGTGAACACCGCCGTGCGGGCCTCGACCGCGACGTCGCGGAATCCCGCGTACGCGTCGTCGGCCGAGCGTGACACCAGGCAATCGGCCGACGAATCCGTGGAACGGCTGCCCCGCGCCGAGCACGCCTATCGTGAAGCCATCGACGACCTCGAACACGAGACCGTCTGCACCGCGAGCTACGCCGGCGCGAGTTGTATCGCCGCAGCGAACTCCTCGCCGAGGCGATCCTGCGGGTGGCACGTCGGACCTGGTACGCGGTGTACAAATCCCAATAGGACTCGACGAACCTCGTCACCCGGCCGAAGTACCCGGCGGCCGATGCCGTTCGGCTCTGTCGAACACGTGTACTGGGCCGCATTCTGAGGACGGCGAGCCGAATTCGTCGTGGGCACCCCGCATCGAGCCGGTTCGCCGGTGGTCGCCGCGCCGGCATTCGTCGGCGACAACGCCGACCATCTCGTTTCGGATGCCGACGCGAATTCGCGTCGGTGAGGAGTAGTGATGAACGGAATCATCGTTACCATAATCGTCGTGCTCGTCGTGGCACTGATCGCGCTATCGATGTCGATTCGTGTGGTGACCCAATACGAGAAGGGCGTGTTGTTCCGCCTCGGGCGCGTGATCGCGGTCAGAGAACCCGGCCTGAGATTCATCATCCCGGTCGTCGACCAACTACGGAAAGTGTCGATGCGCATCATCACCATGCCGATCCAGTCGCAGGGCATCATCACCCGCGACAACGTCAGCGTCGACATCTCCGCCGTCGCCTACTTCCGGGTCGTCGACGCCGAGAAATCTGTCGTCGCGATCGAAAATGTCTACGCCGCAATCGATCAGATTGCCCAGACCACGCTGCGCAAGGTGGTCGGGCAGCACACCCTCGACCAGGCACTGGCCGAGACCGACACCATCAACGCCGATATCCGCCAGATCCTCGACACCACCACCCTCGAATGGGGTGTCGAAGTCACCCTGGTCGAATTGAAGGACATCCAACTGCCCGACAGCATGCAGCGCGCGATGGCTCGACAAGCCGAGGCCGAACGCGAGAAGCGGGCAAAAATTATTGCCGCCGAAGGTGAATCGTTGGCCGCCGCAGCACTCGGCGACGCCTCCGACACCATGATGGCCCACCCTCTCGCCTTGCAGTTGCGCAACCTGCAGACCCTGATCGAACTCGGCGTCGACAAGAACACCACCGTCGTGTTCCCAGCACAACTGATGAGCGCCATCGGCGACATCGGCGCGTTCTTCGCCCGCGAAACCACAAGTTCCACAGCATTGGGTTCCACCACTCGAACACCGCCGAAAGCCCAACCGGTGCCGACACCGACACCCAACGGAGCCGCCGACCTCGTGGCAAGCACGCCCGCATCGGATTGACGTACCGCACGGATCCACCCAGCTTCGGGGCAAGAGCCGGACATTGGGAGGGATCGGCGTCGTAAGACGACCTACGGCGACGTCGAGTCGACGGTCGGCGTTGGCCTCTCGACGCAGACCGGAGCACCGGGCACAGTCGGTACATGGATGTGGCGCACAGCATCCGATCAACGAACGAGACCGGGGCGGGCTACTCGACCGAGGAGTTTCGATGAGGGTTGCGATCTTCGAGGCCGAACAGTGGGAGCATCGGGCGTGTCTGCGATTGGAGCCCGACCACCAGGTTCACTGTTCGGCTCAGACGCTCAACGTGCGCAACGCGGCCGACTACGCCGACGCCGAGGTGCTCAGCCCCTTCGTCTATTCGACCTTGAGCGCCGAAGTTTTGGCCCAGTTCCCGATGTTGCAGCTGATAGCCACGCGCTCGACGGGGTTCGACCACATTGATCTCGAATATTGCGCATTGCACGGCATCACCGTCTGCAACGTGCCGGACTATGGCGATGCCACCGTGGCCGAGCATGTCTTCGCCCTGCTGCTCGGCCTGGCCAGACACATCGTGGACGCAACCGAGAGAACGCGACAAGGGGTCTTCTCGCACTCCGACCTGCGAGGATTCGAACTGAGCGGAAAAGTCCTCGCCGTGATCGGAACCGGACGGATCGGGCTGCGCGTCATCCAGATCGCCCGTGGCTTCGGGATGCGGATCATCGCATCGGACCGCCAACCGGACGCGGCGGCGGCGCAACGGCTCGGATTCCGCTATGCCTCCCTCGACGAGACGCTCGCGGCCGCCGACATTGTCACCCTGCACGTTCCCGCCACCCCCGAAACCGCTCATCTCATGTCCGACCGCGAGTTCGCGTTGATGAAGCCCGGCGCCGTCCTCATCAACACCGCGCGTGGCACCGTCGTCAGCGTGCCCGCGCTCCTCCGCGCACTCGACAGCGGAAGGTTGAGGGCCGCCGGTTTGGATGTGCTTCCCGACGAGCATGCCATTCGCGAAGAGGCGGAGATCTTCCGGGAACTCGGACCCGAGGGCTACGACATGGCGGCGCTGATTGCCGACCACATCCTGCTGCGCTTTCCCAATGTGCTTGTCACGCCACACATTGCCTACAACACCGACGAGGCGGTACATCGGATCGTCGAGCACACTGTGCAGAACATCGAGGCGTACGCCCGCCATGACGCACGCAATGTCGTGCGGGCACCGACCCAGTCGAGGAGCGCGAGTGAATCCCCGCCTGCACCCGAAAATCGCTGCGGCACAACTATTGACGGCCTTCGAGCGGATCGCCAGTGACGAACTCCCGTTCGAGTCTATGCGCATCGGCTCGCCCGGCCCCAGGGTCGGGATCTGCGATGGCCGGGTGGTGTGAAACGGCATGACGTGTGGGGATCGGTCCAGCACGGTCGCCTCCGCGACGACGGATGCCGGAAGCGAATTCGATCCGGGGGCTGTGCCATGCGTAGCGCAGCTGTACCCGCCGCACGAGCGGCTAACGGCCCCGCGTGCGGCGATCCAGCGGGAAACGATCCGTTGGTGACGTTGACCCATTTGTTGCACCTAGCATCCTGTGCTGTGGGAGCAGGCGACCGACCCCAACATCCGGACAACGGTTGCCACTGTGCTCTCGCCGCTGCGCACCTCAGCCGAATCCCACCCGGCGACGCTGAACGCGTCGGTTCGCCAGGTCCTGGCCGACGCGCTGCGTCCGGTCGATGGGGCCGCGCCGGTGGTGATCGCGCACGCGCTCGCACAGTTCCTCGACGAGAACTACGGGCGGTTCTTCATCGACTCGTTCCGCAAACGCAGCCGCTACCAACCGGGGTGAGTGACCCAATTCCGTTGGGCGGCCCCGACATTCGAAGCCTGCTGGACATGCGGCCCACCGCACTGCCGTGGCGACTGGCGAACCGGCTGGACGAGACTCGCCAGGTCTGCCTCGAAGTCGCCGAAGCGCTTCGACAAACCTTTGGCTCGGATCGCGTGGCGGCCAGGAGCAGGTTGGCGGCGGCATAGCCGGGCCACTGCGCGGCGTCGAACACCGTAGCTGTGATGGCCAGAGCCGCAGCGGTCACCACGGTGGCGGCGACGGCGATGACACCGAGCAGGGCGGCGAGCAGCGCGCTGGGGCGGTATCCGGCCAGCCGCAGTCTGCGGTCGCCGCGCGCGGAGTCGACGACGATGAACAGTCCGGCCAAGGTGGACAGGGCAGTGATCGCCATCGGTGTCATGGTCCCGGCATGCACGTCCGGAAACCAGAACGACGGGGTGACCGGTTCTGCGTTCTCACACAAGGTCAACATCATCGACCGGGCCGGGGTGGTGACCTTGGCCAGGAGCACGAACACGATCGGGACCGCGACCAGCAGCACCGCGAGCACGGGGTTACGGCGCAGGTCGACCAACCCCAGACGCAGACCGGTACGCAACTGACCCGCAGCGCGCGCCGTCGTGGCCGACACCCGCGAACTCGATACCAATACCGCGCCCGCGATGACCGTGGCGGCCAGCACCCACACCAGGGCCGCGCCGAGATCACCGATCCGGCCGCCGTGGTGGGTGGGCAGATCGACCATCCATCGGGCAACGAAATGTGTAGGGAACCAACGAGTTATCCGTTCCGCGGTCTCGCCGACCTGGCCGATGAACACGTCGATGATCCAGACGAACAGGATCACCACGGCACCGTTGACCGGGTTCGGGACCAGCACGCCGATCACCGCCCCGATCGCCAGATAGATCACCGCGAACATCAATATCGCGGCGATCACCCGCGCGGGTGCGTCGATTCCGGTGCGTGCGGTCAGCGCGAGCAGCGACACCGTCGACACCAGCACGGCCAGCGCGAATCCGGTTGCCGCCCGCGCGGCTACGAGCCTGGTCGGGGACAGCCCAGCCAATACCAGTCGTCGATCGGTCGCACGGGCCGAACGGATCTGGAAGTACATGGCGATACTGGACAGGAACCCGGCCGCCCAACCGGCGGTCGCGGTCTCCACCTTGGCGGCGGGCCCGAGGACCCGGCCGAGCAATTCCATTGCCTGCGTAATGGTTCCGGCCGCGACCAGCACGAACACCGCGGGCACGATCACCAGCACGATCAGGTTGGCCGGATTACAGAAATAGTCGGCCATAAAACACCGGACGAACAGTGCGAGTGCGCGCCGGCGCTCAGGGACAGCCACGGTAGCTGTCATCGCGGCACCGCCCGCCCCTCGCGCAACTCGACGATACGGTCGAAGCGATGGTTGTCGGTGACGAAATGGCTGATGATCAGGACCGTCCGGCCCGCCGCGCGCCGGGCGGGCCACCAGTTCCCAGAATTTGAGGTAGGTGTCCCAGTCGAACCCGGCTGAGGGCTCATCGAGCAGCAGCACTTCAGGGTCGGCCAGCAGCGCGAGCGTAAGGTTCAGTTTCGCCAGGGTACTGCCGGACAGGCGATCCGCGCGGGTCCCGGCGTAGCGTTCGAATCCCAATGCGGCGTACAACTCTCGCCGTGACCGTCGTTCGGCCGCTCGGGTCATCCGGTAGGCGCGGGCGAACAGTTCGATGTGCTCATCACAGGTCAAACGCTCGTAGAGGATCGGCTGCTGCGGGCAGTAGCCCAGTCGGCTGGACCGGGTCACGCTACCGGCGTCGGCGGCCAGTTCGCCGACGAGGATTTTCATCACCGTCGACTTGCCCGAGCCGTTCTCACCGACCAGCCCGACCACCTCACCGGGCCGAAGCGCCAAATCCACCCCGCGCGCAGCACGGGCTGGCGACGGGAGAAGGGCAGGCCGCCACGACGATACGACTTCTCCAGGCCCTCAGCGACCAGCAGTGGCGCAGCGTCGGTCGCACCAGCAGCGCCGGGCTCGTCGGGGCGGGTAGCCGACTGCGGTGGGGTCGATGGTCATGACACGGGTTCCTACGACCGGCCGGAGGTGGGGCCGTGATCGTGGCGCTTGTGCTTGTCGAGTGGCTTGCGGTTGCCCAGTTGGTCATCACCGCCGCCACGGCCGGGCCCGGCCATCATGAGCATCATCATCACCGGACACGCCATCACCACCAGCGCGACCAGCAGCGTCGACATCGACACTCCGCCAATGGCCAGACCGACGACCAGCAGGGCCAGTGCGAGTGCGTACCACGGCAGATACCGACTGTTCACGGCATTCCTCTATCTATCGGACTACCTCGGTCTGCTCCGGCGCACCGGGCGCAGGAATGGGACGAGGTCGCGCATAGCAGCGCCAAAGGACCTCCACGGGACCCCCAAAGGTCCCTACCCATGAGGGGTATCGGCACGGCAGCATCGGGAGCATCACAAGACCGCACCCGGTAGGTCGGGCGCGCGGTCGGCCCGCCCGCGGACAAGGAATCAATGCCATGAGCCCGATGCAGATGTTGTGTCAGTGGATGTGCAGTTTGATGGGTGGTTGCCCGATGATGGGGCAGCCGATGTGACAGGTTGGCGGCCCCAGTCGTGCACGGTGGCCGGGAAGGTGCGGTCGTGGCGATTGATCGTCATCGCCGGTGCCGGTGGTGGGTGTGGCACTCGGTGTGGTCGTACTCGGTGAGCAATCGGCCGTGCCTCAAATCGCTGGCGCCGCCGTGGTCGTGGCGTCACCAGTTGTCGCGCATGCCGGACAACGAAAATCCGCAACCGCACTACCCTCGGTGGACACCGAACCGGCGAGACAAAACCCCCGACACCGGATCGCTTGTCCAGCAGTCATTTTCACGAAAGGAACGCCGGTCATGGATGAGGACACCGGGCGTAGTACCGCCGTGCTGGACGTCAGCGGGATGGGTTGGGCGAGCCAGCAGAACGTCGTAACCGCCGTCCTGGGTAGGCGTCCTGGCGTGGTGGAGGTGGCAGCGAATCCGGTATCGCAAACAGCGACAGTGGTCTTCGACCCGGCCCGCACCTCGCTGGCGGAGTTGACCGGCTGGGTCCGCGACTGCGGATTCCATTGCGCGGGCCAATCGGTGCCCGCCCACATTTGCGACCCGATGACCGAGCCCGATCCACCCGCCTCCGACGGATACCCGACAGCCACCGCGGTGAGCGACGCGTACCCGAGGCATGCGCCGCCTGCCGAAGGTGAGCAGTTGCGCTCCCCGCACGATGCGATGGGCCACGGCGGGGGTGAGGGCATGTCGATGGCGTCGATGGTCGCGGACATGCGTAACCGGTTCCTGGTTGCGGTGCTGTTCTCGATCCCGATCGTGTTGTGGTCGCCGATGGGATCACAAATGTTCGGCCGCGACCTTCCCGTGCCATTCGGTATGCGCCAAGACATTTGGGCCTTGGTGTTGAGCCTGCCGGTGATCTTCTATTCGTGCACCATCTTCTTCGACGGCGCCCTTCGCGCACTGCGTGCCCGCACCCTGGACATGATGGTGTTGGTCGCCGTCGCGATCGGCGGCGGGTGGGGGTACTCCCTGGTCATCACGGTCACCGGCGGCGGGGAGGTGTTCTATGAGGCCGCAACGGTTTTGGCGTCGTTCGTGCTGTTGGGGCACTGGTTCGAGATGCGCGCCCGCGGCGGCGCCAACGACGCCATCCACACCCTGCTCGACCTCGCCCCACCCAAAGCCGTTGTCCTGCGTGAGGGTGAGCCGGTGGAGATCCCGACCGCCGAGGTGGTGGTGGGGGATCTGCTGCTGGTGCGTCCCGGTGCGAAGGTCGCCGTCGACGGGGTCGTCGAGGACGGTGACAGCGAGGTCGACGAATCGATGGTCACCGGCGAAAGCCTGCCGGTACACAAAGCCATCGGCTCAGCGGTGATCGGTGCGACGATCAACGCCAACGGCACCTTGCGGGTGCGGGCCACCAAGGTCGGCGCGGATACCGCTCTGGCACAGATCGTCAAACTCGTTCAGGAAGCACAGAATTCGAAGGCTCCGGGTCAGAAGCTGGCCGACCGGGCCGCGTTCTGGCTGGTGTTCGTCGCCCTGATCGGCGGCGGGCTGACCCTCGCGGTGTGGCTGCTGTTCTCCGATCGTCCGTTCAGCGCCGCGATCCTGTTCGCCATCACCGTCGTCGTCGTCACCTGCCCCGACGCGCTGGGGTTGGCCACCCCGACCGCGATCATGGTCGGCACCGGACTGGGCGCCAAACGTGGCGTGCTGTTCAAAAACGCGCTTGCCCTGGAGACCTCGGCGCGCATCGAGGTGGTGGTGATGGACAAGACCGGCACCCTGACCAAGGGGGTACCGGCGGTTACCGATGTGGTGATCGGCGGTAACGGGCCCACCGAAGACGAGGTTTTGCGGCTGGTAGCTGCGGTCGAACGGGAGTCCGAGCACCCTTTGGCCGAGGCGATCGTGCGCCACGCGCGCGAACACGGCGCTGCTGAGGTCGCGGCGACACGGTTCGAGAACGTGCCCGGCCACGGCGCGGTCGCCGAGGTCGACGGGCGCCGCGTGGTGGTCGGAAACCGGCGACTACTCGACCGCGAAGGCATCGACCTGGGGACGTTGGCGCAGGCGCGCGACACCCTCGCCGCCACCGGGCACACCGCGGTGCTGGTCGCCGTCGACGGGGTCGCGGCGGCGGTGATCGGCATCGCCGACGCCCCGCGCGAAACCTCGGTGGCCGCGGTGGCGGCGTTGCAGGATTTGGACGTGGAAGTCGTCATGCTCACCGGCGACAACCAGGCCACCGCGGCACGGATCGCCCGTGGCATGGGGATCGACACGGTAATCGCCGAAGTGCTGCCCGGTGACAAGGCCGCCGAGATCGCAGAGCTACAGGCCAGTGGACGCAAGGTCGCGATGGTCGGCGACGGCGTCAACGATGCCCCCGCGCTCGCACAAGCCGACCTCGGCATCGCGATCGGTGCGGGCACCGACGTCGCCATCGAAACCGCCGATATCGTCTTGATGCGCTCGGACCCGCTCGACGTGCCTACAGCCCTGCGGATCGGGCGCGGCACGCTGCGCAAAATGCGCCAAAACCTGGGCTGGGCAGTCGGTTACAACACCATCGCCCTACCGATCGCCGCCGGTGTGTTCGAGCCCGCGTTCGGTCTGCTCCTGCGCCCCGAGATCGCCGCCCTGTCGATGTCGGGATCGAGCCTCATCGTCGCCGTCAACGCGTTGGCCCTCAAACGACTGCGACTGCCGGCCACACCGCCAGCGCCCGCCCACAGCGGCGTTTCCGCAGAGTCGGGCAGCGTTGTGACGGCATGACCATGACATGTTCGCCCTACGTTCCGCACCTATTGTCGCTGCGCGACCGGGTGGCGGCGCTGCGGGCGGTCTTGGCCGCCGAGACCGAGCCGCTGATCGCCGGGGGCGACCACCACGACGACGAACACGGCCACGACGCAAAGGCCCTGCGCCGCAACACCGCGCTCGCCTGGGTCCGCGGACACGACCGGCCGCTGACCCACGACAAATTCCGCCCAGGCGACCGGCCCGTGCTCGAGGACATCAACCCGTCGGGCTGGCCGGAGCTGCGGGTGCATGTCACCTCCGGCGGTTGGCATCTGGTGATCGTGTGCCGGGATTTGCTCAACCCACATGCCGTGCACGCCCTCACCGAAGCCGGAGCGAACCTGGTGCTGGTGCCCGCGATGAGCGAAACGCTGCTGGCCTTCGGCGGTTCCCGCACGAACGTCGTCGGCGCCAACCAGGCGCTAGTCGCGGTTGCCGACAACCCGGCACAATGGGTTACCCCCGAACATCCGGCCACCCGCGAGTCCGCTCGAGCGCTGTTCGGACACCCGGGCTTCCTCGGGCAGACGACACCGGTGAGGCGACCCACCGTCGAACCCGGGGTGGCCTTGCTTGACGTGAGCTGCGGACAGCTGCGCTGGCTCGGCTCCGACGGCCACGCCGCCGGAGCAACTCTGGATTCACGTGCCACACAACCTCGACACCACTCGATCAGGGAGCCGATCATGAAGCTTGCACTCTCGACGACACTGCAGACCACCTTCGATGACGCGCTCGCGCGTACTCGACAAGCATTGGCCGAACAAGGATTCGGCATCCTCACCGAGATCGACGTGAAGGCGACGATGAAAACCAAGCTCGACGCCGATATGGAGAACTACATCATCCTCGGCGCCTGCAATCCGCCACTGGCACACCGCGCTCTGGGCGCAGACCGGCAGATCGGAGTGCTACTGCCATGCAACGTCGTCGTCCGCACCGACACTTCCACCGACGGCGAGACCGTCGTCATCGAGGCGATGAACCCTCAGCTGATGGTCGACGTGAGCGAGCTGTCTGTGCTGCAGGACGTCGCCGACGAGGCCACGGACAGACTGCACAAGGCCATCGACTCGCTCACCGATCGATAACGGAGTCCGACCTCAGCCCGCGCGACCGGTGATCATGGCGCTGTCCAGGTGCCGACAACCTCGCCGGGCAACCCCTGATGCGCAGTTCCACGCTCGCCCCGGAGCCGATCGGGGTGGCGAAGCGCACCCGGCTCGGATCACGGCGGCGTTCATCGCGTTGAACCGACTGTAGCAACGGATTCGCACCGGGCAGGACATCCGCAGGTCGGAGCCATACCGGGGTTGGGTACTTCGACGATCGGCAGCGCGGCTCTTGTTTCGGAGCCCCGGGCCCGCGAACCTCTCCGACAGCGCCCGACTCATCGAAGTGGCACTCGAACTACTCGAAGACCCCCAACAGCTCTATCGCCGATGCAACGACCAACAGCGTCGGATGCTCAACCAGACCATCTTCCACGCCCTCTACATCGACGACGAGCAGATCACCGACCACAGCCTTCGAGAGCCATTCGGCCGCCTCCACGCCATCCAGCACACGCGGCAAACCGAACACCCCGCCCCCGCCACAGATGCAAACCCCCGGCCCACAGAAACCAACAACGCCACCCCTTCACAAAGAAGCGGCGGCGTTGACGTCCTGCTACACGGCATTGACTTAGCGCCGTGTTCTAGTAAGCCCTTCAAGGTGGAGCTAAGGGGACTCGAACCCCTGACCCCCACACTGCCAGTGTGGTGCGCTACCAGCTGCGCCATAGCCCCTGGTGATTGCCCTCAGGTTTCCCTGACTGCCTGAACGAAGTTACACCACCGGCGTGTCAGCAACCAAATCGCCTTGATTCGGGGGGTGACGAAGGGGGTTGATGATCGTAGAATCGAACATATGTTCGATATCGATGATCTCTCGGCGGTGAACTTCAGTGCCATTAGTGACGAGGGGCTTATCGACGCCCTTCGGACGGCGCACGGAGCGGCTGCGGCCGCGCAGGCGACGGAGGTGTTCGCTGTGCGGGAGCTGTATCGGCGGCGGCGTGCGGACAGTGCGGATCCGGGGCCGGATGGGGTGCGGGGCGGGGAGTTCGCGGCGACGGAGGCGGCGGTGGCGCTGCAGGTCGACGAGGCCACCATTGCGGCGCTGATCGATATCGGGATGGCGCTGGAGGACGCGCTACCGCGCACGCGGGTGGCGTTCGCGGCGGGGCGGATCGATCTGGCGAAGGTGCGGGTGATCGTCGACAACACGCGCGCGGTGGCGCGGGAGGTGGTGGCGGATTTGGAGCCGCGATTGCTGGAGGCGGCGGGGCGGACCAATGCGCTACGGCTGCGGCAGGCGGCACGGCGCTGGGCCGCTCGGCTCGATCCCGGTGGCACGCGGCGGCGGCGAGGGGGTTGAGGAGTAAATTCGCCCGATCCGGCGCTAAGGATTTACGGCAGATAGCGGCACACTATCTGCCATAGAATGCGAGTCGTCCTGGCGCGACGGCACCTTCGCGATGGGGCGGCTCGGGAAACTATCTGCCGTAGCGCGGAAGGCGGTCGAAATTGGGCGCGGTACGGACGCTGCCGACAGTGGCGGCCGGGGTGCGGTTGGCGGATGGGGTGAAGATGTATCTGGACACGATCCCCGTCGACAACACCCGCCGAGGCTACGGGGCGGCGTTGGACCGGCTCGTACGCGATTTCGGCGCGGACACCGATGTGGCGCTGCTGGACCCGGACCGGGTGTCGGGCTGGTTCGTGTTCGTGTGGGGTGCGAAGTCGCCGAAGACGTTCAACCTCCGGTTGACCGCGTTGGCGTCGGCGTGCGCTTGGTGGCGCAAGCAGGACTGGCTCACCGGAGATCCGTTGGTGCGGTTGCAGGCGCGTCCGGCCCCGCCGGACAACAGCCGGGCCATGACCCACGACGAGGTCGCCGGGCTGCTCGATTCGGACGCGCCGCTGCGGGAGCGCACGTGGTGGACGATGCTCTACGAGACCGCGGCCAGGGCCGAAGAGATCCTGATGCTCGACGTCGAAGATCTCGACACCGTGAACCGTTGCGCGACCGTGGTTCGCAAGGGCGGCGCCCGCGACGTCATCTATTGGCAGACCGGCACCGCGCGGCTGCTGCCCCGCCTGATCGCCGGCCGCAAGCGCGGGCCGTTGTTTCTCACCGACCGCAAAGCGAAACCGTCTGTGGCGCTGGAGGACATCGACCCGACCACGCGGCGGGCCCGGTTGTCGTACCGGCGTGCGGCGACGCTGTTCGAGGAACACACAACGGTGATGAAGCGCGGCCCGTTCACGCTGCACCAACTCAGACACAGCAAGCTCACCCACGCCGCCGAGACCGGCGCGTCCACGCCGATGCTGATGGCGCTGTCCGGGCACTCCTCGGTGCGTAGCCTCGCGAAATACACCAGGGTGTCGGCCGAGGCGCTGGGGCGGTGGCAGGCCGAGACCGACCCGGCCTCCAGGCGTCGGCGGTAGCTCGGCCTGTTCGGGTCGATTCACTGACGGCATGGTGAGCACGGCCCGATCGACGCGGCGGCGTGTGTTGAGCTGCTACTGGTGGTTGCAGGTGAAACTGAGCGTCACATGATGGCTCTAACGGTGATTCGTGCAGGCGAGTTTTGACATCACATGGAGGTGTATGGGCTGGGCTTCGCCGCCCGGGCCAGGGGATTGAAACCGGCTTGCAGGCTAGGCTTCCGGCATGAGCACGGCGCAGTCCGACAACCTTCCCTGTCGACAGGAGAAGCGACGACTCCGGTCACAGCTCGCCTGGTACCTGTTGCTCGCCTGCACGGTTGCGTCTTGCCTGGGGGCACTCGTCTGGGCAAGCGTCCCGGACAGCGCAGAGTCGTTGCTGTTGTGGTTTTTCTTGATCAGCGCGTCGTTTGGGTTGTTATGCGTGATTATCGGCTACCTGACCCGGGTAGTCGTAACCCGGCGGTTTCGGGTACCCGAGCTAAGTCCCCTGCTTGCGCCTGCGCTGGTGGTGGCGTTCACGGTGTCTGCGTGGAGCGCAGACCTACCGATCGCTGTGCGCTGGCAGTTCTCGTCGCACAGCTTCGATGATGCCGCACAGCAGGTGCGCGACGGTGTCGATCCGCGGACGTTCGAAGGTCACCGGCTCGGGCTCTACCGCATCGACAGTGTGGACCGCTACGCCTACGGTATCTACTTCCGGACCAGCCCCATGACGGGCAACTGCTCGAGCGGGGGCGGAGGGTTTGCCCAGCTTACCGGCGCCTCTCGCGCGTCTGACGCGTTCCATCATCTGAATGGTGACTGGCATTGGTTCTGCCTCGACAGTGCTAGGGAAGGGACAGTGCCAGACCAGCCGATCGGGGGATACCGATAGCTAACGAGTCCCAGGACACGGTGACGGTTACGGCTGGCTTTCCGGCCGATTGGTTTGCGCCTCTTCGATTTCGGCATCCCAAATCCATCCTCTTCATGGAACGGTCGGCGTCGACGACCAGTGTGGCCGCAGCCACTGGGCAACGCCTGCTCACTCGTCGTCGCGGGCGGCGGGATCACGTAACTTCCGGTGGCTGCCGCCGAGGTCGGGCAGGTGGAAGGCGTAGTGGCCGTCGATGCCTATATGGGTGCGGATGAACGCCGACAGCCGCTGCGCGTCGTCATCGCGCACCGGATAGCCTTGGGCGCGTAGCTGTTCCAGGGCGTGGTTGGTGTAGAACGTATTCCACAGAACGGTGCAGTTGAGCACCAACCCGAGCGCGGAGAGCTGATCTTCCATACCTTCGTAATAGGTGCGGGTCATCTCCCCTTTCTTCCCGTGGTAGATCCGCCGCGCCAGGTCGTGGCGACCCTCGCCGAGATTGGCCTGGACCTTGCCCTCCCGCCGATACGGTTCGTCGTCGGCCAGACGCAGGATGTGCAGGGTTTTGAAGATCCGCCCGTAGTGCGCGATTCCCTGACCCAGCGGGGTCGGGCTCCCATCGCGAGAGATCATGCGTGTGACGTCGTGAGCGGAGACCTCACACTCGTTGATCGACACCGCGACCCGGCACATGTCCTCCCAGTGCGCGGCGATCTTGTCGGTGTCGATGCGCCCCCGCGCGGCCTGGTTGAGCGGTCCGTAGTCAGCACCCGGGTCGAACCGCCACAACCGCTGATCAGGCAGATTCGCCAACTGCGGCCTGTACCTCTTGCCGATCAAATGCACCAGACCGAACACGATGTCGCTATAGGAGCCGGTGTCGGTGATGATCGCCTCGGGTACTTTTCCGCCCTGCTGGAGCTGCACGACATCGATGAAGTTCAGCGAGTCGCGCGGCGTCCCGGACAACACCTTGGCCGCCAGCCCAGCGGATTGGTCGTTGAGCATGTTCAACCAGGTGATGCCGCGTTTACGGCCGAAGTACTTCGGGTTCGGTCTCGCGTGGATCGTGCGGACCGGAACCACGAACCGCATGCCGTCGACCGAAGCGAGCAGCCCGCCACCCCACAGCTGCGCCAACTCGATCTCGGCCTGGGCCTTGACCAGCTCCACGTTGGCCGCGGTCAACGTCTCCAAACGGATATAGTTCTGGTCGACGTGGTGCAAACGGTCACGGGTCAGCGCGTCCACACCGGGGCTGGTCACCGGCTTGAAACCTACGTTCATCGCGTGCGCGCACAGTACCGCGGCGACCGACAATCCGAGATCGGCGACGCGGGCGCCGTTGCCGGAGGCGTGGGTGAACGACTCGGTGAACCCGGGCACCCAGGACATGACTTCCAGGACCAGCTCGGGCAGGTCGACCTCTGGCAACATGGCCTCGACCCGGCGGCGCAGATCGACCAGCGACGGCGGGTCCGGCTCGGCCTTCAGCGCGGCGAGGTGGAGTCGACCGTCCTCGTCGACGGTCGCCGGGCCGTCGCTATCCAATCTCGTGGCGACCTCACGGTAGGCGGTGTCCACCGCGGCAGCATGCTCGGCGAGCAACGCCCCCGGATCATCTGGCAGGTTCAACGCGTTCATCCCGGCCTCGCGGGCACGTTCCCACGCTTGCCCGACCAGCAGTTGGGCTCTCGGGTCACGCCATCGCGTCGAATGCGGGGCAAAGATGTTGCGGTGCTTGAGATGCCGATGGAACTGCTCGAGCAGGCACAGCGTGTAGGCGGCGCGGTCGACCGTTTCCGGGGGACGACCTTCCCGGTAGACGAGGCGCTTCCAGCCGCCGCCGATGAGGTCGTGGTCGACCTGGCGGGCATCGAGCCAGCTTGCGGGCAGTTTCGACTTCGTCGTCATCAGCTCACCCAAGGTATTCATCGCCGCCAGCACCGCTGCACCGTCCGCGGTGGCCCCGAACACCACGGTGCGCATCAGCCGGGGCAGGAACACCCGGACTGTGGCCAGGCGACCGGCCAACTCTTCGAGGCGCTGCTCGTTGAGTTCGGCGTCATCGACCGGAACCAGCTCGTCGATCACCGCGACGGCGGCCCGTAGCTCGCTCTTGGTCGCGGTGTTCTCGATCAGATCCCACATCATCTCCAAGCTGAGGTCCGGTTCGACCTCGGTCATCTCCAACAGCACCTTCATCGCCGCCGCGAGCTTGCCCGCATGACGCGAGACCCGCGGATACCGGCGCAGTTTCTCATCACGCGACTCACGTTCGGCCTTCGACAGCAGATTGGTGACCATCAACAGGTCGAACAACTCGAGCACGTCATCGGTCGCTCTGCCCGAGAGCACTTTCACCGTGGCGACCATGACCGCCAGGCGATTGCGGCGGGGCTCAAGGCGACGCAACGCAGGCGCCTTACTCGACAACCCGTAGGTGGCCAGCCCGATCACCCGACGCTGCGGCACCATCGACACATCCAGGGATTGACCGCCCAGCCCGATGAGGTCAGCAAGCCGGTCCAAGGCGTCGAGCATCCCCTTGGAGCTGGTCCGGAACACGCCCTTGCGGAGCCGTTCCAGCTCGCTGACACGGCGTCTGCCCTCGGGTGCATCCAGCAACCCCAGTAGCGCCGACCCCGAACCGGCGGTCAGTTGATCGGTCAGCGCATTCCACAACCGCTGATCAGCGGTGTGTCGCCCATCGGTGACCAAACGTTCCAAGGTCCGGGGACCGGGAAGCAGCGCCTGGCGGTTGCGTAGCCAGTCGACTGCCCCGGCGAATATCGCTTTGGGCCCATCGCCGCTCACCCACGCCTGGTCGGCGACCCACGCCGCCAACTCGGCCTCGACCTCGCTGTAGGAGGTCAGGTCGTACTCACGCTGGATCTCCCAGGCATGTTCGAGCTTGGTCTTTTCCCGCTCGGTGTACTGCTTCACACACGAGGAGTCCTCGATACCCAACTGCTCGGCGAGGTAGTCGACCAGCTCAGGGGATACGTCGAGCGGATCGGCCAGAAACATGCCGAGCTGACGGGCCGTGACGACCTGAAGCGCGAATCCAAGGCGGTTGTAGTCCCGACGCCGACCCGCGATCAGCTTGCGGTCTTCGTCATCGAGGTAGAAGAACCGCTCCAGCTCAACGCGGGACAACGCCCCGAACCGGCCGTAGCCGCCCTCATCGGTCACGACGACATGAAATCACCTGTAGGTCAACACCGCTCGATATTCAGCGCGCTTGGCGCCGGATCGGGCGGATCTGCTCCTCGACCCCCGGCGAGAGCGGCGGCAGGAAGAACGCGATGTTCGGCTGCGCGCGGTCCAGGACAGCATGGCCGTTTTCGACGGCCTGCTGCCCGCGCCGGGTGCCCAGACGGTGGCGATGCGGCTACGGGAAATGAGCATGCAGGTGTGCGCGTCGGATCCACGGACGATGCCGCAGCGGCGCGCAGACGCGCTCGTCGCGCTGGCCGATGGGTCCGGGCAGTTGCGGTGTCAGTGCGGGCGCGGTGCGCGCTGCCCCAAGTACGGCGTGCCGATCGAGCGGCCGCGCCGCCCGCTCATTCAGATAGGTATCCCCGCCGATACCCTGCTCGGGATTCAGGAGTCGCCCGCATTCCTGGCCGGCTATGGGCCCATCGACGCGGCGCTGGCGCGAATACTGGCCGAACATGCTCGCATCCAGGTGATTCCGGAACAGTCCGATATCGACGACCCGACCACCGCCGAGGAGGCGGCGCAGTGGCGGCCCACGCCCCGGCTGGAACGCGAAGTCCGTGCGGTGGACGGAATGTGCCGCTTCCCCGGTTGCGCGATGCCTGCCGCCGAATCCGAACTGGACCACAACCATCCCTTCGACCACGAGCGACCATCCCGCGGTGGACCGACGGCACGCACCAACCTCGCCGTGCTCTGCGGTCGCCACCATCGCCTGAAGACGCTGGCGGACAAGGAGAACTCCCCTGGGCGGTCTGGCGCGCGGACCTGGAGCGCCTGCAGTGGACCGCACCGACGGGCGACATCCATACGACCGTCCGCGAGGGCGCCAAATACCTCTTCCCGCGCACCGACACCGGCGCACTCGCCGCCCCGTACCTCGGCGTCCACAGATCCGAGCAGGCGATGGACCCGCCCCGAGCCCTTCCCGACCGCCCCACCGCCGAAGAGATGGTGTACCCCTTGAACGGCTACGTAGTCGTCCACGGACAGCTTCGGCGGATCCCACCCGAAGACGAAATCCCCGACGACAGACCCGAGCCGGCCCGAAATCGCGCGCAATAACCCTTCGGCGTCAGCACTGCCCATCAACCAATCGGCACCCATTCTGCACGATTCGCTGTGCAGACCTCCGGAATCGAACCTTGTCGACCCCTGGCAACCGACGGCCCGGCGACAACAATCAAAACAAGCAGTTGTTTCGAGAACAGTGATGCAAATCACGGCCGGTCGCTACATTGTTTCCACCCGGCTACTCGTCCTGAACTGCGGATGGTTCAGTCTCCTGCGAAATGCCGTGGCCAGAAAGGCATCTCGACCATGAGTTCGACCACGACTACGCCCCCGCCAACCCTGATCACCGGGTTGTGGCAGCGCAAACTACCGCACTATCCCGATACGCCCGCCCGCTCCTGGTACCTGGCCGTGGTGGTCATCGCCTCGATCGCACTGTATTACCAATTGTTCGTCACCGGCGCGGTGGGCAATGAGCTCATCGCGTACTTCGATCTCTCTTTTGCGTACTTCGTGTGGATCTTCATTATCGGCGCCGCATTCGGCGCGGTCGCTTCGGTGCTCGCGGGTGTGCTCGATCGGTGGGGGCGGGCGAATATCGTCGCCTACGGCGTGGTGATCTGCTCGCTGCTGACGCTGTTCGCGGTGCCCGCGACGACCTCGAAAGAGGCATACCTCGTCGTCTACATCCTGGTGAGCATCGTCGAGGGCGCTGTGCTCGTGGCGACGCCGGCACTGATCCGCGACTTCTCGCCACAGCTGGACCGCGCATCCGCGATGGGTTTCTGGACGCTCGGACCCGTCATCGGAGCCCTGGTCACCACCCAGATCTCCACCCGGACCCTGGACGCGCATCCGGACTGGCAGTACCACTACCGACTCTGCGGCGCGATCAGCCTCGTCATCGCTGTGATCGCGGTGATCGGATTGCGTGAGCTGAGTCCACAACTGCGCGACCAGATCATGGTGTCGCTGCGCGACCGGGCACTGATCGAGGCACGCGCCCGCGGCATCGATGTCAGCCAACTGGAGCAAGGGCAGTGGCGGCAGATGCTGCGCCTCAATATCGTGGGGTCAGCCCTGGGGATCAGCCTGTTCCTGGCCTTCTTCTACACGATCGTGTCGTTCCTACCGGTCTACATGGCCACGAACTTCGGCTTCAGTCCGGCCAAGGCCAATGCGCTCGGCAACTGGTACTGGACCGCCAACGCGATCGCGCTGGTGCTCGCCGGTATCGCGTCGGACAAACTCAAGGTGCGTAAGCCCTTCATGATCGTGGGCGCGCTCATCAGCATCGTCGGTATGTTCGTTTTCATCGGCTACACCGACAAACCCGACACCGGCTACTACGCGTTCGCAACGGTTTTCGTGGTCATCGCAGTCGGCACCGGTATCGCCTACTCCACCTGGATGGCCAGCTTCACCGAGACAGTCGAGGACCGGAACCCGGCCGCGACGGCCGTCGGACTCGCGGTGTGGGGCGGCACCCTGCGCGGCGTCGTCACTGTCGTCCTGTTCGGCTTGCTCATCGTGGTGAACGCGGCGGGCCCGCTGGTCAATTACGGCCCCAAGCTCCAGGAAATCCAGCACCGATTCGGCCCGGAGCTGGCGACCATCCAGCAGGTCGGACCGGAAACCCTTGCGGCGCTGAAAACCAACCCCAACGATCCGGCCGCACAGCTCACGGCGATGACCAAGCTCACCGGCGCCACAGCGGCCGAGATTCAGGCGGCCTTCGGGCTGAGCATGAAATACCCGCAGGAAGTCGCGACCCTGCAAGCCATCGCTCCCGCCACGTTGGCGGCGCTTGCGGCCAACCCCACCGATGCGAACGCCGGACTGGCGGCGGTCGGTCAGGTGGCCAAGAAGTTCGGTATTCCGCCGGACCAGGCGATCGCCCGCCTCACCGCCGTCCAGCAGATTCCACCCGCCGAACTCGCCGTAGCCGCGAAGGTCGGCCCGCAACTCGAGCAGGCGAGCGCGAAGCTGAAGGCGGTCGGCACCATTCCCGTCGAAGACCAGGCCTACCTGGCCGAGCACGCCACAGAAGTGCAGCAGGCGCAAGCCGATTCGCCCTCGCAGTGGAAGCGCTGGTGGTGGATCTGCCTGATCGCACAGGTCGCTTTCCTGCCGTTCGTCTTCCTGATGGCCGGACACTGGAGCCCGAAGAAGGCCGCGGCGCAGGCCCAGGAGCACGACAAACTCGTCGAGCGCGAACTCGCCACCCTGTCGACGACGTGACGCCGCCGGTTCGGGCGGCGCGATCGCATCGCCCGAACCGGACGCTTCGACGTTGCGGCCGTCAGCGACCGTGGAGGTAGCTGTCGGCCAAACGGGCTGGGGCGCAAGCCAACCAACCGTCTTGCAGGAGTTCGCGCAGCCGCTCGACGGTGGTGCGATTCAGTTCGACGAGGACCGCGGCATAGCCGTCGAAATGCGGGATGGTGAACACACCGGGGCGATCCTCGGCGAGAACGGCTTCCTTGTCGTTGAGGTCGGCCAGCCGCACCGCGAGGATCGGCGCCTCGGGCCGCTCGGTATCGCCGAATCGCTTGATATCCGCCTTGCTGAACGGTCGTTCCCACGCGAAAGCCTTGCCCGCGACCGACCATGTCCGGTAGTCGAATCGCAAGCCTTCGGTCACCTCGGGGAGCTGAAGAGCGATCTCAGCGGCATCGTCCAGGGTTGCCACTCCTACGACGCTAGCCGATTCTCGCGATCAGCGTGCGACGTCGAGGACCCACTCTTCGTTGTTGACGTCCAGCTTGGTCTTGCCATCGAAAACCGAAGGGGTTGCCGCACGCCCGTCGAGCAGTTCGTTGAGCGCGCCGAGCGCGACCAGGGCGTGCGCCCGCGCGGCATCGACCTTCGCGCCGGAAGCGATGCATTGCGCCACCTGATCGGATGCGCCCGCCTCCCGTGCCACCGCGGCCAGTTCCTCGTTGCTCAGGTCCGCGCCGCCCTCCTCGGGCTGCCTCGTGGTGAACAACAGCGTGTGGAACTTCGAGTAGACCGGACCGGAACCGGCCTCGGCGACACACTCGTTCGCGGCGATCGCGCGCGTCGAGTAATCCTTGCTGCGCGACTTGGATTCGAGAAAATTGACCAGGTGATAGCGCACCGCGAGCTTGCCTTCGTCTTGCTGCTGCGCGATTTCCTGACCGTAGACGCGCTCCATCGAACCGCAGCCCGGGCACAGCGGGTCGGCGTACACGTCGATCGTCTTCCGCGCGTCCGGGCGACCGACGAGGATCAGGCCGTCCGGCTGCAGCGCCACGACCACCGCCGAGCTGTGTACCGGACCGTACCCGTCATTGCGCACGGCGGGTTCGTCGCGACCCCACCGCATGGCCAGGATCACGATCAACACGATGAGCGCGAGAGCCACGGCGCCGAGGGCATAGGTGGTCTTGCTCGACATCGGTCGCGGGGTGTAGTTCGAACGCGATTCGCTCACCCCGAACACTCTGCCGCAACCGTCCGGGTCGACCCGCGCCGGGTGCTGGCGAACGTGCGAGTGTCCCACCGCTTGGGCTAGACCTTGGCGCGTCCCTCCGCGGCGTCGAGAACTCGCTCGGGAGCATCATCCCCGCACGACTCCGCGGCACGATGCGCGAGCTGATATTCGGCGTCGTCGCACGGTACGCCGCTCACATGATCGGATCGATCGGTGTCGAGCGGTCGAATCCGCGACTGCAACGGCTCCGGCACCACAACCCACACCACTGCGGCGACGGCGAGCAGCGCACCGGTGACGGTGAGCGCAACCCCGTAGGAGACGTGTTGCGCCAGCGCACCGATCGCGACCGGGCCGATGACGGTGCCCAGGTCGGCCGCCATCTGGAAGCCGGCGAGCACCGGCCCGCCGCGTGCCTTCGGCCCGATCACGTCGGCGAGCGCAGCCTGCTGCGTCGGCGTCAGCATGCCTGAACCGAGCCCGGCCACCACCGAACTCACCATCAGCCACAACAGGTTCGGCGCGAATCCGAGCCCGATCGTGCCGACCGAACACACCAGCGATCCGGCGATCAGAAACGGTCTACGGCCCCAACGATCCGACAGCCGGCCCGAGAGGAACAGCACCGCCACATTGCCCGCGGCGAACACCGTCAGCGCGACGCCGGCCATCCCCGACGGCTGATGCAGCACCTCGACCACGAGCAACGGCACCAACGCCATGCGCACGCCGAAGACCGCGGCGCCGTTGGCGAAGTTCGACCAGAGCACCGCCCGATATTCCGGCCGCGCCCAGCCCTGCCGGAAGGTCAGCACCCGCACCGCACCGGTCGCCTCCGGCGCGGCCAGATTCGAGTTCCGCAGGCTCAGGTAGACGGCCACGGTGACGGCGAGCAGCGCGACCATGTAGATCACGAACGGCGCCCGCAGCCCGAGACCGGACAGCGCCCCACCGACCAGCGGCCCGCTCACCGAACCGATCAGGAAGCTGGTCGACCACAGCCCGGACACCCGCCCGCGCTGCGCGGGCGGCGACAGCCGAATCACCAGTGCGAGCGAGGAAACGGTGAACATGGTCGACCCGATGCCGCCGACCGAACGCAAAACCAGCAGCTGCCAATAACTCTGGGCCAGCGCGCTCGCGCCCGTCGACACCGCGACGATCAGCAGCCCGCTCAGATACACCGAGCGCTCCCCCAAGCGTTGCACCAGTCGGCCGCTCACCGGGGCGAACAGCAGCCGCATCAACGCGAAGGCGCTGATGATCGCCGACGCTGCCGCCACACCGACGCCGAAACTGCGCGCGTACTGCGGCAGCACGGGTGCGACCAAGCCGAAACCGATGGCAATGACGAACGCGGCCCCGACCAGCACCCAGATCTCGGTGGGCAGGGCCTTCGATCTACTACTCACCCGACAGCGCCTGCCCGACCATCTCCTCCGCGGCGGCCTGCACCTGCGTCAGATGCTCGGGGCCGTGGAACGATTCGGCGTAGATCTTGTACTTGTCCTCGGTGCCGGACGGGCGCGCGGCGAACCACGCGTTCTCCGTCGTCACCTTCAGACCGCCGAGCGGTGCGCCGTTGCCCCGTGCCCTGGTGAGCACCGCGGTGATCGGCTCGCCCGCGATCTCCTGTGTGGTGATCATGTCCGGCGTCAACTTCGCGAGCAGCTCTTTCTGTTCCCCGGTTGCGGCGGCGTCGATCCGCGCGTAGGCGGGGCTGCCGTAGCGCTTCTCGAGTTCGACATAGCGCGCCGACGGGCTCTGACCGGTGACCGCCGCGATTTCGGCGGCGAGCAGTGCGAGCAACAGTCCGTCCTTGTCGGTGGTCCAGACGGTGCCGTCCATCCGCAGGAAGGATGCACCTGCGCTCTCCTCGCCACCGAAAGCCAAGCTGCCGCTGAACAATCCGGGCACGAACCATTTGAAGCCGACCGGCACTTCGTGCACGTCGCGGCCGAGCACGCCGACCACCCGATCGATCATCGACGAGCTCACCGCCGTCTTGCCGATCTTGGTCAGCGCGTCCCAGCCCATCCGGTTCGCGACGAGATATTCGATGGCGACCGCGAGGAAGTGGTTGGGATTCATCAACCCGCCGTCGGGCGTGACGATGCCGTGCCGGTCGGCATCGGCGTCGTTGCCGGTGGAGAGGTCGTAGTCGTCCTTGATCGCGATCAGCGAGGCCATGGCGTAGCGCGAGGACGGATCCATGCGGATCTTGCCGTCGCTGTCGAGGGTCATGAACCGCCAGGTCGGGTCGACGAACGGGTTGACGACCTCGAGCTCGAGGTCGTAGCGCTGACCGATTTCCTCCCAGTAGTCGACGCTCGCCCCACCCATAGGGTCGGCGCCGAGCCGGATCCCGGCGCCGCGAATGGCGTCCAGGTTCAACACGTTCGGCAGGTCCGCGATGTAGTGGTCGAGGTAGTCGTAGCGTTCGACGCTGGTGTCCAGCGCATGCTGCAGCGTGGTGCGGCGGATGCCCGCGAGACCGCCGCGCAGCAGTTCGTTGGCGCGGGCGGCGATGGCGTCGGTGGCAACGGTGTCGGCGGGACCGCCGTGGGGCGGGTTGTATTTGAAGCCGCCGTCACGCGGCGGGTTGTGCGAAGGGGTGACCACGATGCCGTCGGCCTGGTGGCGGGTGCCGCCGCGATTGTGGCGCAGCACCGCATGACTCAGCGCGGGGGTCGGGGTGTATCGGTCGCGGGCGTCGATGATGGCGGTCACATCGTTGGCCGCGAGCACCTCGAGTGCAGTGGTCCACGCGGGTTCCGACAATGCGTGTGTGTCCCGGGCCAGATACACCGGGCCGGTAATGCCCCGGGTCGCACGGTATTCGATGATCGCCTGGGTAATGGCCAGAATGTGCGCCTCGTTGAACGCGGTGTCCAAGCTCGAGCCACGATGCCCCGAGGTGCCGAACACCACCTGCTGGGCGGGATCCTGCGGATCCGGGATGCGGCTGTAGTAGGCCGTCACCAGATGCGCGATGTCCTCCAGGTCGGTGGGTCGCGCGGGTCGCCCGGCTCGATCATGGGCCATGCTCGGGTCTCCCTTCCGGATCGGCTGCGCCCGGCTCGTCATCAGAATCATGTCCACAACCACTGTGTCGCGGATGCCGCGGCGAAGACCGCGACCAGACCGGCCACGACGCTGATCACGACATTGCCTGCGGCATAGGCGTAGGCGCCGTCGGCAATCAGCCTGATGGTCTCGTAGCCGAAGGTGCTGAACGTGGTGAGCGCACCGCAGAAACCGGTCCCGGCAGCGGTGAGCAGCCAACTGTTCGCACCCGCGCCGACCAGACCACCGAGCAACGCCGAACCGACAATGTTAACGGTCAAGGTGCCCCACGGCAGCAGAGATCCGAAACGTGCTGCGACAGCACGGTCTATCAGATATCGAGCGGGTGCGCCGAACATGGCACCGAGCACGACGAGTGCGACGTTCATCCGAGCATCCCTGCGGTCGGCTGCCAGATCGTCACGTCGGACAGGGTGACGTTCACCGCGGCGAGCATCTCGGCATTGTGCTCGACGAACGACCGCAGCCGCTGGGCATCATCGATGACCATCACCTGCACGGGTAGGTGTTCGGCCAGATCCAGGATCCGGCTGGTGTGGATGCGCGAGGAGGCGCCGTAGCCCTCGACTCCACGCCACACACTTGCCCCTGCCAATCCGGCGTCGCGGGCCCGCTGCACGATTTCGTGATATAGGGGGCCGTGTTTCCATTTGTCGTCCTCGTCGAGCAGCACCGTCAGCCGCGCGGCCTGCTTCCACTGTCCCGCCGTCGGACGCGCGCCCGCCGGTGAATCATTCATCGTCTGACCCCCTTCCGTCGTGCCGTCATCATGTCCGTCGAGCCCGTCTGGTCATCCATCGCGCCGAGCCCATTCCGAGCACGACCGCGACGAGCGCCGCCACCACCGTTCCCCCCAGATAGCCGAGCGCCTCGACCGTTGCACCCGATTGGAGCAGTCTACGAACCTCGAGGCTATAGGTGGAAAAAGTGGTGAAGCCGCCGAGCAGGCCGACGCCGAGGAACGGGCGGAGCAGTCTGTGGGCTACCCACACTTCGGTAATCAGAATCATCAGAATTCCGATCGCAAAGCATCCCACGACATTGATCGTGAACGTCGACCAGGGGACGTGGCCCGGTCGCGGCGGCCACCATACGCCGATGCGGTAGCGCAACATCGCCCCGATCGCGCCGCCGACGGAGATCACCAACAGCACCATCGGTTCGACGGCAGGGGCGTCGGTCCGCCGACCCATGCGCTGACCTCCTGCCGAGCCGAATGTCACCGGCGCAATGCTATCGGCTGTACCGTGCGGTCTGTTCGCCCGGGACGGCGGCACAAATTACGAACAGTACCGTTCGTCGACATGTGTGCAGGTACGACGTTCGAATGCCCAGAAGGTTTCGCCGAGGTTCCACCCAACCCCCTACAGACTCGGGTCCGGAGCGATGATGGCGGCACGACGAGCAGTACCCACGATCCATCGGGCGACGGCGAAACCACGCCGACTCGAGCGTCAGCAACTATTCGGCAGACGGAATTCGATCACCTTCGGCGGGCGCCGATCACTGCGGCGGCTCACCATCGCGACGCTATCGGTCGCGGCGGCGAGCCTCACCTACCTGCCGCCGGCCGCGACGGCGGCGATCATCCCGCTTCCCGACGGCGACGGATTCTATTTCGCGCCACCGAATGTGGGCGACTTCCAGCCCGGCGCCGACCGCTTCGCCGGCATCCCCCGCGCCGAGCAACTGCTGAGATTCACCGGCAACTACCGAGATTCGGTGACACAGCACAGCGCCCGCGTCGAAGCGACACGGGCGCTGTGCTATTCGGTCGAACTTCAGTGCGCGAGCACGGGCTCTCCCTCGGAGGGAGCGGGCACCGTGTTCGGCATCAAGAATGCGGTGATCACGGCGCCGGCCACGAAGATCGCGGTGGCCCACCAGAAGCTGGTGGTGTAGCTCTCGATCTGAGCCTGTGCCACGGCCATCGGACCCGGCTGATGCGAGGACAGGTAATCCGTCGCCGCCGACGCGGCAATGGTGCTCAACAGCGCGGTGCCGATCGAACCACCGACCTGCTGGCTAGTGTTGATCATCGCCGAGGCGACGCCCGCATCCTCGTGGTGCACACCGGCCGTCGCGCCCTGGAAGGCGGTCGACATCGCACCGCCGAGGCCCAGGCCCATCAGGACGAGGGCGGGCAGGATGTGCGTGACGTAACCGCTGTCCAGACCGATCCGGGTCAGCCAGGCCATGCCGGCCGCGGCAACGAGGAAGCCGCCCGCGACCACGATCTTCGGGCCGACTTTCGGCAGCAACAGCGAGGGCACCGTTGTCGACGAGACGACCATGCCCGCCACCATCGGCAGGAAGGCAAGTCCGGTCTTGATCGGCGAGTACCCCATGCTCAGCTGCATGTAGTAGGTGAGGAACAAGAAGATCGCGAACATCCCGATGCCCATGACGAACACGGTCAGGAACGAACCACCGCGGGTGCGGTCCAGCACGATCCGCAGCGGCAGCAGCGGGTTGGCGACCTTGGTTTCCAGCCACACGAACACCGCGAGAAGCACCGCGCCGCCGATCAGGAAGCCGAGGGTGACCGGGTTGGTCCAGCTGGTCGACTCGGCGTGCGAGAAGCCGTAGACGATGCCGAAGAGCGCGGCCGTCACCACGAGCGTGCCGGGGATATCGAGCTTGGGCCGCTCGGTGATCACGTGCTTGGCCAGCAGCAGCACCGCGCCGACCAGTGCGACGGCGGCGAAGGCCAGGTTGACGAACATCACCCAACGCCACGACGCCCATTCGGTGAGCATGCCGCCGAGCAGCAGGCCGATCGCACCACCGGCACCGGCGACCGCACCGAAGATTCCGAAGGCCTTGGCCCGCTCGGACGGTTCGGTGAAGGTGACGGTCAGCAGCGACAGCGCGGCAGGAGCAAGCAGCGCGCCGAACACGCCCTGCCCGACCCGGGCCGCAACGAGCATGTCGAAGCTGGTGGCCGCGCCACCGACCGCGGAGGCCCCCGCGAAGCCGATCAGACCGATGATGAAGGTATTGCGGCGACCGAAGAGGTCGCTGAGCCGTCCGCCGAGCAGCAGCAAGCTGCCGAAGGCCAATGCATAACCGGTGACCACCCACTGGCGGTCGCCGTCACTGAAACCGAGATCCTGTTGCGCCGCGGGCAGCGCGATGTTCACGACCGTCGCATCCAGGACGACCATGAGTTGTGCGACGCCGAGGACGGCGAGCACCCACCACCGCAGCGCGTGCGAGCCGCGCCTGCCGTTATCCGTTTTCTCGGGGGCGGGTGCCCCACGGTCGATCACCGTAGTCATGCTGTCCCCTTTGTATCGAGTCTTGATGCGGAGAAGGTGTCTCCGCTTATGAAAGAAGCTACCATGATAACGGAGGCATTGCCTCCACTTAATCCCGATACTTGATAGGATGTGGGTGTGAATCACGCCACGGCCCTCTCTCCACCTCGGCGCTTGCGGGCCGATGCCGCGCGCAATCAGCAGCGGATCGTCGTCGCGGCGCGCGAACTGTTCGCCGACCACGGACTCGAGATCACCCTCGACGACGTCGCCGAACGCGCCGGAGTGGGCGTCGGCACCGTCTACCGGCGCTTCGCCAACAAAAAAGAGCTGATCGCCGAGGTCTTCGAGCAGAACATGTCGGAGTTCGGCGACGCCGCCGATGCCGCCTACGCACATCCCGACCCCTGGCAAGGCCTCGTCCAGTTCTTCGAGTACGCATGCAGGCACCTGGCCACCAACCGCGGCTTCAGCGAAGTAATGCTCGAACTCGAGAACGACATGGAACGCTTCGCCGCCGTCCGCGACCGGCTCAAGCCGACGGTCGCGGCCGTCATCGACCGAGCCCGCGACGCGGGCACCCTGGCCCCCGATGTCGAGGCCTCGGACTTCTTCGCCCTCATCCACATGGTGGACGCACTCGCCGAGTTCTCCAGGCCGGTGAATCCCGATGTCTGGCAACGGTATATGGCCATCGCGCTCAACGGGGTGCGCGCCGACGCCATGCCACGCCAGCCGCTCACCGTGCCCGCGCTGACCGACGAAGAGGTTGAACTGGCCAAGTCGCACGTCTGCGCGGGCCGCAAGCGGTAATCGCAAAAAAGGGACATAGGTAGCGCGCGTCACACGCATTCCCCTACAGTTGGACGCATGACCAACTCGTGGGTGAACTGGGCCGGCGATCAGCAGTGCGCGCCGACGACGATCGCCGCCCCGCGCAACACCGATGAGCTGGCCGATGTCCTCGGCCGCGCCGCCGCGAACGGGCAAACGGTACGCGTCGCGGGCGCGGGCCATTCCTTCACCGACACCGTCCTCACCGACGGCGTGCTACTGAACCTCGCGAACATGAACCGCGTCCTAGACGTGGATCCGACCACCGGCCGCGCCAGGGTCGAGGCGGGCATCACCCTCAACGCCGCGAGCAATGCCCTGCACCCGCACGGGCTCGCCTTCCCCAACCTGGGCGATATCGACGTGCAGACCGTCGCGGGCGCCACCGCCACCGGCACCCACGGCACCGGCGCCACGCTGCAGAACCTTTCGGCCGCACTGCATTCCATCGAACTGATGCTCGCCGACGGCACTCGGGTAGAACTGAATGCCGAGACCGATCCGGAGGGTTGGCGCGCCGCACGCATCGGCATCGGCGCACTCGGCGTCGTCACCGCCGCCACCTTGCAGCTGGTTCCGTCCTTCGTACTCGAAGGCATCGAGCGACCGGTGCCGGTCGAAGACATCCTCGCCGACCTGGATTCCTACATCGACGGCAACGAGCACTTCGAGTTCTACATGTTCGCGCACAGCCCGTTGGCCATGACCAAGCGCAACAACCCGGTCGAGCTGCCCGAACAGCCGCGCGGCAAGGCCGTCGACTGGTTCGCCGACATCCTGATGTCCAACTACACCTTCGACATGCTGTGCCGCCTCGGCAAATGGCAGCCCGGCCTGGTGCCGTGGATCCATCGCGGCGCCGCCTACGCGGGCAGCTACCGCCGCCAGGTCGACCGCTCCTACCGCGTGTTCGCCTCGCCCCGCCTGATTCGCTTCACCGAGATGGAGTACGCGATCCCGCGCGAACACTCGGTCGCCGCGATCCGCGAAATCAAGGAACTATCCACGACATTCGATACGCCGATGCCTATCGAGGTGCGCTGGGTCGCCCCCGATGACGCGTTCCTCTCCCCCGCCGGCGGTCGCGACACCTGCTACATCGCCGTGCACCAGTACCGCGGCATGGATTTCGAACCGTACTTCCGCGCCTGCGAAGCAGTCTTCGACCGCTACAACGGCCGACCGCACTGGGGCAAGCGCCATTTCCAGACCGCGGATACCCTCCGGCCGCGCTACCCCGATTGGGACCGCTTCGCCGAGGTGCGCCGCCGCTTCGACCCCAAGGGCCGGTTCAGCAACGCGTATCTGGACCGGGTGCTCGGCCCGGTTTCCTGAGTTCGCCGCACGGGTCAGTCGGCCAGGATCTCGGCGACCAGCCGAGGCAGTACCGTGCCGATGGGGTCCCGAATAATCTCGGTGGCCAAGCCGTCGTAGGGCGTCGGCTCGGCGTTGACGATGACGAGGTCAGCGCCGTTGTCGACGGCGAGCGCGCACATCGAGGCAGCGGGCTCCACCTGCAGTGAGCTGCCGACCGCCAGGAAAATGTCGCTGGCCTCGGCCGTCAAGGCGGCCTTCGTGATCGTGCGCGAGTCGAGCTGCTGGCCGAACATGATGGTCGCCGCTTTCAGCACGCCGCCGCATTCGGGACAGGGCGGGTCCGCCTCTCCTGCCGCGACGCGTTCCAGGGTCGCGGCCATGCTGGTCTCGAAATCACACTCGACACACACCACCTCGAACATATTGCCGTGGATTTCGATGACCCGATGCGGCGAGGAACCCGCGCGCTGATGCAGCCGATCGATGTTCTGGGTGATGATCGTGACGGTGCGCCCGGCCCGCTCGAGATCCGCGAGCGCGGTGTGGGCGGCGTTCGGCTCGGCCTGCCACGCCGGGTTGTCGCGGCGGGCGAGCCACGATCGTTGCCGCAGCTGCGGATCGGCCAGGTAGGCGTCGAAGGTCGACAACAGTTCGGCGATGGGGTCTTTCGTCCACACCCCGCGCGGCCCGCGAAAATCCGGTATCCCGGAATCGGTGGATATCCCCGCGCCCGTGAGCACCCCGATCCGGCCGGAACGCCTGCGCCATTCGGTCGTCATATCGAAAGCGTAGGGGCAGCACCGCGGTCAGCGCATTCGGCCAACGCGCTTACCGTCGGCTCGTTTCGCCTCGGCAAGCGCAGCCCCAGCGCGACCCGGAATGACCGGGACCTCCAGCACTGGCGCAGCCCCGTCGGACGTGCCAAGATAGTGAGAGATTGGTACTCTAAATCTCTCATGCTATTGAGCAGGACGATCAAAGGAGATCGCAATGACGGCGTCCGGCGCACTCGACACCACCGGCTCGCACACGCTGCCGGACCGCCGCCCGATCGAGCCCGGCACGCGAATGTGGGATGAGACCGGCCTGATCACCTTCTCCCTGACCGCAGGCTCGGCGTTCCTGCTTCAAACGATGGAACCGACCATTTCCGCCGTCGTCGACGAGCATTCGACCTTCCGCACCGACCCGATGGGCCGCGCCGTGCGCAGCCTGGGCTCGGTGATGATGTGGATCTACGGCGGTGACGAAGCGCTCGCCGAAGCCGATCGCCTGCGCGTGATGCACGCATCGCTCAACACCACCGATGCCGCCGGCGTCCGGCACAAGGCGCTGTCGTCCGGACCGTGGGCCTGGGTGCTGCACACCGGCACCTTCGCCTTCACCGAAGGCTCGAAATACTTCGCCCGCCGCCCGCTGACCGCGGCGGACAAAGAGGCGTACTACCAGGAGGTGGTGCAGCTGATGCGCAATTTCTCGGTGGCGCCCAAGGAGATTCCGGAGAACTACGCGGCCTTCGAGAAGTTCTTCGACGACATGGTGGAAAACCACCTACAGGACACCGACACCGCACACGACTACCTGCGGGTGATCCGATCCGTCGCGCCACCCCAGCAGCTCCCGCGCGCACTGCGACCGATCTGGCGACGCGCCGTCGCACCCATCGGACAGCTGCAATACTTCTTCACCATCGGCACCACCCCCGAGCCTGCCCGCCGCAAGCTCGGCCTGACCTGGACCGCAGCCGACGAACGCAGGCTACGCGTCCTCGGCAGGCTGATCGGCCGCACCGTCCCACTGCTCCCGGAACGCCTGCGCTACTTCCCGATTGCCTACGAAGCCCGCCGCCTCGAGCGCGACCGCGCCCGCCTGCGCAAGATCATCGATCTGCGCCCCATGTGACTTTTGTGAGCCACGGCAACGGCCCGTGGGTGCCTGCCCGGCGCCCGCGGGTCTTTTCGGGTGTCTACTATCGAGACATACCTGAAGCGCTGCAACAACTCTCGGATGTGTTGATGATCGAATTCGGCGGCGCCGCGTGCGCCGCGACCCGGTGAGCGTGCATCCCGCCCGCGCGCGTCCTGGTATACGTATCACTCACACTACGGCGCCGTTCGGCGCCCCGACCGGCTCGAACCAACCCGCATCGCCCGACCTCGCGTCCAGCATCGCTCGATTCACCCAGTTGAAAGGTATTCCCGCACATGGCTCACAAGCCCAGCGTGCTGTTCGTCTGCGTCCACAATGCGGGCAGATCGCAGATGGCCGCCGGATTTCTCGGTGCGCTCGCCGGTGATCGCATCGAGGTCCGCTCCGCGGGCAGCACACCGGCCGATGCGCTCGACCCGGCCGTGGTCACCGTCATGGCCGAGGCGGGCATCGACATCTCCGCTCGAGCGCCGAAGCTCCTGACCATCGACGCGGTCGCCATGTCCGACGTCGTGATCACCATGGGTTGCGGCGACGCCTGTCCGTTCTTCCCAGGAATCAGCTACCGGGATTGGGTGCTGCCCGACCCGTCGGACGAGGACATCGCCATCGTGCGCTCGATCCGAGACCGGATCCGCATTCTCGTGGAGAACCTGATCGCCGAACTCATTCCGGCTACCGCCAGCTGAGCGCCGCCCTCGTCCACGGTGTCCGATTTGTTCAAGACCGGCCGCACCGAGCCCGCTTAGGCTGCGGGTCATGACTCCACAACTCGACTTCATCGGCATCGTGGTCTCCGATATGGCGGCCACCCTCGACTTCTATCGACGCCTCGGGCTGGATTTTCCGGAGGGCTCCGAGAACCAGTCGCATGTCGAGGCCGCGATCGTGGGCGGGATGCGCATCGCCTTCGACACCGAAGCGGTGATCAAGTCATTTCATCCGCAGTGGCAGCCGCCCAGCTCCGCGGGCCGGACCGGACTCGCCTTCCGGTGCGCCGATCCCGCCGAGGTCGATCGGGTGTTCACCGAACTCGTCGACGCCGGCTACCACGGCGAATTGAAGCCATGGGACGCCGTTTGGGGTCAGCGCTACGCCTCGCTCGCGGATCCCGACGGCAACGGCGTCGACCTGTACGCCCCGTTGCCCGCTACCGACTGAGCAACTCACGCAACGACATTCCCGCCAGGTCCCGCATCTCGCGAGCCAGATGGGCCTGGTCCGCGTAGCCGGTGCGTGCGGCGGTGTCCGCGAGCGCCACTCCGCTGCGCGCCACCGCCAGGGCCCGCTGCAGCCGCAATACCCGAGCGAGCGTTTTCGGCCCGTATCCGAAGGCCGCGAGGGACCTGCGATGCAGTAGCCGCGCACCGAGCCCGGCCGCTTCGGCGGTCTGCGCCACCGACCACCCCGCATCCAACGCGACCGCGATCCGGCGCAGGATCGGATCCGGCGGTTCGGTGTCGGCCGCCCGCCGCAGCACTATCGCCTCGAGCGCGGCAATCGTGTCGTCGGCGTCGTCGATCTGCGCAGTCAGCTGCCGGACCGTTGCCGACGGCCACAGATCCGCGAGTTCGACGCGTCGATTAAGCAATTCGTGTGCGGGCACCCCGAGCAGCGCGGGCGCACTACCGGGAAAGAATCGGATCCCCGCAAAGCGGGTTCCCACCGGAACAGCTGGGCGGTAGGCACCGGTGTCCGGACCCGCGACCGACAGCGTGCCGCCGGTCCACAACAGATCCATGCAGCCATCGGGCAGGACGGGCAGGACGGGCAGGCCGAGATCATCGCGAGTTACGGTGCGGGTCCACACCACAGCACCGTCGAACCGTGACGGGCGCTCGCGATATCCGAGCTCCGCCGTTGCCTCCACCACGATTCGAGGCTACCTCGGTGTCGTCAGCGACTCCGTCGAGATTATCTACGCCGTAGACAACCGGGATCGGAGGCCGGGCGCCGGCGCGATATCAGATCCGCCGACGGCTCAGTGCGGGTTGAGACCCCGGGGTGCGACGCGGATGTAGTTGATATCGGTAGCAATGATTTTGGTGTCGGGATCCTTGCACCCGACGCTGACCTCTGCCTCGGGCGGTGACGAAAAAGTCCAGATGGTGGTCCACTCTCTGCCTGCGATGGATTCCTGTTTCTTCACATCCGAGGAGCGGAGATCTTCATTTCGCCCGGTGCTGTCGGCTACCGCACAGCGCAGGCCCGATGCCGCCGAGCCCCACTCCGCGGGAACTTTGATATCCATGACGACATCGGCGGGTACGAGCACTTTCTCGGTTTCCCCGAGGGTTATCCGCACACCGCCGCCGGACTCGGCAGCCTCGCTCGGCTCCGGAGCAGCGGTCACCGCACTCGCCGACGAAGCAACAGTCGACGTCGCAGCGGAACTAGACGGCTTGTCATCGGAGCACCCAGACGCGGCAACAGCCACCAGTGCGGACGCCGTAATCCAGATCAGTTTCACAGGTCAAACCTCTCTTCGCGCCCACTAATCAGGCATCGGTACGGATCAGCGATCGAACAGAGTATGACGACTTCTCAGATGAATGCAGACTACATTGCATGAAAGTTGGCAATTGATCCGCAAATAGAGTGTGCGCAGCCGAGTTCGAGGGCAAGGAGAAGCACCGCACACCGGCACCGATAATTGGTCCGCGTATCCGTATGCCGCCGATGGCAATTCGCGCCTACCGAACATGTTCGGTTCAACTTCGCATCGACAGTTAGGATCGCGATGACCGAAGTGATCACCGTGGTTCGGAGGACGCCGATGACATTGCCCGTCGTATTCGACATCGCCGCAGCCGATGGCGACGCCGATTCCTATCTGGTCAGACCCGATGACGGGCGAGCCCATCCCGGCCTACTGTTCCTCATGGACGCCTACGGCCTGCGCCCCTGGCTCCGCGAGATGATGGAAACCATTGCCGCGCACGGCTTCACCGTGCTGGCACCGAATATCTTCTACCGCTCGGGACGCGCACCGCTGCTACCGCTACCGGACCCCGCCGAGCCGGACGGCCAGGCCCATTTCTTCGCCGCATTGGCTCCGGTGCGGCAGCAACTCACGCCGGACAACACGATGGCGGACACGAAAACCTACCTGGACTGGCTGAGCGCTTGCCCATTCGTCGCACCGCACGCACTCGCCGTGACGGGCTATTGCATGGGCGGCCGGCTCGCCCTGCGCACCGCAGGCGCCTTTGGCAGCCGGATCGCCGCCGCGGCCAGTTTCCATGGCGGACGCCTCGCAGTCGAGGATGCGCCCGACAGCCCGCACCACGCCGCGAACGGCATCGCCGCGGAACTGTTGATCGCCCACGCCGATCGGGACGTCTCCATGCCCGCCGACCAGATCACCCTGCTCGACTCGGCGCTCGACGCCGCGGGAGTTCGATTCACCTCGGCGGTGTATCGGGATGCGCAGCACGGCTTCACCATGCGTGACACTCCAGCGTTCAGCGAGGCAGCCTACGAACGCCACCTGCACGCCCTGCTGGCGTTGCTGGATCGCGCATTCGCGGACGGCACCGTATAGATCGGCGGCAGGCGGGCCACCTCCCCGCGGAAGACTCATTGATCGACCGGAACGACACGAGGAGCGCAATGGAATTGACCTACCGCGACATCAAGGCAGCCACCGACCGCGTCGCGGGTCGGGTGCGGCCGGTCGCCCTCGCGCCCGGGGACCGCCGAGCCGGATCCGTCTCGGGTGAGCTGTGGTTCGCACTCGAATTCATGCAGCACACCGGCACATTCAAGGCGAGGGGCGCACAGAACTTCATCCAGGCGCATCGGGACGAGGGCACATTACCCGCGGCCGGGGTGACCATTGCCTCCGGTGGCAACGCGGGCCTCGCGTGCGCATGGGCGGCGCAGCAGCAGGGTGTGACCGCGACGGTGTTCCTGCCGACGACAGCACCCACGGTGAAGGTCGACAAGCTACGCGGCTACGGCGCGCAGGTGCGGATGGTCGGCGACGAATACGCGCACGCGCTCGCCGCGTGCCTGGAGCACGCCGACACCACCGGCGCACTGCTGTCGCACGCCTACGACAATCCGCTCATCGCCGCGGGCGCGGGAACCCTGATGGAGGAGATCCACCGGCAACTCCCCGGGCTCGACACCATCGTCGTCGCGGTCGGCGGCGGCGGCCTCTTGGCCGGGATAGCCACAGCCGCAGATCATTACGGCATCCGAACCGTGGCCGTGGAGCCGGAGAATTGCCGCGCGCTCCGTGCCGCGATCGAAGCCGGGCACGTCGTCGACGGCCCCGTCGATTCCGTCGCCGCCGATTCCCTCGGCGCCAGGCGCGTCACAGAGCTGGCACTGCACGCGGCTCAGCACTACGACGTCGCATCGATGCTGGTCTCCGACAACGAGATCGTCGCCGCCCGGCGCGCGCTGTGGCACGATCGCCGCCTTGCCGTCGAGCACGCGGCCGCAACGGCGCTCGCCGTCCTGACCAGCGACGATCAGCGTCCCGGCCGGGCGTACCTGCCGAATCCGGACGAGCAGGTCTGTGTCGTATTGTGCGGCGCCAACACCGATCCCTCGGATCTGGGCTAGTCGCGGCTTGCTAGGTGCCGATCACGGCATTCATGATGGTGCCCGCGCTTGTCGCGACGACACCGCCGATCATCGCTCCCGCCACCATCTTCGGCGACTGCAGACCGCCGCCGGACCATTTCTCCCACGCGAAGCGGCCGCCCGCGTAGGTGATGGCGCCGACACCCGACAGCAGCACGAACCAGGTCAGGTAGCGAACCATCTGCAAAATCTTGTCCGAGATCGGCGGCGCCTGCGGGGTCGGGTTCCCGATCTGGGCGAGGACTGTCCCGTACATGTCATGTGCCGCAGCGAGAATCATGCTCACAGTCGTACCCCTCTTCGAATGCCGGTGACGCCGTCGAACGCCTAGCCAGATGATAGCCGGTCATTCTGAGAAAGATTGCGCAGCAACCTGATTCGCACCATCCCCCGAAGACGCGCCGGGCGGGACGCGCGCACACGGCCTGTCGCCCACGCATTCTTGTTCAACCATACGATCGGACGTATTCTTTGTTGATGACCACCACGACCCTCCCCTCGGCCGAAGAAACCGATCCGTACTGCCTGCACCCCCTCGATGCGGCAGCACTGCTCTTCGACGCACCATGGCGGCGATTCGCAGTGCTCGGCGACAGCCTCTCGGCAGGCATGGGCGACCCGAGCCCGGGTTATGCCACCTTGGGCTGGGCCGACCGAGTAGCGGACACCCTGCGCCGAGTCCATCCAGATCTGGCGTATCTCAACACCGCGCAGCCCGGCGCGACGACAGACCAAGCGCTGCAACACCAGTCCGAACAAATCCGCGCGTTCGCCCCCGACCTGCTCCATGTGCCCTCGGGCGCCAACGACATCGTCAGGCGCACCCCCGATTTCGACGACATCGAGGAAACCCTGCGCGAGATGTACCGCCTCGCGAGTAGCACCGGGGCGCAGCTGATCACCTTCACCCTCGGCAAGGCGTACGTCGTGCCGGTCTTTCCCGACTGGGACCAGCGGGTGCGCACAGTCAACGACATCACCCGCAGGCTGGCTGCCGAACACCGCGCGCACGTCGTCGACATGTGGGATCACCCGATCAACCACCGCGCGAACCTGTTGAGCGCGGATGGTATTCACTTCTCCGCGTCGGGCCAGGCCGTACTGGCCGCCGAGGTCGTCAAACGCCTTGCCCATCAGCTCGGAAAGCGGGTATCGGCATGATCTCCGATAAGCGCCTGTTGCGCGGGGCCCGGTCCCGCCAGATCGTGCTGCGGCAGGCCGTCGACACCGCGTCGCTCGATGGGCTGGAGGGGCTGAGCTTCGGCAAACTGGCCACCGACACAGGACTCAGCAAGGCGGGCGTGCAGACCCTCTTCAAAACAAAGGAGATTCTGCAAGTAGCTGCCGTCGACCACGCCCGCGAGATGTTCATCGACGCCGTGATCCGCCCGGCCCGCACACAACCTCACGGGGCGGCACGCCTGCGCGCGCTGATCGAGCATTGGATTGTCTACGCCGCGACGCCGCTGTTTGCGGGCGGCTGCCTGCGGATGGCGAACATCGCGGATTTCGACAGCCACCCCGGCCCGGTCCGCGACGCCCTTGTCCGCGATCAGAAGGACTGGATCGGCGCCATCGCCGCCGAGCTGCGGCACGCCGTCACCGCGGGCGAGATCGCTGACCTGGACACCGATCTCGCCGCATTCCAGATCGACGCCGTGCTCGGCGCCGCGAATAGCGCACTGCGTCTCGGCGATACCGACGTGGTGCACAAGGTGCGCCGCGTCGTCGAGGGTTTCCTCGTGGCGCCGCCGGCTCAATCGTGATTGGCAGGCGTTCGATGCAGCACAATTTCGGTGCGGTCGCCGGTCAGCACCAGAGCGTCGTCGACGACCGTCCAGGCCGGGGTGAGCAGCAGGAATTCGCTCAGCCAGCGGTCCTGCTGCATCAACTCTGCCGAGCAGGTGAGCACGGTGGAAAACGGTGACCTCGCCTTGACGATTCCGTCGTCGATGTCCGCGTCGAACATGACCGTGTTGCACCCTGCGTGGGCCGAGAGCCTGCGGGTCTCGGCCACGAACCACAGCGTGATCCTGGTGCCGCGGACGAGATAGCGGCGGCGTCCGTCCTCGGTGACGGACAACGAAACGTAGCGGTGGCCCCAAAGATTGGAGTCGATCATCAGCAGATCAGCCCTCACTCGCAATAGTTGAATAACCAACTATCGTGGGGTGTGCCGGGCGAACGCGGAACGGGTCGGTCCACTGAGCGAACCGATCAGCGAAGATTCTTCCCGATCTCGCGGGCCGCATGTGCGACCAGGCTCGGGAGATTCGGCGGAAAGCGCGGCGCGAGGGACATGCAGGCGATCGCAGCGGGACCACCGCACCCGTTCGATTTGATTGCCGCTGCCGCACAACAGACTCCGGTCACCAGGTCGTAGCGGTCGACGGCGATCATACCGTCGTCGGCGATGGCGGTTTCGATGCGCCGCCATTCTCCCGCCGAATAGGTCGGCGGCGGTGGCGCATTCTCGGCCCGCGCGGCGTGCAGCACCTGCACCATCGCGGTCCGGAAGGTGAGGTCGGCTTCCGCCTCGGCCGTGACGAATATTTCCGCACCCTTGAAGCTGGCGATCAGATGTACCTCGTCACCGTCGAGAACACACACTGCGACAGTCGCTTTGGTCATAGCCGCCAACGTCCGCCCCGGTCGTTGCGCGGCCTGGCGCAGCAACGGCGCGGCCTGCCACTGCCTTCCCAGCTCCGCCATTCGAGCACCGACGAAGTACCGCTGCTCCACCCGCTGCACCGCACCGAGGGCAACCAACTGCTCGGCGAGCCGGTACGCGGTGGCCTTTGCCAGCCCGGTGGCACGCGCGAGCTGGGAAAGACCGCACCCTTCCGGGACGACCGAAATCGCCTGCAGCACTTGGAACCCGGCTTCGAGCACGCCACGTCCCGCAGTCTCGGTCTGTGCCTCTGCCACCACCGCGCCAGCCCTCCTCGCTCAGCGCACCGCAGGCTCGGGCGCGCTCCCCAGCGGCCCCGCGGCCTCCCAAAGAATACGCCCGGACCACCTCGATCCCGCGATATTCGGTTAATCGCAGCGCACATCGCGCAACGCAGACCCAATTCGCCTGTGTCCGTAGGTGACTGGAGCCGTCCGCAGTGGTCGGTTCGAGTGCGCCACCACGGGTTCAGCTCACCAGCAGCACGACTTTTCCTGGGCCACGCCCGGTTTCGCTTTCCTGTTGAGCGGCGGGGGCCTGGTCGAGGGAGAAAGTTCGAGCAGGGCCGGGGAGCCGGTATTCGCCCGCGGCGAGCCGTTCGGCGACCTGCTCGGCGAGTTCGGTCGGACGCGGAGAGCCACCCGTGCTGGTGAAGGTCACACCGAGCTCGGCAGCGGCGGGATCGGCAATGGTCACGATCCGGTCGGTGCCACCGCGCAGATCAATGGCATCGGGCAGCCCACCATGGCCCGCGGCGTCGAATACGGCATCGACACCCTTGGGCGTCAGGGCGCGCACACGTTCGGCGAGACCGGCGCCGTAGGTGGTCGGGGTGGCGCCGAGGGCACGCACGACGTCTTGATTAGCCTGCGAGGCAGTGCCGATGACGCTGACGCCGCCTGCCACCGCCAGCTGCACCGCCATCGAACCGACGGCCCCCGCCGCGCCGTTGATCAGCAGCGTCTCGCCGGGCTGCAGCTGCAACAGCTTCAGCACGTGGTCCGCGGTAGACACGGCGATGGGAAGTGCCACGGCGTCCGCCCAGCCGAGCCCGGCCGGCTTGCGGACGACGGCGGCGCTCAGCGCGTACTCGGCGTAGCCACCGCGGCGCGCCCACCCGAACACCTCGTCACCGACGGCCACTCCGGTGACCGACGGACCGACCGCGTCGACAACACCCGCGATCTCGGCACCGGGATACTGCGGAAACACCGGTTCACCGAAGGTCAAAGCGCCCGAGCGAACCTTCCAGTCCGCCGGATTGACCCCCGCCGCTCGCACCGCGACACGGACCTCACCTGCGCCGGGCTCGGGTACCGGGATATCCACGATCTTCAGCACCTCAGGCCCACCGAACTCGTCGAACGCGATCGCCCGCATCTCGTCTGCCTCTCTCCCGGTTGCTCGTGAACAACCACCCTAAGCCGAGATTCATGCCCTACCGCCGATTGCGAACTCGAATCGTGGCGGCGGCTCGCTCGTACCACCTGTCACAGCGGGGCGGCGAACGCCGAGGTCGTTATCAGCATCGAGCACGTCGATCGTCGCCGTCGGGCCCGCCGACCGGCCGCTGCCCGGGCGCGAGGTCAGCGGCCGAGGCGAATGGATCGTGGCAGGCAGCCGGGCAACACCGCCGCCCGCCCTGCCGTGGTGGTGCGAGATCCCGATCTTCGCACCGGGCAGCGCGGGCCGCTGATTTCGTACCTTCGGTTACTGATCACCCTGAGGCAGGTGCACTTTCGCATCCTCGTAGGTACCGGTGGGCGCCGTATCCGCGAGTGTGTAGACCTGGTGCACGACCCCCGATTCGAAGGTGGTCGAGGAGATCAGGCGCAGCGGAAGCGGAGTGTCGGCCTCCTCGAACAACCGTGCGCCCTTGCGGACGGCGATCGGATGGACGAGCAAGTGCAGTTCGTCGAGCAGTCCGGCCTCGAGCAATTGCCGGACAACCGACACCGACCCACTGATGGCAATGTCGGTCGCGCCCGGCTCGTTCTTCAGCGCCGTGACGGCCTCGATGAGCTCGCCCTTCAACAGTTCGGAATTGCGCCAGGTGAACTGCAGATCCTGGTTCGACACGACGATCTTGCGGGCATCGCCGAGCGCCTTGCCCATCGCAGCGTCCTGCTCACCCGCCAGCTCCCGATCCGGCCACGCCCCGGCAAAGCTGTCATAGGTCTTACGCCCGAGCAGCAGTGTGTCGGCGGACCCGAGCTGCGCATCGACCGCCGCGCCCATCTCGTCGCTGAAGTACGGGAAATGCCAGTCCTGCGGGTCTTCGATCACGCCGTCGAGCGAGATGAACAGACCTGCGGTGATCTTCCTCATGGGACGTCTCCTGGTGGTGGTTGCTTCGTCGTCAGTTCAGACGAAGCACACCTCGAGAATTCATCGCTCGCGTGGCGACCCCGTCCTGATCGGCCGTAGGCACACCTCTCAGCTTCTTCACAGCACACCCTCGCGATACTCGAACAATGCATCCCCTCGGACTCTTGCACAGCGCCATCGTCGACGCTGTCACCGAACCCGCGGCGAAGGATGTCGCGCTCGCCGAGCTGGCCGTGGCGGGGGTTCTGGTCACCACGGGGATAGTCCAGACCGGTCGCCGATACGTCTCAGCGGCGTTGTGCGTCGGTGGGTTGCTCATCGCGTTCGCGATATTCGCGATCCAGGTATCCGACAATGGCTGGCTGACCGGCGGCGACGCGCCGACCCGCAGCTGGTTCGTCGCCCATCGCACACCATGGATGGATACCGCGGCGCTCGTGATCACCACACTCGGCAGTCCGGGCGCAGTCATCACGCTCACCGCGCTCATCGGGGCATGGCTGTCGTGGCGCACACGATCCGCACTGCCGATCATCGTGATTGTCGCAACGGGAGCCGCCGCCTCGGCAACTAGCACCACACTGAAGCTGGTGGTGGGACGGGTGCGCCCGCCGATCGAGACGCAGCAGGTCATCACCACGGACTACTCGTTCCCGTCGGGACACGCCACCAGTACCTCGGCGCTGGTCGGCATCGCCGTTGCCATCCTGATGATCGGGCGCGGCCGACAGTTCGTAGCGCTACTCAGCGCGCCCGCGGCCCTGCTCATCACCCTGGTGGCGGCGAGCAGGCTCTACCTCGGCGTGCACTGGCTCACCGACGTCATCGCCGGAGCCCTCCTCGGCACCGCCTTCGCGGTCATCGGGGCCACCGTGCTGCACGCACTCGAGCAGCGGAGAACAGCTATCGGCAGTGCCGAGGCTGCTGGGTCAGCCGGGGAGAGTCACTTGCCCAGCGCGCTGGCCAGCTGACTCTTCGTCATCTTCGAGCGGCCCTCGATATTGCGCTGCCTGGCCTCGTTGTAGAGCTGATCGCGGGTGGGCCCCTTCGGTCCCTTGGTCCCGGATCGGAGGCCACCACGGCGCTGCGGCGACATATCGTTTGTCGAGGACCGACTCGCCGTCTTGGTCCTGCCGGATTGGGCGCGGTTCTTGTTGACGGTGCGGGCCGCGATCTCTTCGGCCCGATCCGTGCTCGCGCCCCGGTCTTTCGCGGAGTCCTTGATGTGCTGGTACTGCCGCTCGTCCTTCGTGCTCCATTCCTTCGGCATGTCACACCTCCTGTGCACCGAGTACCCGAGCGGCTAAGGGTAAACAACATGGCCGACCGGTCACCGTAGACCGGAATCGGCACGCTGCAGGTGGCGTGCTCGTTACCGGACAACTCGACCCATGCCATTCCGGGCTGCCATGTCGTATCTGCACTGCGCTACAGAGGCGTGACCAGGGACGGAAGGCTCGCCGGTGCATTCGGGCGGCGGAGATATCTACGACGCCCCGACGATAACGGTTTGATAACCCCGGCGTGTGGGTATCACAACAGCATGACAGTGACGAGAAACCGAACTCACCGGATTGCCGGTGTGGAGTGGGGAACCGCACTGCTGGCTCTGGCAACCTGCTTCACGTTCACCGCCGGCATCGCCGCGATCACCCGATCCTTCACTACCGCAGCAGTTTCCACCGTTTGCATCGCGGCGGGACTGATGTTGACCCTCAGAATCCTGCCGCCGAACCGCTAGCCCCTCTTCGACATTCGGGTGGCCCCGATCGATGCGGCGACCACACATGTAACACCCGCCCACTGCGCAAGATTCATGATCTGGCCGAGGACGACGAGACCGGCCAAGGCGGCCGCGGCGGGTTCCAGACTCATCAGCACGCCGAACACCCGAGCCGGAATACGCCGCAGCGCTTCGAGTTCCGCCGAGTAGGGCAAGACCGACGACAGCATCGCCACCCCGAATCCCGCTGCGAGCACGGAAGGTTCGAGCAGCGCGGCACCGGCATCCGCGATGCCGACAGGCGCCATCAACAAACCGCCGAACGCCATCGCCAATGCAAGACCGCCGCCACCGCTGGTCCGCTCTCCGAGCGCGGCGCTGAGCAGAATGTACCCCGCCCAGCACACCGCCGCGGCCAACGCGAGCAGCACTCCCGACCACATCACCGGCCCTGCGGCCCGGGTCAACAGCACAACTCCCGCCCCGGCCAACAAGGCCCACAGTGGGTCGATCCAGCGGCGCGAGCCCGCGAGCGCGACCGCGAGCGGCCCGAGGAATTCGATCGTCACCGCCATGCCGAGCGGAATGCGGTCGATCGACTCGTAGAAGGACAGATTCATCAATGCGAGCACGGCGCCGTAGCCGAGCACGACGGGCAGCGCGCGCCGATCGATGCGCAGTGCCGACCGCCAGAAGATCAGCAGCACGATCCCGGCGAAGAACAGCCGCAGGCTGACCGCGCCCGCAGCACCGGTTGCGGTGAACAGCTGCTTGGCCAGCGCCGCGCCGATCTGCACGCTGACGATCCCGGCAAGCACGAGGGCGGTCGGCGGGACGCCCCCGAGCCCACGTTGCGCCATCGCCCGCACGGCAGGCAGCGGCCACGCCGATTTCGGACTCCGTTCGAGATCGATCGCCACCACGTGCCATCCCTCCGTTTTCATCGCCAATTGCCCAGGCCCCCACCATGTCAACCCACACCGACACGTGTCGAAGAGTCGCTACCCGGCCGCCGCGTCGATGCCAACGAGCAGTTCGGCGACGGGCTGTGCACCAGGTTCCAGATGGTGGCGGGGAACCGCACGCACGCCCGCAAACGATGAATCGTGTCTTCCGAGACTGCCTGCTCGTCTCAGGCCGTCGGTTGCGAGCCGGTGAGAGCCGCGGGTTCCGGTGCAGCATCGTCGGCAGCCGGACGCACCGGCGAGATGGCGGGCGAACGCTTGCTCGTGACGACGAACACCACGACGAGCAGGACACTGAGCCAGACATAAGTGTTCCCGACCAGGTGCTGCCACGGTGTCCACGACAATTCGCGTTGTTTGTCGCCGGGCATCCAGTTCTGTGGCCCGTAGACGAACGCCGCTGCGGTGACGGTGATCGCGACATACCAGCCGATCGCCTGCCGCACCGGCAACCGGGTCGCGTACCCGACCATCGCGAGCAGCGCCGGTGCCACCCACACCCAGTGATGCGACCACGAGATCGGCGACACCAGCAACGTGAAGACCGCGTTGATCGCCAACGCCAGCGCGGGCGCCGCGGCCGCGCGCCGCATAGCGACGACGACCAGCGCTAGCAAAGCGGCGCTCAGCACCAGCCACAGCAGGGTGAACAGCGGCTTCTCCACGCCGAACCTGGCGAGCACGGCCTGGATCGACTGGTTGGTGTGAAACGACGAGCCACTGAGCCCGGAAACGTTGCCGAGCCCGCCGAACCAGTACTGGACGGATTCGTGCGGCAGCACCGCGAAGCTGAGCGCGGTCGCAACGGCGCCGGTGATCGCGGCGGTCGCCGCTGCGCGATAGTCACGGCGAACCAGGAAGTACAGCACGAACGCCGCGGGAGTCAGCTTGACCGCCGCGGCGATGCCGATCAGCATGCCGCGACGCCACTTCGGCTTCTCCGTCAGGCAGTCGGCGGCGACGAGGACCATCAGCAGCAGGTTGACCTGACCGAAGTCCAGCGTCGAGCGAATCGGCTCCAGCAGCATGGCCAGTGGCGCCGCGCAGGAGGCGGCCAGCAGTGCCTGCCTGCGCCCGGACTCCTCCGGCCAGCGCCGCCGTGCGACCAGATACAACGTGACCGCCAGCGCGACGGTGGAGGTGAGGAAAAAGGTGAAGGCCGCGGCATCCCATGGGAGCAGTGCGAACGGGCTCAACACCACCGCGGCGAACGGCGGATAGATGAACGGCAGGCCGATACCGATGGTGGTCTGCGGCAGTTGTCCGTACATATCCGCGCCGTCACGCAGCGCCTCGATCCCGAGCCGATACACCTGCAGATCGATGAAACCACCGGTGATTCGCTGGAAGGGCCACAGCGGCACCATCAGACACAGTGCGGCGAATCCCGCCAATAGCGGCGGCACCAGCCACACCAAGCGCCCGAATCGACGGTTCGGTGTCCTCGGTTCGTCTCGGGTGGTCATGCTGCTCATCCGCGGCCACTATACCGACAGGCGGCAGCCCCGCCGAATCGGCGGCTGCCGCACCTGGGAGGTCCCAACCCTGGTCTGCCGCCCAGATCGCGCCTACCGCTGCGGTCCGAGTATTTCGAGCTCCCGGCCTGCGCGCCGAACGCTAAACACGAGTGCTCGCGGTGCGCATCTACGGTCGGCGCCGCCCGCACAATATCCCTCATTCGACCGGCGGAATCGACATGAGTTACTGCGCGAGCCGGTCACGGGCTGGTTCTACATTGCGCAAGGCACCGCCGGTCACAGCCGCCACCGCCTGTCGACTCGCCTTCCGCTTGCGCGCCCGCTCACCGACATCACGCAGTAGCACGACGTATCGACTCCACTCGGCGGGAGTCCGAATCGCCCCGGTCAATGCACGTTCCGCGCAGTCGAGGCTGTCTTCCAGCAACGCGTCGTGCATCCAGCGATAGAACAGCGGCCACGACAACCGTGCGCGGCCACGTAACTTGATCGCAAGCACATGACTGAGCAGGATGGCGCCGTCGCCGGCGCGCCGCACCGAATACTCGTGAAACCCATGGAACCCCCGAGGCGCGGTGAAGCGGAACCGAATCCAACGACCCGGCTCATAGGCCTCGACGATGTAGTGAACAGGGCCGTGCCCGCCGACAGCCCCGAATGCCAACGGGCGGTCGAACCGCACCGCGGGCCACTTGTCCCGCGGCCACAAACGGTCGCCATCGCTCGCGATGCCGTCGATCAGCGCCCCAACCTCGGACTCCGACACCGGCAGTCGCCGCGTGTGGATATTGAGTACCGCCATCTCGCCACCTTTTATTTAGAACGTTCCTTCTAGAATGATTAGAGGGTATGTTCCACGCCAAACCCTGGTCAAGCACAACCTCACGTGGCGAACATCGCCCGATCGACAAAAATGTTGCCTTGACGTTCGGGGCAAGGTTTACCGTCGATCGCATGCGAATTGGTGAACTCGCCCGGCGAGCCGGAACAACAACGCGGGCGCTGCGCTTCTATGAGTCACAGGGGCTGCTCGATGCGCGGCGCTCGGCCAACGGGTATCGCGAGTACGACGAAGCGGACTTTCGTCTGGTCGATGAGATCAGGACCCTACAGGCCGTCGGCTTGAGCCTCGATGACACCAAGCCGTTCGTCGAGTGCCTGCGCGCCGGTCACGAGACCGGGGATTCCTGCGCCGACTCGATCGAGGTCTATCAGCGCAAACTCGCCGAGGTCGAGGAATGCATCGCTCGGCTCGACGCGGTGCGAGCAGGGTTGCAGGACAAGCTGACCCGCGCACTGGACCGGCCTGCGCATTCGTGCTGCGGAGCAGACACCATCGAGACCAACGAAATCGCGGAGGCATGATGTCGTCCACCCACACCACCGCCGACATCGCCGCCGTCACCGACGAAAGCTTCGTGCGCGATGTCCTCGAGCACAACAGACCCGTTCTGGTGGACTTCTGGGCGGCATGGTGCCCACCGTGCCGGATGATCGCCCCGGTACTCGCGCAGATCGCCGACGAGCGCGCCGGCTCGCTCACGATTCGCGCCATCGACACCGACGCGAACCCGGCCGTGATGCGCGACTACCAGGTGATGTCGCTGCCGACACTGATCCTGTTCCGCGGCGGTCGGCCGGTCACCACGCTGGTCGGTGCGCGCTCGAAAGCCCGGCTGCTCGCGGAGATCGATGCCGCCCTCGGTGCCTGAGGGCACCCCTATCGACGACATCGATCGCGCCACCGCGACTTGGCTTCGCGGCGGGTTGTTACTCGGCGGATGAAAGCCAGCGAGAGCTCAGCTTTCGCTCCGCGGCCGGGGTGAGGGTGCCGAGGACGCCGAGGCGGGCGATGCCGCCGTCCGGGTAAATGTCGACGCGCACATGGGTGGCGGGCCTGCGCGGAGCACGCGGCAACCGGAATCGATGCGGGGTGTCGGGCTGCAGGGGTGTTTCGGGCAGCAGCTCGAACCAGGCCGGGTCGGCCGGCTCGGGTAACGGTTCGTCGCCGTGGTGATCGATACCGAGCAGGCGGGCCGAGCCAGGGGCGTTGAACAGCAGGTTCGTGGTGTCCAGCTCGATCAACTCCGGAAAGCCCTGGGCGGCGAGACGGATTGTCGCCCAGTCGTTTCCGCCGTCCCGACGCCGCGCGGTCTCCCACCCCTCCGCTTGGTTGCGCGCCAGACCGGGGGCGAGCATGTTGTCCGGGGCGGAATAGAACATATTGGAGCACGCCACCGCGCGTGCCCCGTTGGCCAGCGCCGCGAGGTCCACGGTGAGACCGGTGAGCAGGGCCGGATCCGGGACCACCGCACCGTGCACGCGCAGGCGGGCCACGCCACCGTCCGGGTACATAGTCAGGCGGACGTGGGTGAAGATGCGTTCGTCCGACACCGGGAACTCGTGCTTCGCATCGCCGCCGATAGCGCTGCGCGGCACGATGTCCACCCATTCCGCGCTACTCAGCCGCGCCACCGAGGGGTAGTCCGGCGCCCGGCACGCCGCGACCGAAATATGTGGCGGGTAGTTGCCTTTGAACCAGGCCGTGTCCACGACGACGCCGCGGATCACACCGGACATACCGAGGCGGATGATGGCCCAGTCGTCGCCGGGGCCGCGGTGCCTGCGGGTTTCCCAGCCGTCGTACTCCTGCCCCTTGGGACCGAACGTGTGCTCCTGGAAGCGCGGCTCCCACGGGTTGATGAGATTCTCGCGCTCTTCGAAAGATTCGTCGCTCGCGGCGATCACGCTCGCGCGATTGCTGCGCAGCGCCAGGTCGGGCAGGCTGGTGAAGTCTGACATGTGTTCTCTCTCAACGGTTGTCGGTCACCAAATGGCGACCCGCAGGCGGGTGGCCGTGCCACGCGACACGGCCGCCGAGCCAGGTGGAATGGACAACACCGAACAGCTCGCGGCCGCCGTAGGGCGTGATCGGGTTCTTGTGCGCTAGAGCGATCGGCTCCACGGTGAACGACGCCGCGGGATCGAAGGCGACGAGATCGGCATCGCAGCCGACCTCGATCCGCCCCTTGCGGCGTAGCCCGGCCAGCTCTGCGGGCGCGGCCGCCATCCAGCGCACGACGTCGGTCAGCCCGAATCCCCGTGCCCGCGCGGCGGTCCAGACCGCGGGCAGCCCGATCTGCAGCGACGAGATGCCACCCCATGCGCTGGCAAAGTCGCCCTCCTTCATGGCGGGCGGGCACGGCGAATGGTCGGAGACCACGCACGACAGCACACCGTCGGTCAGCCCCTGCCACAACGCGTCCTGGTTGGCGGCGTCCCGAATGGGCGGACAGCATTTGAACGCCGTCGTGTATGCCTCCGCGGCCGACAACGTGAGATAGTGCGGACAGGTCTCCGCACTGATGCGCCCGCCGCGCGCCTGTGCGGCGGCGAGCGGTGCCAGGCAGTCTGCCGACGAGACGTGCAGGATGTGGGTCCGGGTGCCTGTTGCCTCCGCGAGCGCGATGATCTGTTGCACCGCAGAGCTTTCGGCCGCCCCCGGTCGAGAATTCAGGAACGCACGGTAGGAGCCGTCGACCGGTTCGCCCAACCGCACGGGGTCTTCGGCGTGCACAATGAGCAGCCCGTCGAAGGACGCCAGCTCCCGCATCACCTTCTCGATCTCGTCGAGTGTCAGCGGCGGGAACTCCTCGACCCCGGACGGCGACAGGAAGCACTTGAAACCGACGACGCCCGCCTCGTGCAGCGGTCGCAGCGAGTCCAGGTTGCCGGGAATCGCACCGCCCCAGAAGGCCACGTCCACATAGCACTGTCCGTCCGCCGCCGCCCGCTTGGTGGCCAGGTCGGCAACGGTGACCGTCGGCGGTAGCGAATTCAGCGGCATGTCGACGATCGTGGTCACCCCGCCGGCCGCCGCAGCCTTGGTCGCGGTGGCGAAACCCTCCCACTCGGTGCGCCCCGGCTCGTTGACGTGGACGTGCGAGTCGACAAGTCCCGGCAGCACGACCAGGTCGGCGAGATCGGTGATCGTGGTCGCGGGCAGCACCGTGTCGTAGTCGCTCAGCGCCGCAATTCGCCCGTCCTGCACGGCTATTGCGGCCGGCCGAATCCCGTCCGGCAGTGCGACGCGCCGGGATCGGATGACCAGATCATGCATGAGCGCCTGCCTCGTTGCTGATTGCCTTGTCGCCCAGCCAGTTCTCGGCGATGTTGCGAGCGAGTGCTTCCAGTAGCGGTCCGGCCTTCGCCATGCAGACCTCGGGATCCGGCTCGATGTCGGTCAGCGCGTATGCCTGCTCGATGTGGGCGCGCCGCAACTGCTCGTCGGTCAGCGCCCGCTGCCCCGCGACCGCGATGACCGGAGCACCGGCGGCCGCCGCTGCCCGTGCCACCCCGACCGGCGCCTTGCCGTGCAGCGTCTGCCGATCCAGTGAACCCTCACCGGTGATCACCAGCCGAGCGCCTTCGACCTGTTCGGCGAATCCGAGCTGCTCGAGGATCAGCTCGATGCCCGGCCGAACCTGCGCACCGAGAAAGGCGAGAGCGGCAAAGCCGACCCCACCCGCGGCCCCCGCGCCCGGCCGGTCGACGACGTCGACGTGCAGATCGCGACGCACGATCGACGCGAAATGGGCCAGGCCCCTTTCGAGTTCGTCGACATCGGCGCTCTCGGCGCCCTTCTGCCGCGCGTAGACGTTCGCCGCGCCGCGCACCCCGAGCAGCGGGTTGTCGACGTCGCAGGCGACGGTCACCGGAACCCTGATCATGGCGCCGGCGTCGATGCGCGCCAGCCTGCGCAGCGACCCGCCGCCCGGTGCCAGCGGGTGTCCGTGCTCGTCGAGAAAGCGGACACCGAGCGCGGTCAGCATGCCGACGCCCCCGTCCGTGCACGCACTACCGCCGAGGCCGAGGACGACCCGTCCGGCACCGCGTTCGACGGCCGCCTTGATCAGCTCACCGGTGCCCAGACTGCTCGCGGTCAGTGCCACCGTGGCATCGGGCCTGCCCCGCAGCCTGCGCAACCCCGATGCCTCGGCGAGCTCGATGACGGCGGTGTGATCGCGGATCGCGAACGACGCGACGACCCGATCCCCCAGCGGCCCCGTGACGGTCGTCTGGAACCGCGAGAAACCCGACTCCACCACGGCGTCGACGGTGCCGTCTCCACCGTCGGCCACCGGCATGGTCAGCACCGGGATGTCCGGCCGGACCTGCCGAAGCCCCGCCGCCAGGTGCGCGGCGACCTGGGGGGCCGTCAGCGACCCTTTGAACTTGTCGGGCGCGATGACACAATGCCCGTCCCGCCACAATTTCCTGGCCGCACCCGGCCGACTCAATTGCCGCCTCCGACGGGTTCCGGTTCCTGGATCGGGGCGGTCGCGGTCGGCGCGTCCGCGGCAGAGCTTGCCAGCTCCTCGAACTCGTTGATGTTGTCGATCTCCAGTCCCATCGACACATTCGTCACACGCTCGAGAATGACCTCGACGACCACCGGCACCCGGAATTCGGCCATCAGCTTCTTCGCGTCTTCCAGCGCGGGTCCGATCGACGCGGGGTCGTTGACGCGGATCGCCTTGCAGCCCAAGCCTTCCACCACCTTGACGTGGTCGACGCCATAGCCGTTCAGCTCCGGACTGTTGATGTTCTCGAAGTCGAGCTGGACATAGTAGTCCATCGAGAAGTTCCGCTGCGCCTGGCGGATCAGGCCCAGATACGAGTTGTTCACCAGCACATGGATGTAGGGGATGTTGAACTGTGCACCGACGGCCAATTCCTCGATGAGGAACTGGAAGTCGTAGTCCCCCGACAGCGCGACCACGGTGGCCTCGGGGTCGGCGGTCGCGACACCGAGCGCCGCGGGCACCGTCCAGCCCAGCGGCCCGGCCTGACCGGCATTGATCCAATGCCGCGGCCGGTACACGTGCAGCAGTTGCGCCGCCTGGATCTGCGACAGACCGATAGTGCTGACGTAGCGGATGTCGGGTCCGAACGCCCGGTTCATCTCCTCGTAGACCCGCTGCGGTTTGATCGGGACATTGTCGAAGTGCGTCTTGCGCTGCCCCAACTGTTTGCGCGCCCGCACCTGGCCCGCCCAATCACCGCGGTCGGCCAGTTCCCCTGCCGCCGCCAGCTCGCGGGCGACCGCCACGAACACCGCGAGCGCGGCGCCCGCGTCGGAGGTGATACCGAAGTCGGGCGCGAACACCCGCCCGATCTGGGTCGGCTCGATGTCGACGTGCACGAAAGTGCGTCCCTGGGTATAGGTTTCGACGCCACCAGTGTGCCGGTTGGCCCACCGGTTCCCGATGCCGAGGACGAAGTCCGATTCCAACAGGGTCGCATTACCGTAGCGATGCGAGGTTTGCAGACCGACCATCCCCGCGTGCAGGGCGTGATCGTCGGGGATAGTGCCCCAACCCATCAGGGTCGGCACCACCGGAACACCTGTCAGCTCGGCGAATTCGACGAGCAACTCGGCGGCGTCGGCATTGACGATGCCGCCACCCGCGACGATCAGCGGCCGCTGCGCCGCGTTCAACATGCGGATGGCCTTCTCGGCCTGTGCCCGCGTCGCGGCCGGGCGATGCACCTCCAGCGGCGTGTACATCTCGATGTCGAACTCGATTTCGGCGAGCTGCACATCGATCGGCAGGTCGATGAGGACCGGCCCCGGCCTACCGTCGCGCATGAGGTGGAATGCCTTCTGGAACGTGCCGGGCACCTGCGCCGGTTCGAGAACGGTGACCGCCCACTTGCTGACGGGTGCGGCGATCGAGGCGATGTCGACCGCCTGGAAGTCCTCCTTGTGCAGCTTGGCCACCGGAGCCTGCCCGGTGATGCACAGGATCGGAATGGAATCCGCACTCGCCGAATACAACCCGGTGATCATGTCCGTGCCCGCCGGGCCCGAGGTGCCGATGCAGACGCCGATATTGCCCGGCACGGCGCGGGTGTAACCCTCGGCCATGTGCGATGCGGCCTCCACGTGGCGGGCAAGGACGTGCCGAATCCCGCCGTGCGCTTTCATCGCACTGTAGAAGGGGTTGATCGCGGCGCCGGGCAGCCCGAAAGCCTGTGTCGCCCCCTCCTTTTCCAGAATCAGAACAGCCGCATCGACGGTGCGCATGCGTGCCATGGTCAGCTCGCCCCGTCTGTCTCGGTCCGCCCGGACAGCGCGTCCGCGACGAGCAGTAGCGCCGAATGGTCCAGCGAGCCGTAGCCCATGGCCCGCGCCGCGGCGATCAACTGCGCGGTCAGCGCACCCATCGGGATCGACACCTCGGCCTGACGAGCGGCCTGCAGGATGATGCCCATGTCCTTGTGGTGCAGGTCGATGCGAAATCCCGGCACGAAACTGCGCGCCAGCATGGACTCGCGCTTGAGCTCGAGGATCTTGCTGCCCGCAAGGCCGCCGGCCAGCACGTCGAGGCCCTTCGCCGCGTCCGCGCCCAGGTTCTCCATCAGCATGATCGCCTCGGCGACCAGGGCATACGTACCGCCGACGACCAGCTGATTGGCCGCCTTGACGCACTGCCCCGCACCATTGCCGCCGACCAACGCGACGGTCTTGCCGACCGCGCCGAAAATCGGCCGGGCGGCCTCGAAGTCGGCCTCCGCACCGCCGACCATGATCGACAGAGCGGCATTGACCGCCCCGGTCTCCCCTCCACTCACCGGGGCGTCGAGGACACGCAGGCCCTTCTTCTTGCCCTCTTCCGCGGTCCACCGGGCCGTCCGCGGAGTGATCGTAGAGAAGTCGATGTACAGCGTCCCGGGGTTCGCGTGCTCGAGGACATCACCGAAGACCTGCTCGACGTGCTCGTCCTGGGGCAGCATCGTGATGACGATGTCCTTGTCGCGCACCGCTTCCGCGGCGCTGGCCGCGGCCGCGCCACCCGCCGCCTTCAGCTTGTCGAGCCCGGTCGGGCCGACGTCGTAACCAGTGACGTCGTGCCCGGCCGCGACGAGGTGGCCCGCCATCGGGCTGCCCATGATCCCGAGTCCGACAAATCCGATCTTGCTCATGACTCCGCCATTCCCAGCGGGCGCTGTGTCGATGATTCGCTCGCTGCGCTCGCTCATTTGATCCAGTTCCAATCCAACTCGGGGTCCTTGTATTCGAGGCCGATCCAGCCGTCGTAGCCACTCGCGGCGAGGGTTTCGAAGAGCCGGGGAAAGTCGAGCTCGCCGGTGCCTGGTCGGCCGCGGCCGGGATCATCGGCGATCTGCACATGGCCGATGTGCGGCGCGTGGGTCTCGATCACCTCGATGAGGTTCTCGTCCATCCTGGCCAGGTGGTAGAGGTCGCAGAGGAATCGCACATTGGGCTCGCCGGTCTGCTCGATGACTCGCATCGCGTGCTCGGCGCTCACGATCGGATAGTCCGGCGACTCGAAGGAATTGAGCGCCTCCACCAGCACGGTGGCGCCGATGCGAGCTGCCGCCCGAGCGGCGATGCGCAGGTTCTCCAACGCGAGTTCGTCCTGCTTCTCCGGAGATTCGCCGGCGATCCGATTGCCGTAGAGGGCATTCAGGGCGCGGCAGCCGGTGCTGTCGGCGATCCCGACGGCCACATCGATGTTGTCCCGGAACTTCGTGACTGCACTGGGGACCGAGACCAGGCCGCGGCCCGCCGGGATCAGATCGATGAAGTTCAGGCCGATCAGCTCGACACCGGCATCATTGATCGCGCGGATGAATTCATCGATCTCTTTATCGCCCGGTGCCGGATTCTCCCCGAACGGCCACCAGAATTCGACCGCGTCGAATCCGGCCTGCTTCGCGGCGGCCGGTCGTTCCAGCAGCGGTAGGTCGGTGAAGAGTATCGAGCAGTTGACATCGAATTTCGGGAGTTTCGAACCCCCTGTGTAGTTATTCATTCAGCTCCTTCGGCGGTATTTCTGCCAGCTGCCGATCGCGGTGATATCGATCAGCTCCGGATACGAGGTCGGCGGCCTGCGCAACACCATGGACAAGACCGAACGGCCGTCCTCCAGTTCGATCGCGCCGAGCTCGAGTTCGGGCGGCTCGGCGGGCAGCAACCTGCTGCGTAGCACGTCGAGCGGCACATCGAAGAGCTCCCCCGCAATCGAGTCGCCGCCGTCCGCGGCCGGCTCCAGGCCGGGAAAACGGTCTCCGACAGAGAAGAATCGGTAGCGCGGCGCGGTTTTCACCTCGCCCGCGAAGGGCGCGCCGTCCAGCAGGTGGTTCAGCGGCCCGCCACGCATCGCGGAACCGTTCAGAAATATCAACGGCATTGTTCGGGTCCTTTGTTCGAAATTTCGTCAAGTATGTGGGCAACCGGTTCACTTGGAATAGAAGCGATTAACACCGAGCTCACCGCCTGTTTCGGAGCTCATTTCGTACGATGCTCCAGAAAGATGCATGTCATTGATCGGCCGACCGCGGGCATACCGCAAACCCCGTGCGATGGGTGTACAGCTGAGACACGGGGTGTGCGGTAAGAAGCCCTCACCAGGCCGGGACCAGGTCCCGGTGGATCGGGCCGTCACTGGTGGTGAGCGGCTGTGTCGAACCGCCGCGGCGGACCGCGACGATCTCGGCGGCGACAGCCACTGCGGTCTCCTCGGCCGTGCGCCCGCCGAGGTCCAACCCGATCGGCGAATGCAGTTGGGCGAGTTCGGCTTCGGATACACCGGCCGCACGCAACCTGGCATTGCGGTCCGCATGGGTGCGACGGGAACCCATCGCGCCCACATAGGCGACCGGCAACCGCAGCGCCACCTCGAGCAGTGGGATGTCGAACTTGGCGTCGTGGGTGAGCACACACAGGACGGTGCGCGAATCCACCGGGGTGCGTGCGAGATAGCGGTCGGGCCATTCCACGACGATCTCGTCGGCGTCCGGGAATCGGGCGCGGGTGGCGAACACCGGTCGCGCATCGCAGACCGTGACGTGGTAGCCGAGGAAGCGCCCGACGCGGGTGACGGCAGCGGCGAAATCTATTGCACCGAAGACGATCATGCGCGGCGCAGGTACATAGGACTCCACAAAAATCGTGCGCTCCCCGGCCCCGCAGCCGACGAGCCGCAGGGCGGTTGATCCGGTGTCGAGCATGGCCCGCGCCTCCGCGACGATCACCTCGTCGAAAGTCGCACCGAGGGTCCACCAGGTGCCGAGCGCCATCGCCGCCCCGGTATTCAGATCCCGTACCAGCGCGACCGCCTCGGTGGACTGCAGGACCGCTCGAATGGTCCCGTGCTCCTCGGGCGCTATCGCCTGAATGAACACTTCGAGCTCACCGCCGCAGGTCAGGCCGACGGCAAAGGCGTCCTCGTCGCTGTATCCGAAGGTTTCGCGTATCGACTGCCCGGTGCGCAGCACCTCGCGACAGAGTTCGTACACCGCACCTTCGACACAACCACCGGAAATGCTTCCGATGACGGCGCCTTCGGCATCGACGGCAAGGGCGGCACCGGGCGGCCGCGGCGCGCTGCCAGTGACACCGATGACGGTGGCGACGGCGTAGGACTTGCCCGCCGTGTGCCATTGCAGGAGTTCTGTCGCGAGGTCACGCATCGGCTTATCCGCCCAGCAGGAGTTCGATGGCCGAGATGCCGAAGTAGCCCGCGAAGACCAGTGCGACAACCCAAACCAGCCAATGGATTTCACGGAATTTGCCGCGCGCCGACTTGATCACCACGTAGGCGATCAGACCCGCGCCGACACCGTTGGTGATCGAGTAGGTGAACGGCATCAGCACGATCGTCAGGAAGGCGGGCACCGCCACCTCGAGATCGGCCCAGTCGATCTTGCGGGCCTGGGTCATCATCAGCGCGCCGACGAGCACCAATGCCGGAGCGGCCGCTTGTATCGGCACCACCGCGGCCAGCGGGGTGAAAAAGACTGCGAGACAGAAGAGCCCACCGGTCACCACACTGGTCAATCCGGTACGGGCGCCCTCACCGACACCCGTCGCGGACTCGACATAGACCGTGTTTCCGGCGCCGCCGCTGGCACCACCGATAATCTGCGCGACACCATCGATGGTGAGCACCTTGCCGATACCGGGCATGGTGCCCTTCTCGTCGAGCAGGCCGGCCTCGTCACAGACCCCGAAAACCGTTCCCATAGCATCGAAGAAGCCGGTCAGCACCAGGGTGAACAGCACGACTCCCGCGACGAGTCCGCCCGCTTCGGCGAATCCTCCGAAGAAGTCGACATCGAACATCAGGCCGAAATCGGGTGCGGAGAAGAAGCCTTTCGGCGACTCCGGCACGACAGGGCCCCACGTCGCCGGGTCGATCTTCGCCAGCGAATTGACCGCGACGGCGAGCACCGTCGCGATGACGATGCTGATCAGAATCGCACCGGGCACCTTGCGGATGAACAGCGCGAGCATCACAAGCAGTCCGACCGCGAATATCACCACCGGCCAACCCGAGAGGTGACCACCGGCCCCGAGCGTGACCGGCGGACCCGTCTGCGAACCGTGGCCGACGACACCGGCCGAGACAAGGCCGATCATGGCGATGAACATGCCGATCCCGACGCCGATGGCGTTCTTGAGACTGAGCGGAATGGCGTTGATGATCATCGTTCGCAGGCCGGTCGCGGCGAGCACCACGATGATCACGCCCATCAGGAAGACCAAGCCCATGGTCTGGGGCCAGGTCATGTGTGGCGCGGCCTGAAAGGCGACCACCGGTACCACGCCGAGTCCGGCGGCGAGCGCTAGCGGCACATTGCCGACAAGGCCCATCAGTACAGTGCTCAGTCCTGCGGAAAACGCCGTGGCCGTGGTGAGTTGAGCGATGCTCAGCTTGTCACCGTTGACATCCGCGACACCGCCGAGAATGAGCGGGACCAGAAGGATGACGTAGGCCATCGCGACGAAAGTGGTGATACCGCCACGGATTTCCCGGGAAATCGTGGTCTTGCGTTCGCTCAGCCGGAAGAATCGGTCCAGCGCAGACCTTCCGGCAACCGGCTCTGGGGCGCTGGGCTTGGTCTGAATTTGGGTCATGGCGTGCCCTCCTCGGGGCGTAGCCGACCTACGGTCCGGTCCTTGTGGACTCGAGCGGACCGCTCGGTTCGGGTACTGCTGTTGTGGGGTCTGTCCTAGATAGGCAGGCTGCCCCTGTTGATCAACTGCTCCGGATGATGTCTTCCGGTCGCACCGGCACACGATTGATGTGCACGTTTCCACCCTGCGATCGGCACGCGTCACGAATGGCCGAGGCGATGGCAGGGGTCGAAGAGAGCGTGGGTGGCTCTCCGGCGCCGCGCAGCCCGTACGGGGCGTGCGGATCGGCGTTCTCGAGGATCTCCAGCTTCTGTGGAGGCATATCGAGGATGGTGGGAATCAGATAGTCCGTGAAGGACGGGTTGAGCACTTTTCCGTTCTTGACCCGAATTTCCTCCATAACTGCCAGGCCGAGGCCCTGTGCGGAGCCGCCATGGATCTGGCCCTCCAGGGACAGGCGGTTCATGATCTTTCCTACGTCTTGCACCGCGTCGAGAGCGACGACCTTGACGAGGCCGAGTTCGGTATCGACATCGACGACCGCGCGGTGCACGCACAGCGCCAGCTGGGTGTGGCTGCTCCCCTGGCCGGTGACCGGATCCATCCCGGTGGTAGGGCGGTGGTGGTACTCGCGGGTTTCTTCGATGACCCCCTCATTCAGGACATCGACGATCGCAGCGAGCACCTCCCCCGTCTCCGAAACCACCTTGCCGCCGATCAGCTGTGCGGCGGGACCGTGACCCTGCGCGATGGCGAGCTCGAGCAGCCGCGCCCGCACCGCCTCACAGGCGGTCTTGACCGCACCGCCGGTCATGTAGGTCTGCCGGGAAGCGGACGACGACCCGGAATCACCTACCTGGTTGTCGGCGGGATGGATGGTGACCCTTTCGATCCCGAGTTCGGTGCGTGCGATCTGCGCCTCGACGGTGACCAGTCCCTGGCCGACTTCGGCTGCCGCGGTGTGTACCAGTGCAACCGGTTCTCCGGCAATGACTTCCAGTCGTACTCGGGCCGTCGACAGGTCGTCGAACCCTTCGGAGAAGCAGATATTCTTGATGCCGACGCCGTAGCCGATGCCGCGCACCACGCCCTCGCCATGGGTGGTCTGTGAAGCCCCACCCGGCAGGTTCCTGATGTCGGAGGCATCCAATACCTCGGGCAGCGGGATCGCGCGCACCTGATCGAGCATCTCCGCCAGCGGTGCGGGCGCGTGCACCACCTGTCCGGTCGCCAGCTTCGAGCCCTGCGAGACGGCGTTGATCTGGCGCACATGCACCGGGTCGAGTTCCAATGCCTCCGCGAGCTTGTCCATCATCGACTCGTGCGCGAAGCACGCTTGGACAGCGCCGAATCCGCGCATAGCACCGCACGGCGGATTGTTGGTGTAGACACCGTACGCGTCGATCTCGATATGCGGAATCTCGTACGGTCCTACCGCGAGCGAGGACGCGTTACCGGTGACATTCAGTGTCGCCGAGGTGTACGCACCACCATCGAGGACGATGACAACCTTTGCGTAGGTGAGTTTTCCGCTGGCATTGGCACCGTATTCGTAGAGCATCTTCGCCGGGTGCCGGTGTACGTGCCCGAAGAACGACTCTTCGCGGTTGTACACCATCTTGATGGGCTTGCCGGTGCGCATGGCCAGCATGCCCGCGTGGATCTGCATGGACAGGTCCTCGCGGCCACCGAAGGCTCCGCCGACACCGGCCATGGTCATGCGGATCTGGTCGTCGGCCAGCCCGAGACACGGGCCGATCTGGGAGAGATCGTTGTGCAGCCACTGGGTGGCGACGTAGAAGTCGAGGCCACCGTCCTCGGCCGGAATGACCATGCCGGATTCGGGACCGAGGAATGCCTGGTCCTGAATGCCGACCTCGAACTCCTCGGTCACCACCACGGTGGCCAGGGCGCGGCCCACAGTGATATCGCCGACGCGCACCGGCTGGTGACGGGCGATACCGCCGCGCTCTTGTACCTTCAGACGCTTCGGAGCCGAGACCACCGCCATCGGGTCGGTAATGGGTTCCAGTACCTCCCAATCGATTTCGATGGCAGTGAGGGCGCGGCGGGCGATCTCGGGATGGTCGGCGGCGACCAGGGCGATGGGTTCACCATGGTGGCGTACCTCGCCGATGGCGAGGACCGGCTGATCCCAGGTGTGGTCGAGGCCGTACATCTTGCGGCCGGGTACATCCTCCTCGGTGAGCACCGCGTGTACACCGGTTATGGCCAGCGCGGGAGCGATATTGATGCTCCGGATAATGGCGCGCGGGTGCGGGCTGCGCAGGGTGGCGCCCCACAGCATGCCGTCCATCCACAGGTCGGAGGAGTAGGCGAATTCGCCCTTCACCTTGAGGGTGCCGTCGGGACGCAGCGGACTCTCGCCGATGCCGCCCTTCCCCGGCGCGGCGACCTCGCCGGGGAATCGGATGGTACGTGCCGCACTCATCGGGACTCCTCTCCCATCAACCGCTTCCGCGCCGCTGCGCCTGCCCTGCCGACCGCGTCGTGCGAGACGGTGCGCAGCTCGTCGTTCTCCACGACGGTCCTGCCGCCGACGAGTAACCGCGCCAGTGGTGGGGTCGGGCCGAAGACCAGGGCGCACACCGGGTCCTCGACCGCGGCGCGGAAGCCGTCGACCCGCCACATGGCGATGTCGGCGAGCTTGCCCGGCTCGAGGCTGCCGATCTCGTTGTGGCGGCCGAGATTGCGTGCGCCGCCCATGGTTCCTATCTGCAGCGCCTGGCGCGCGGTGAACGCCGTCGGGCCGTGAACCGCCCGCTGGAACAGCATGGCCTGGCGCATCTCTCCGGCGAGTGAGGTCAGCTCGCTCGACGCCGCACCATCGACACCGAGGCCGACGGGCGCGCCCGCGGCGAGCAGATCGGTGACGCGGGCGATACCTGCGCCGAGCCTGGCGTTGGAGCTCGGGCAATGCGCGGAGCCGCTGCCGGTTTCGGCGAACCGGCGGATATCGGCGTCGTGCAGGTGCACCGCGTGGGCGAACCAGACGTCCTCGCCGAGCCAACCGAGCTTCTCCATGTATTCGACAGGGGTGCACCCCATCTGCTCGATGCAGTGCTCCTGCTCGTCGAGCGTTTCGGCGAGATGGGTATGCAGCCGAACGCCTTTGGCCCGCGCCAGCGTGGCGGCGTCGAGCATCAGGCCCTCGCTGACCGAGAACGGCGAGCACGGCGCGACGGCGACCCGCAGCATCGAATCGAACGACGGATCGTGGTAGGTGTCGATGACTTCGGTGGTGTGGGAAAGGATTTCGTCGCGGTCCTCGACCACCTCGTCCGGCGGCAGGCCGCCGTCGGCCTGCCCGCGGTCCATCGAGCCGCGGCACGGGTGGAAACGCAGACCGATCTCCCGTGCGGCGCGCACCTCGGCCTCGAACAGATCGCCGCGACCCTTGGGGAAGATGTAGTGGTGATCGCTGCTGGTGGTGCAACCGGTCAGCGCCAGCCAGCCGAGGCCTGCGGAGGCGGCCCCGTAGACCACCTCGGCGTCCATGCGGGCCCAGGTGCGGTAGAGCCCGGTCAGCCATTCGAAGAGCGTCGAGTCCTGGAACAGGCCTTGGCTCGCCCACTGGTAGAGGTGATGGTGGGTGTTGACCAAGCCGGGGGTGACCAGGCAGCCGGCGCCGTCGATGCGTTGGGCATCAATCAGCAGCGGCGCCGGCCCCGCACCGAGCGACTCGATCCTGCCCTCGTCGACGACGAGATATCCGGACGCGATCTCCGGTCCGACGACCGGTGCGATGTACGCGTTCTCGATAACAACCCTGGTCATTTGGCCGCCTTACGTCGTGCCGCGAGCCGAACCGCGTCGAGGATCTTCTCGTATCCGGTGCAGCGGCACAGGTTTCCGGCCAGCGCCTCGCGGATCTCCACATCGGACGGGTCGGGGTTGTGCTCGACCAGGTCGTGCGCCTGGACGATGAGACCCGGTGTGCAGAAACCACATTGGACCGCACCCGCCTCGACGAACGCCTGCTGCATCGGATCGAGCTTGTCGCCCTTGGCGAGGCCCTCGACGGTCCGCACCGAACAGCCCTGTGCCTGGCCTGCCGCTACGAGACAGGAACAGACCGGGGTGCCGTTCAAATAGACTGTGCACGAACCGCATTCGCCCTGCTCGCAGGCGTTCTTGGAGCCGGGAAGGCCCATTCGCTCACGGAGCATGTAGAGGAGGCTCTCCCCCTCCCAGACGTCGTCGACGGTTTCCGTCGAGCCGTTCACATCGAAGGTCACGCGCATCAGGCCGCCCTCCTCTCTGCTAGATGGTCGTTCCATGCCCAGGTCAAGGTGCGCCGCGCCAGCACCGACAGTGCGTGCTTGCGGTAGTCCGCGGTGCCTCGCACATCATCGATCGGCTTCGCGGCCGCGGCGGCGAGCGCGCCGAACTCGCGCAGCACCCTTTCGGTGAGCGGGGCGGGGTCGTCCCAGGCCAGCTGGGTGGCGAGGAATTCCTCGGCAGGCGTCGCACGCAGCGGTGTCGGACCTGCCGAGCCGATGCCGGTCCTTGCCGAGCGGGTGTCGGGGTAGAGCGCGATGGAGAACGAACACACCGCGATCACCATGGCGTTCCTGGTGCCGACCTTGGCAAAATACTGCGGCCCCTGCGCGGGCGCGAGCCACACTGCGCGGATGAGCTCGTCGGGCTCGAGTGCGTTCTTCTTGACCCACACGTAGAAGTCGTCGATCGGGATCATGCGACTGCCGCGCGCGGCCGACTCCACCTCGACCACCGCATCGCCTGCGAGCAGCGCGGGGTGGGCGTCACCGGCCGGTGACGCGCCGCCGAGATTGCCGCCGACCGTGCCGCGGTTGCGGATCTGCGGCGAACCGACCGTGCGTGATGCCTGCGCCAGGCCGGGCAGCCGGTCACCGAGCCGGTTGATGATCCGCACATAGGGAACGCCCGACCCGATCCGGAACTTGCCGTCACACTCCTCGTATTCGAACAGATCGCGGCATTGATTGAGATCGAGCAATGCGGCAGGACGGCCCTTGTCGAAGTTGAGCTCGACCATGATGTCGGTGCCGCCCTGGATCGGGGTGGCGTCCGGGCGGTCGGCCTTCAGCTCGAGCGCTTGGGCCCAGGTGGTTGGTCGTAGAAAATCCATTGTCACTCCCGATTCAGTCCCAGGCGGGCCCTGCGCCGGGGGCGTCCTCGGACAGGACCGAACCTTCGATGAGGCCGTAGGGCCGGTCGGCGGCCCAGAACACCTCGTTGTCGTTCTCCAGGCCGAACGGAGACAGATCCACCACGAAATGGTGCTTATTGGGCAGCGAAAGCCGGACCTCGCCGATCTCCGGGCAGGTGTCGAGGACCCGGTTGCCCATGGCGTACAGGGTCTGCTGCAGCGACAGGCTGTGGGTCTGCGCGAACGCCTCCAGCAGGCAGCGGCGGGCCCTCAGGTAGGACTTGTCCCAGTCGTCGGGGACGGCGATGTGCCGCCACTCCGCGTTGACCTCGGTCGCGAGGACGCGGTCATAGGCTTCGCGCAGCGTCGTGTACTTGTCCTTGATGAAGCCGTGGAACTCCGAGCCGGTGGAGTTGAGGACCACCAGATTCTTCAATCCCGTGACCACCCAGGCATTGTCACCGTCGTTGTGCACGCGGGCGGTGCGGATCTCCTGGTTGGAGCGGACGAAGGAGTGCTGCCGGTCGCCGGGGCCGACGACGATGCGCTCCCAGGCGTACTCCTCCAGCGAAACCCTGGCATGCTCGATGGTCGGCTGGGAGTCGACGAAATGCCGGGCGAGCAGCAGGCCGAATTCTTCCGGCGAGGCGATACCGTGCTCCTTCGCGAAGGCGAAGACGGTGTTCTTCTGGGTGTCGGTCGGCAGCACCGCGGCATTGCCGCCGGTGAGGTGAGTGTCGTCCATGTCTCCGGACAACGCCACGCTGACGTTGAGATCTCGGATCTCATGGATGCCACCGGTTTTCGTCACCCTGACGACACGGTTCTCGGACTTGCCGTATCTATTGGGGCCTAGCTTGATCGACATTGTTCAGCTACCTCGATAGGTGGAGTAGGAATACGGGCTGAGCAGCAGCGGCACGTGGTGGTGCTCGGCTGGGTCTGCGATGGTGAAGTCGATGGAGACCGACGGATAGAACGGGCTGATGTCGCCGGTCTCGAAGGTCAGGCGGTGCGCACCGGCCGCGGGGGCGGGCAGGTCCTTGATCCGGCCGTCGGCGTCGGTGCGATGCTCGGCGAGCACGGTGCCCTCGACCGTCGCCAGTCGGACCAGCAGTCCGGCGGCGGGGCGGCCGGTGGCCGCATTGAGCACGTGGGTCGACAGGCTCATCGCTGCTCCAGCAGCTTCCGCACCCGGAGCCTGGTGATCTCGGCGAGCTCCGCCGCAATGACCACACGCTCGTCTTCGACCGCGTTGTCCAGGCGTTTACGCAGCTCAGTGAGCATTTCCTCGGCACTGCGGCCGGTCGCGCGGATCAGGAAGACATGCCCGAACCGTTCTTCGTAAGCAAAATTTCCTGCGGCGAGTTCGCGCAGCACCGCGGGGTCGGCGGTCGCGGCCCCGGATTGCTCGCTGCGCGACCAATGTGCCTCGCGCCGTGCCTTTTCCGCACTTGCGAACGAAACTGCCACTGCTGCAGCCACTTTGGATCGTTCACCGATGCGCGGGTGCGCCGACAGCGCCTCCTCGACATCCGGCCAACTCAGCTCGCACACTCCGGTCACCGCGGCCGCTATCAGGCTTTCGCTGTTCTCATATGGTCTGCGCGCCACCACCTTTCGCGCCCAGGTCCGGGACGCGCAACAGGTCAGCAGCTCCGCCTCCGCGTGGTCGAGAGGCAGTGAGTTGAGCCATCCAATCTCACCTGACATCCGGTCTCCCATCGGGGTCTCAACGTGTCCGGTAAGTACACCCGCTGGGGATCAGCGCAGCTAGAAACGAGAAATCCGAACTGTGCGCCAGTTCACACCGGATTCTTTGTAGGTATGTCCAAGCCCCTCGACTGTTAGCGTCCACCACGTGCGCCTACGTTCCCTACTCACCATGACGGACCTAGGGCTGGAGCTCGTGACCGGCGAGAACCAGCTCGACCGCTTCGTTCGCTGGGTGGTAACCACGGACATGCTCGATCCCAGCCGCTACCTCTCCGGTGGGGAGCTGGTGCTGACCGGCCTGCAATGGCGCTCCACGCCCGCCGACAGCGAGATCTTCGTCCAAGCACTGGCCCGAGCAGGCGTGGCAGGCCTGGCCGCCGGTGATGCCAAGTACGGCGGCGCACCGCCCGACATCGTCGAGGCGTGCCGCAAACACGGCATCCCGCTGTTCCGGGTTCCGGAGAACATTGCGTTCGCGACGGTAACCGAGCAAATCACCAGAAACCTCTCCACCGGCCGCGCCGCCGATCTGACCGCCGTCCTCGACCGACATCGCCAGCTGGTCGCGGGCTCGGGCCTCGGCTCGGTGCTGGAACTCATCGAACGCGACCTCGGCATGCGCTGCTGGGTCATGTCCTCGACCGGCCGGGTGGTTGCGGGCCCGCCCCCGCCGCCCACCGAGGTGACGGCGGCCTTCCTCAACGCCCGCCGCCTGCCCCATGTGCTGACCCACCAGAGCGCGCGCTATTCACTGTTCGCCGTCGACGAGCACCGCACGTCACGGGCGGCCGACTGGTTTCTGGTCTTCGAGGGCGACTGCGGCGACTGGCCCGAGGAACGCCGTGCCTTGACCGGCGAGCTCGCGGCCGTTGTGTCCCTCGAACGCGCCCGCCAGGACGACCGGCAGAGCGCCGAGGGCCGCCTTGCCCAGGAACTCATCGAACTGATCGTGTCCGACGCCAAGCCCGCCGAAATCATCTCCCGCCTCGAACTGACCGGCCTCGGCTCCGCCGAGTCCTATATCGCCGTGGTGGCCGCAGCGCAGGCAGATACCTTGCGCCCCGGCGAATTACGCGTGCTCCTGCGCGAAATCCTCTACGGCAGAAGGCCCGCCGCAGGCGTCGTCGACGGTGAGGCGATCGCTTTGATACCCGCTGGCACCGACAGCTCGGTCATCGACGAAATCCACCGGGCCGTAGCAGCTCTGGAGCCCGGCCTGCGCGGCAGCCAACTGTCGGTCGGCGTCAGCGGCGTGGTCGACGGCGAAGGTCTGCGCGGGGCCGTGGAGGAGGCTCGCTACGCCCGCCGCCTGGCAGCCGATCGCCACCAGCCCACCAGCGTCGTCGGGCACGACGAGCTGGCGACCCACATGCTGCTGCTCGCCAGCGTCCCCGACGAGGTCCGCCGGATGTTCCGGCTGCGCCTGCTCGACCCCCTCACCAACTACGACCAGGACAACCGCTCGGATCTGGTCCACACCCTGGAAACCTTCCTCCAGGCCTCCGGCTCCTGGACCAAGTCCGCCGATCTGCTCCACGTCCACGTCAACACCCTGCGCTACCGCATCCAACGCATCGAAGAACTGACCGGCCGAGACCTCTCCCGTCTGGAAGACCGCGTCGACTTCTTCCTCGCCCTCGCCCTGCGCTGATCACCCGGCCGGGTTGCGTGTCCCAGGCGGATGCGCACGCACCCGCCATACGAGTGTTGTCACTGGTTCCCGGCTTCGAGCTCGGCCACCGGGGAGAGTACGCGTCGCGCCAACGTGAGCCATCGCTGCTGCTCGGCCGGGCGCTGCCGCTAATACCGCTTCGCGGTGGGCTGGAATGTCTGACTCAATCGGGCATACGCTTCACGCACGTCATCCGGTATTTCCTGTTCCAGGATATGGCCTTCGCGGGGATACTCGTCCAGGCGTTTTATTTCGCCCAAGATCGCCGACACAACCTCTTGCGGAACACGGGCTTCGTCAGGGATCGTCCTATAGCCGTAGCGGATGTAATTCTCCACGGACACGTCCGCCGTGACCATGGCGACATGCTGCACGTCTGGGCACTGCTTCCTGATCGTGCTCTCGACACGACGTGCGTGTTGCGGTGTGCACACAGCAATGATCGATCCGACATCGCGGCCGCGCTCTTTCAGTAGCGCCGCCGAGTTCACCGCATTCTGCCCGGTGTTCGTGGCCAGCGGCTCCTCGATGATCCGGTCGGAGTTCAAGCCGAGCTTCTCCGCGACCAACCTGAATTTCGCGGCCTCGCCGTACGAGCCCGAGAACACCACGGGCATGTCACCTGGCCCGAGGTCGCGAACGAGGTTCGCGACAACGGCAGAGCCGCCGATATCCTGACTGCCGAAAAAGACGACACCGCCATAGCTACGACCGGGATCGAGTTCCCACTTCGGATCGTGTCGGAGAAAATCCCATACCGTCGTCATGTCGGACATCATCCGGTCCGTATCCACCCCTTGGCCTTCCAGTTCCCGCATCCAGCAGGAGTAAGGGTCGCCATCCGGGCCCATGGGTTCGTGCAGCACCTGACCGTCCCGGTCGATCGATATCGCAATCCGCCGGTCGGCATCGGGAAAGACATCGCCGCCTTCCCGCACATCACTCGCGAAAGCATGCATATGCTCGCTGCGACCCTTTCCGAGTGCGGCCACCGCACGGCTCACGGCCTCGATCGCCTAGCGACCGGCGGCGGCCGCAGGTCCGACGGGACCTGGCTCCATTACCCCACACTCCCCTTATTCGGTCATGTCACCCATGGCAGGCCCGCTGATCAGAACAAGCCCCACCGCATCCCGACAATAGTCGACAATGGCTATCCAACTTCACCCATTCGCCACTCGATTCGTATCGAAAACCATTGGCCGACAAGCCAACAGCGAAGGCGATAGAGTCACTCACCACACGTGGAACATACGTCGCGGACACCTCAGGGGGTTTTCGCCGGGCGAACCGACCCACAGGCCGGGTGGAGCAAGCCCGTCGAGGCGAAGCCCCTTTCTCCGATCCGAATAGCCTTGTCCCACAGATTCATCCCCCTGAACAGGATCGGACATTCCCGACAAGGTCGCGCGATCTCGCCACGCAAACGGCGACTGCCCCACATACTGTGCGGTATAGATCTGGCAATCATCTGGACAACTCGCTCGAGCTAGCCATCCTCGCCCACCTCGATACGGAACGAGCACATCCATGATTCTGACCGCCGCCTATGACGCCGTCCTCGCTCAGATCGGCAACCCGTCCCCCGAGGCGCCGCCTACTTCGGACAAGATCCTGCAGATGGTCCGGTACCTGAACTGGTTCGTGCTGCTGTCCGGTGTCTCCGGCATCACCTACGCGGGAGGGAGGTTCGCATGGGAGAAGTGGAGCGGCGGCCAGCTCGAATCACCGAAGATGATCGCGGGAGCGATGATCGGTGGCGTGGTGGCCACCAGCGCGGGCACCATCATGAATTCCGTCGTCGGCGCCTGACCGCCGCCGAGGCGCCGCGCAGGGAAGCAGCCTCGTAGCAACCTACTTCGATCTTCATCCACCGAACGCGTCGAAGACTTCCTCCGCGCGATCGCGCGTTCGGTACATGCCCCATGCGGTGTTTGCGAGCCGATCGGGGTCGAGGGTGTGGCCGTCCGGGGAGCCGAATCGCTCCGGATCCGCGGTCACCATGGCGTGGATGTCGCCGTGTTCCACCAGTCCGCCGATGGTGAGCGTCCCCGCATAAACACCCCGATCGGCCAGTGCGGCATGGAGAGTGAGCGCATAGTTCCGCAGCGCTGCCGAGGCCAGCACGAGTTGGCCGAGCATCGGCATGGGGCGCACGCTGGACAAACCGCCCGCGAAGAGCAGCCCACCGTCGCCGTCGTCGAGCATGCCCGGCAGCACTTCGCGCACCACGTCGACCGCGGGCCACACCCACTCGAACGCCGATTGCGCTGTCGCCATGTCTATTTCGGTGATGGGCACCGGCTGCTGGGTCGGACCGGGTCCGTAGTAGGCCAGCGCGATGCCTCCGTCCCGCCCGATCTCGGAGAGTACCGATCGCAGCCGGTCGCGATCGGTGACGTCGGCGGTGTGCGCGGTGGCATCGATCCCGAGGGATGCGAGATCGCGCAGATAGGTGCCGTGCCGCGCATCGCTGCGTGAGACAAGCGCGATGCGGAAACCTTCGCGGCCGAAACGCCGCGCCATGGACATGCCGAGACCGGGCCCGACGCCGATGATCACTGCTGTTCGCGTGGTGGGCATGGGATTCCTTCCAAGATTGAGGGGGGCCTCATATTCGGCGAAGATAGCACGAATCCGAGGCACCCCTCGATTTTTGTAGAATGCGGGCATGACCAGACCCCTGCGCCGGGACGCGGCCCGCAATCGCGAGAAGCTGTTGCGTGCGGCCACCGGTGTGTTCACCGAGCAGGGGCTCGATGGTTCATTGGAGGAAATCGCACGGCGCGCGGGCGTCAGCATCGGGACGCTGTACAACCATTTCCCGCACCGCGATGCACTCATCGACGCGCTGCTGCCGCCGCGGCTGGCCGCGTTGGACGAATTCGCCGCCCGCGCCGCGAGCGAGCCGGACGCGTGGACTGCGTTCACCGGGTTCACCGAGGCCCTGCTCGACCAGCTCACCACCGACCGCGGATTACTCGAGGCCTTCACCGGCGACCATCCCGCCGCCGAGCAACTCACGCAGGCCTGCCATCGCGGAATGTCACACCTTTCGGTACTGCTCGACCGGGCCCGCCGCTCCGGCGCGATGCGCGCAGACGCGCGAGACGAAGACGTCGTGAATCTGCTGTGGGCGCTGTCGCTACTCGGCGAGACTGCAGGGCCACCGGCCTGGCGCCGCTGCCTGGATCTGGTACTCGACGGCCTCCGACAGCCGCACGAGCAACCGACGGCCTGACACCGGAAGGAACCACTGTGCCCCACGCCAAGTCCACCGATGGCGTTCGCATCGCCTACCAAACACAAGGCGACGGCGCCCCACTGATCCTGCTTGCCGGACAGGCGAACAACCACCATTGGTGGGACGGCGTTCGCGACGACTTCCACGCCCGCCACCAGACGATCACCTTCGACTATCGCGGCACCGGCGACAGCGACAAGCCCGATACGCCATACAGCACAACAGGATTCGCCGACGACGCCATCGCCGTCCTCGACGATCTCGGCATCGACAGCGCCGACGTGTACGGCACCTCGATGGGCGGCCGAGTCGCGCAATGGCTGGCCGCCCGCCATCCGGATCGGGTGCGCGCCCTCGTACTCGGCTGCACCACACCGGGAGGACGGCACGCCATCGAACGCGACAACGAGGTCCGCCGCTCGCTGGCCGATCCCGATCCGGCGGCCGCCCGAGCGGCGCTGCTGGAATTGATGTACACCCCGACCTATTCGGCGACCACACCCGGACCGTTCAACACCCTGGGCGACCCGACCATGCCTGCCTACGCTCGACGACGACATCTCCTCGCGAGCGCCAGGCACGACGCGTGGGATGCCCTGCCCGACATCGGCGTTCCCACGTTGGTCGTGCACGGCACCGACGACCGTTTCAATCCGGCAGCGAACGCAGCATTGCTCGCCGATCGCATCCCCGGAGCTCAGCTGCGGCTGATCCCGGGTGCCAGACACGCGTACTTCGACGAGTTCCGCACCACCGCAGGCCCGCTGGTCTCGGATTTCCTGAATTCGGTTCGACCGTAGAACCGGGAACGGCGTAAACCGGACGGCCCGAACAATCACCGCTCACCCCGCGGACGCATGCAAGACTGGGGCCGTGAGCGAGCTGAACGAAGGCAAATCGACGCCCGACCGCGGCGATGTCATCGGCACCGGAGTGCTGTGGCTCGCCAAGTGGGCGGTGTGCATCGTCGCGATCGCGGCGGGCACCTGGGTAATCGGCTTCGTCCTCGCGAAGCTGTGGGTGGCGGTGCTGCCGGTCCTGCTCGCGATCGTCGTCACCACCGTGTTGTGGCCGCCGACGCGGTGGCTCACGCAGCACGGCCTGCGCCCGGCCGCGGCGGCCGCGGTCACCCTGGTCGGTTTCCTCGGACTGCTCGCCGGGATTGTGGCACTGATCGTGCCCTCGGTCGTCGATCAGGCCCCTGAGCTCGCCGACAAGTCGACAGCAGGCGTCAATAAAGTGCGCGACTGGCTGCAGGGTCCGCCGCTGAGAATCCAGCAGGAACAACTCGATTCCGGGGTCGACGCGATCGTGCAACGGCTGCAGTCCAGCACCGAGCGGATCGCGACCGGTGTTTTCAGCGGGGTGAGCGCCGCGACGTCGGCGATCGTCACACTGGTCCTGGTGCTCACGCTGTCGTTCTTCTTCATCAAGGACGGGCCGCGCTTCATGCCTTGGCTACACAACACGCTCGGCAGCCGCACCGGCCGCCACCTAGAGGAGGTGCTGAGTCGAATCTGGGTCACCCTAGGCGGTTTCATCCGCACCCAAGCGCTTGTCAGCTTGATCGATGCGATATTCATCGGTGCCGGGTTGGTGATACTCGGTGTGCCGCTTGCTCTTGTCCTGGCCGTGATCACGTTCATCGGTGGCTTCATCCCGATCGTCGGCGCCTTCGTCGCCGGTGCGCTCGCGGTGCTGGTTGCGTTGGTAGCCAACGGTTTGACCACGGCGCTGATCGTGCTCGGCATCATCATCGCGGTGCAGCAGCTCGAGGGCAATGTGCTGCAGCCGGTGCTCCAGAGCCGCAGCATGAAGCTGCACGCCGTCCTCGTGCTGTTGGCCATCACCGCAGGTGGATCGCTGTACGGCATCGTCGGAGCCTTCCTCGCGGTCCCCTTCGCAGCGGTCGTCGCCGTGACGATCCGCTACATCGGCGAGCAGATCGATGCGGCCACCACCCCACCACCCGAAGTCGGCGAGGAACTCGAACCCACCGCCGAATAGCGGCTACCGAACGGACGATTCACTGCGCCTCTTCGGCGCTGCGGCGAGCGCGGTGCGCGCGGACCCGACCACGGCTCGCACACGCGGGCGACGGACACCAGCGACGCCGGCCGTCCGGATCGATGAACACGCCGCGGCAATCGTGTTCCGGACAGCTGTTCAGCAATGCCCGGTCCGCACCGGTCAACTGGTCTGCGGCCTGGCGGGCGATGCGGGCAAGGGCATCGGTCACCGTCGCGGGCGGCTCACGGCGCAACCGGTGGCCCGAGATCAACTGGACCGGGCGGTCGTGCTCGGCCAAGAAGGTGGACAGCTCCGCGACAGCCGACGCAGGGGCCGGCTGCTGGTCGACGGTGGCCAATGCCAAGGTGCGCAGCGTCTCTCGCAGCTGCCAGGCCAGGTCCAAATCGTGCTGATCCGGAGTCCGGGCCGAGGCAAGGTCGCACAACTCCAGCCACTCGGCAAGCCGGTCCGGGGTCGCGATCCGCTCGACCGGACCAGCACTGAACGTACGACCCTTCGTGGCGAGCAGGTTCAACCAGGTCGCGCCACAGTCGAAGCGAAAGGCGAACTTGTCCTCTTTGGTCACGACATGCATCGTAACGCTTTATCCGTTACATGTGTTAGTGTCTCGTAACGATCAGAGCGTTACAAGATTCGACGGAGCGAGGGCAGTGCCATGACAACCGAACCAGCGACGAGCGACCGAGCATTGTCCGAGCGACTGGTGCCAGCACGGTTCGACCGCGCCGAGGGATACCGAATGCTCGACGCGCTCCAAGATGAGGCCACCCAGCTGGCCACGCTGCCCGGTCTCGAACAGCTCGCGCCCGGCTTCGCCGACTGGCTGGTAACGGCCCTGTTCGGCGGCACCTACCAACGCGAGGGGTTGTCGCTGCGCGACCGCCAGTTGATCAACCTGGCCGCGCTCACCGCGCTCGGCGGTGTCGACCCGCAGCTATCTGGGCACGTCAAAAGCTCACTGCGGGTCGGCATGACCCGCACGGAGATCATCGAGGTCTTCGTCCACCTCGCGCCGTATATCGGCGTGCCGAAAGCGCTGGCCGGATTGCGGGTGGCGGCAACCGCTCTCGCCGACGCCGAGCAGCAATGAGTGCGGCCATCCGGACGGTGCTCGGCGATCTCCGACCGGAGCACCTCGGCGTCTGCGATGCCCATGACCACCTGTTCCTCAGCTCACCGATGTTGCCCGGCCAGGAACTCGACGATCGCGCGGCAGCGCTCGCCGAACTGAACGCCTTCGCCGCGCTCGGCGGCCGAGCGGTCGTGCAGTGGACGCCGTGGGGCATGGGACCGCGGACCGAGATGCTGCGTGGCCTCTCCCGGCAATCAGGCGTGCAGATCATTGCGGCAACCGGCCTGCATCAAGCCAAACACTACAACCGCGACGAGCTGGACCGCGTCTACGACGGACTGGCCGGATTGTTCGTTCACGAGCTGACCGGTCCCGGCGTGCGCGCCGGAATGATCAAGATCGCCGGCGCCTATCACCGCATCGATGACCATGCCCAGTACGTCGCGACCGCCGCGGCCGAGGCACATCACGACACCGACGCACCCATCGGTGTGCACCTCGAAGCCGGATCCGCGGGCGTGGAAATGTTGAACCTCCTGTGCGGCACCCACGCCGTGCCGGCACACCGCGTAATCCTCGGACATCTACATCGGTTTCCCGACAATAGAATTCATCGCCGAGTCGCCGAAGCGGGCGCCTTTCTGTCATTCGACGGCCCGTCCCGCGCCCACCACAGCACCGACTGGCGGTTACTCGACAGCATTGCCGCCCTGGTAGACGC